>CAYVPI010000143.1:0-13702 GCA_964453495.1 uncultured Pseudomonas sp. | reverse complement strand
GCAATGCCAGAAAAGCGGCAACGGTTTTCCGCCGGATGCCGCTTTTCTGCCGCTTTCTTTGATCCAAAGAACACCGCCACCCCTGTAGGAGCGAGCCTGCTCGCGATGGGGTATCGATCAACCCCCGCATGCGCTGACACACCATCGCGAGCAGGCTCGCTCCTGCAGGTGTATGCGGTGTTAGCGGGATAGCGGCAGGCATAAAAAAGGGAGCCCATGAGGACTCCCGTTTTCGATGACGCCGGCAAATTCACTTCGCCTGGTAAATGATCCCCGGGCTGCACTGGACCATCTGGTAATGATCCGGCAAACCGTTCAGCGCTTCGGACGCGCCAAGGAACAGATAACCGCCTGGCTTCAACGTGCTGTGGATGCGCAACAGGATGTCTTTCTTCACCTCGGCGGAGAAGTAGATCAGCACGTTGCGGCAGAACACAATGTCGAACTTGCCCAGGGCCGCGTAGCTGTCCAGCAGGTTGAACGAGCGAAACTCCACGCGGCTCTTGATCGGCGCCTTGATCGCCCAGCGCCCCGGCCCTTTGGGGTCGAAGTAACGCTGAAGGCGCTCGGGCGACAGACCTCGGCCGATGGCCAGGCTGTCGTACTCGCCGGTCTTGCAGTTGGTCAGCATGGTGCCGGACAAGTCGGTCGCGACGATTTGCGCGCCCATCTTCAACTGGCCCATGTTGACGCGCTCGAACTCATCGATCGACATCGACAGCGAATACGGTTCCTGACCCGACGAGCACGCCGCCGACCAGATCCGCAAGCGCTGGCCGGGGGCCGCCTTGATCGCTTCGGGCAACACCTTGTTCTTCAAGACTTCAAACGGATAGGTGTCACGAAACCACAGGGTTTCGTTGGTGGTCATGGCATCCACCACCATCTCGCGCAAACCGCTGCGCGGCTGGGTCTGGATGCGCTGAACCAGCTCACCCAGGGATTTGATGCCTTGCTGCTCCATCAGTTTGTTGAGACGGCTCGAGACCAGGTACTGCTTGTTTTCACCGAGCAAAATGCCACAGGCTTTTTCCAGGAACACCCGGAACTGTTCGAAATCCAAATTACCCGTAGACAATGCTGCCGCCTCTTAAATCGTGTTGACTGCCGGGGGCCGAACGCCCCTAGCTGATGTCTGCTGCTTTGATCCGGTCGACTACCCGGGATGCCAGGTCATCAGGACGGAATTTGGCCAGGAAGTCATCGGCACCGACCTTCTTGACCATCGCCTGATTGAATACCCCCGACAACGAAGTATGCAGGATGATATGAAGCTTTTGCATGCGCGGGTCGTTGCGGATCTCGGCCGTCAGGGTGTACCCGTCCATTTCCGGCATCTCGATGTCGGAAATCATCATCAGGAACTCTTCTTCCGGGCGCTTGCCCTCATCGACCATTTTGCGCAGGTAGTCCAACGCCTGGCGACCGTCGTTCAAGGCCACCACCTCGACCCCGACCGTCTGCAGGCAGCGGCTCACTTGCTTACGCGCCACCGTCGAGTCATCCACGGTGAGCACGCGCAGGGAAACCGCCTTGTGCTGGATGTCGGCATCGATAACCCCCACGGAAATCGCTTCGGACGTCGGCGCCACTTCGGCCAGCACCTTTTCCACATCGATGATTTCAACCAGCTGGTTGTCGATGCGTGTCACTGCCGTGAGGTAGTGATCGCGACCGGTGCCCTTGGGTGGCGGATGGATCTCTTCCCAGTTCATGTTGACGATGCGTTCGACCGAATGCACCAAAAAGCCCTGAATCTTGGTGTTGTACTCCGTGATGATCACGAAGGCATTACTGATATCCGCAAGGCCGGGCAAGCCGGTCGCCATCGCCAGATCGAGAATCGGGATGGTCGCCCCACGAATATTCGCCACACCGCGCACAACCGGGCTGGACTTGGGTAACAGGGTCAGCTTGGGGCATTGCAGCACCTCCCGGACCTTGAACACATTGATGCCGTACAACTGCTGCCCGTTGAGCCGAAACAGCAACAGTTCGAGGCGATTCTGCCCCACCAGTTGAGTGCGCTGGTTCACTGAATCCATTACACCAGCCATGCCAGACTCCTTAATCAAAGCTGCGGACCACTGCTGATCTATCAGTCGGCACGGGCCTTGCTTTTTTTAATGTTATGAACAGCAAAACGACATTTTTCCGACACCCGGTACGCAGTACGTTCTGCGTCCTCACCGCTTCGTGCCTACTGCTTTGCGGCGGCCGAGCACTGGCGAACGCTGTTACCTTGCCCGAACAGCTTATCGGTGTCACTCAAGGGTTTCTTGAATTCACTGTCGAAGATTATTTGGCGACCAGCCAAACCGAGGGGCGCTACGAGATCCAGGTCAACCAACTCGACCCGCGCTTGCGCATGCCGCTGTGCGACAAAGAATTGACAGCCACCCTGGAAAGCCCGGCCCAGCCCTTGGGCCGGGTGACCGTGCGCGTACGCTGTGACGGCAGCGGCCCCTGGACGGTGTTCGTCCCGGCCCAGGTGCGACTGTTGCGCGACGTGGTGGTCAGCACGCGGCCGATGAAGCGCCAAAGCGTACTGGGCGAGCAGGATATCGCCCTGCGCGAGCGCGATGTAGGGCTGCTCAACCAGGGCTACCTGACCGCATTGGACCAGGCCCTTGGGCAGAAACTGGTACGCTCGACGGTCATCGACCAGGTGCTGACACCTGTGCACCTGGAGCAGGCAGAGGTCATTCAAAAGGGCGATCACGTGGTCATTACCGCCCGCAGCGGTACGCTGAGTGTGCGCATGCCGGGCGAGGCCCTGACCGAGGGCTCGCTGAGCGAGCAGATCCGTGTGCGCAACCTCAATTCCAAGCGTGTGGTCAAGGCGCGCGTCACCGGCCCCGGGCAAGTGGAAGTGGCCATGTAGTTCATCTATTGCTGGCAGTACGCACCGGGTTTTCCTAAACTGGATGCCATCGATGTCCACGGCGCTGGCGCGAAGCCCATGCGTGAATTGCGCCTAAAGTTTATTTGGGTTTGGCCGAAAACAAGGCAAGCGTCCAAATTCCCAGAGGTTTTCCATCATGGTTATCGACATCAGTCGCACCAACAACACGGCCCCGGTTGGCGCCACCACGCGCCCTGCTGCCCCCCAGGAGACTGCCACGCCGACAACGACCGCGGCCCAAGGCACCAGCAGCGGCGAATCCGTGCATTTGAGCCCAGAGGCACAGCAGTTGCAGCAAGTTACCGAAAAGCTGCGCGACCAACCGGTGGTCAATAAAGACCGGGTTGCCGAGCTCAAGGCGGCCATCGCCGATGGCAGCTACAAGGTCGACAGCAACCGCGTCGCCAGCAAACTGCTTAACTTCGAAGCCCAGCGCTAGGCTTAGGCCGCGCGGTCTTCTGGACGCTGAAAACCAGAGCCTGCCATGTACGACACACAGCTATTGCAATTGATCGAAGCGGATCTTCTTCCAGCACAGCAACTGCTCGAGCTACTGCAGGCCGAATCCCTGGCCTTGCACGGGCGCGACATGCAGTCGCTGGAAAATATCCTGGCCCACAAGCAATCGCTGATCGTGTTGCTTGACCAGAACGGTCGTCGCCGCAGCGAACTACTGGCGAGCCTGAACCTGAGCCCGGACCGTGACGGTCTCGAGGCCTTGGCCCGCCAATCGCACCTGGGCGCACAATTGCGCACGCAGATCGAGCTGCTGGGACGTACCCTGGGCGAATGCCAGGCTGTCAATGAAGGCAATGGCCGCTCCATTACCTTGCAGCAGATGACAACCGCCAATCAGCTGCGCATTCTGATGGGCGGCGAAGCGCCGTCACTCTATGACAACCGCGGCTCGACCTCGCTCCTCGCCAAGCCGCGAGCACTCAGTCAGGCTTGATGTTTTTTGTTTCAAGGCGCTTTTTGTTCCAAGGCATCATACATACTGGCAAAATGCCACTTACTGCATGCCCTCGTTTTAGCCTGGAGATTGAACAACCGTGTCCAACGCCCTAAGCGCGGAAGAAGCTCCGCAGCCTCCTAAGGTACTTACCACACCCCTGGAGATCGCTGCCAATCTGCGAATGCTGCAAGAAAGCCATGACCCGCTGATCATCACCTTTCATGAACGCAGCCAGCGCTTCCAGAGCTATCTGATTGCCGTTGACCGCGAAAACAATTCGATTGCCCTGGACGAAATGATCCCGCGTGACGGCGAACGTTTCCTGGAAAACGGCGAACCGTTTCGCATCGAAGGGTTTCATGATGGGGTTCGCATTGCCTGGGAGTCGACCCAGACCCTGACCATCGACGATTGCACGACCGGCCGCTGCTACCGCGGTAGCCTGCCGAACGAGGTGGTGTACCACCAGCGTCGTAATGCTTTTCGCGCTGCCTTGAAGCTATCGCAATTGGTCGGCGTGCAACTCGATGGCGACAAGCTCAAGGGCAAGGGCGCGCTCAACGGCAAGCTGCTGGACATCTCCGCAACCGGCTGCAAGCTGCGCTTCGAGGGTGACATCAGCGAGCGCCTGCAATTGGGCCAGGTGTATGAGCGCTTTGCCGCCGCACTGCCGTTCGGCAAAATGAACGCGCCGGTGGAGCTGCGTTACCTGCACTTCGAAGAAAGGATCAACACCACCTTTGCCGGTGTGCGCTTCCACAACATGAGCGGCCTGGTGCAGCGCCAGGTCGAGCGCTTCGTCTATCAACTGCAGCGCGAAGCGCGACGCTTCGACAAAGACGACGACTACTGAGTTGCAATGCCCTCACCCGCTTCGGGCGAGGGCACTCCCCCTATTCCTCTTCGCGCTTAGGCTTGTGCGCCTGCGGCTCAACGTCACTTGCCGGGTCGACCTGCGTTGCGGCTGCAGCTGTCATCTCGTCAACCTGCTCTTGCGCTGGCTCGCCAGAAGCGGGCTTGGCCTGCTCCTCATTTGCCTGATCAACTTCGTGCTCCACAGGGCTGTGCATTTGCTCGTGCACCACTTGCTCATCCACCCGCGGGTCGAGCGCTGCCGCCAAGGGTGAACTGGCCGCGGG
The DNA here is from genome assembly GCA_964453495.1 of uncultured Pseudomonas sp. Taxonomy (GTDB): domain Bacteria; phylum Pseudomonadota; class Gammaproteobacteria; order Pseudomonadales; family Pseudomonadaceae; genus Aquipseudomonas. Next base: position 8,703 of record CAYVPI010000143.1, on the reverse strand, counting down.
CATCGCGACGTGCGACAGCGGTGCGTCATCCACCTGATGCAGGTTGGTGACAGCCTTTGGCCGGATGCGCCATACCAGCACCACGGCGAAGAAGCTGAAAAAGGCATAGAGCATCTGGCTGCCGAACAACTTCATCAATACGCCGGCAACCAAGGGGCCGATACTGGCGCCCACACCGTAGGTCACCAACAGCATGGCGGTCAGCGACACGCGCCTATCCCCCTCGACGTGGTCGTTGGAAAACGCCACCGCCAGTGGATACAGGCAGAACTGCAACAACGAGACGACGAAGCCCACCGCGAACAGCACCTCCAGCGGCACGGCCGGCAGTATCGCCAGCGGCAAGGCGGCCAATGCCATGCAGATTGCCGCGCTACGGATCAGCACCGCACGGTCGTAGCGGTCCGACAGCCAGCCCAGCGGCCACTGCACCAAGAGGCCTGCAAGAATGCAGCAGCCCATGAACAAGCCAACCTGCTCGGTACTCAGGCCCTGCTGCGACGCATACAGCGGTGCCAGGCCATAGAACGAGCCGACGATCAGCCCCGCACCCAACACGGTACTGAGCGACTGCGGTACGCGCTTGATAAAAAAGCGCGGCTCCATGGGCGCCGGGTGCAAGGGTGCCGGGTGGATGCGCCGGGTGAGGGCCACGGGTACCAGGCACAAGGTGAAGCACATGGCTACCAGCATCAGCAACTCCAGGCCCAGTTGCGGGTGCATCACCAGGATCAACTGCCCCAGCACCAGCCCCAGGTAGGAGGCGATCATATAGCCGCTGAACACCGCGCCACGCTGCTTGGCCTCGGCCTGCTCGTTGAGCCAGCTTTCGATGACCATGTACTGACACATCATTCCCAGGCCAACGATGACCCGCAGGAACAGCCAGGCCGGTAGCCAGTTGATCAAGCCATGGCCGAGCACCGCCGCACCGACGATACCGGCACAGGTCACGTAGGCACGGATGTGGCCGACTCGCGCAATCAAGCGGTGGCCGATCTTGCCACCCAGGGCCAGGCCGAAGTAGTTCGCCGCCATCAGCGCACCGACCCACAGGCCATCGGTGTTGTCGGCAGCCAGGCGCAAGGCCAGGTAAGTACTCAACAAGCCGGAGCCGATCAACATCATCAGCGTGGCGAAGTACAACGCACGAAAAGATTTCCAGATTTGTCGCATCGGCGTTCCGTGCGGCTCCTTGAGTCAGGTGAAAGTGCTAACAAGAATAAGTGAAAAAGCGTAGGGCGCCGGTCGAGGCGCGAAATAAACAAGCCTGTGCGCGACAGCCTCAGGTTTGTGACGCCAGCACCCGACGCTCCCATGGGCTGATTTCATCGCAAAAGCTGGCCAGCTCCAGCGTCTTGGTGGCGATGTAGCCTTCGACGAACTCAGCGCCCAAAAGTGCCCTGGCCAGCTTGCCGTGTTTGAGCCGCTCTAGAGCAGCATGCAAGGTACAAGGCAACAGCAGATGCTCAGGCACTTCGAATTCGCCCTGCACTGCAGCCGTCGGCCGTATTTTTTGTTCGATACCATGCAGCCCCGCCGCGAGGCTGGCGGCGATCGCCAGGTAAGGGTTGGCATCGGCACCGGGCAGCCGGTTTTCGACACGCCGCGCGGCCGGGGCACTGGCTGGAATACGCAAGCCGGCCGCTCGGTTATCTTCGCTCCAGCAGGCATTGTTGGGCGAGGCATAAGGGTGGCTCAGGCGCTGGTAGGAATTCACGTTCGGTGCGAACAAGGCCGTAAACTCAGCCATGGCCTCCTGCTGCCCGCCGATGAACTGGAAGAACTGCGCGGTCGGCTGGCCCTGCTCGTCGCTGAACACATTGCGGCCACTGCCCTGCTCGACCACGCTCTGATGTATGTGCAGGGAACTGCCCGGGGTTTTCGCCAGGGGCTTGGCCATGCACACAACGGTCAAGCCATGCTTGAGCGCCACTTCCTTGAGCAGGTGCTTGAACAAAAACGTCTGGTCGGCCATCAACAACGGATCACCGTGCAGCAGGTTGATCTCGAATTGGCTTACGCCCATCTCGTGCATGAAGGTATCGCGCGGCAGGCCAACGGCCGCCATGCACCGGTACACCTCATCGAAGAACGGCCGCAGGCCGTTGCCGGAACTGATACTGAACGCCCACTGGCCCTCTTCCCGGCGTCCATCCAGGCCCAGCGGAGGTTGGAAGGGCTGGGTTGGGTCGAGGTTCGGTGCAAAGACGAAAAACTCGAGTTCTGTGGCCACCACCGGCGCCAGCCCGTGGGCGGCATAACGCTCCAGTACGTTTTTGAGCAAGCCGCGGGTCGACAAGCCCGAAGGCTTGCCGTTCAACTCATTGGCATCGCAAATGGCCAGGGCCCGCGGCCGTTCACTCCAGGGCAGGCGATGGATCTGGTCGGGGTCGGCCGCCAGTACCAGGTCTCCGTCATCGCTTCCATAGAAGCGTGCCGGCGGGTAACCGCCCATGATGCATTGCAACAGCACCCCGCGTGCCATCTGCAGACGCCTGCCTTCGAGGAAGCCCTCGAGCGTCATCACCTTGCCCCGGGGTACGCCGTTGAGGTCGGGCGTCACGCACTCGACTTCCTCGATACCTTGTAATCGTTCGGCAAGTGAACGCTGGCTTGGGGTGGTCATGATTCGGTCCTTGAAATGCAGTGCGAAACCGCGAACGGCGATATGTACAACATTTGCACCGGGCGTTCGGAATATCAAGCACCTTAGAGGGAAATCTGTGTTGGGCGTACTGGCCTCATCGCGGGCAAGCCCGCTCCTACAAGGAGCGGGGTATACGTGTGTTCACCCCGGCAACGTCAGCCCATTAGCCGGCAACGGCAGCGCCGTCTTGTAGCGCACCTGCTTTAAGGCAAAGCTGGAACGAATATTGGCCACCCCCGGCAAGCGGGTCAGGTAATCAAGAAAGCGCTCCAGGGCCTGGATGCTCGGTAGCAGCACCCTGAGCAGGTAATCCGGATCGCCCGTCATCAAGTAGCACTCCATGACTTCCGGGCGCTCGGCGATCTCTTCCTCGAAGCGGTGCAGCGATTGCTCGACCTGCTTTTCCAGGCTGACGTGTATGAACACATTCACATCCAGCCCGAGGATTTCCGGTGCCAGCAGGGTCACTTGCTGGCGGATCACACCGAGTTCCTCCATGGCCTTGACCCGATTGAAACAGGGCGTGGGCGACAGGTTTACCGAGCGGGCAAGTTCGGCGTTGGTGATGCGGGCATTCTCCTGGAGGCTGTTGAGAATACCGATGTCGGTGCGGTCCAGTTTGCGCATGAGATAAATTCACCTGTTTTTTTATTCTATAAAGAATTTTTATCCCCAACTCAGCCCAAACGCAACGAAGTTGAGAGAAATATTCTCCCAGCCCGGGAATATGATTAAGCCACGTCAATTATTGATGACTGGCCAGTCAGCAGGGTTTCCCACCCTGGGCCAGACTTAGCATCAAAGGTTGTACAGCTCCGACGCCCAACAAAAACACAAGACTGAGCGAGCGTAGAGAAAGCATGAACTCCTATGAACCCCTGCGTCTGCATGTTCCCGAACCCACCGGCCGCCCTGGCTGCAAGACCGACTTCTCCTATCTGCACCTGAGCGATGCCGGTCAGGTTCGCAAACCCCCTATCGATGTCGACCCCGCCGACACGGCCGACCTGGCCCATGGCCTGATTCGCGTGCTCGATGAGCATGGCCAGGCCCTCGGCCCATGGGCCGAAGGCATCCCGAGCGAGATCCTGCGCAAGGGCATGCGCGCCATGCTCAAGACCCGCATCTACGACAACCGCATGGTGGTCGCCCAGCGCCAGAAGAAGATGTCGTTCTATATGCAGTGCCTGGGCGAAGAAGCCATTGGCAGCGCCCAGGCGCTGGCCTTGAATGTCACCGACATGTGCTTCCCGACCTACCGCCAGCAAAGCATCCTCATGGCCCGAGACGTGCCACTGGTGGACCTGATCTGCCAGTTGCTGTCCAACGAGCGCGACCCGCTCAAGGGCCGTCAGCTGCCGATCATGTATTCGGTACGCGATGCCGGCTTCTTTACCATTTCCGGCAACCTGGCCACCCAATTCGTCCAGGCCGTCGGTTGGGCCATGGCTTCGGCGATCAAGGGCGACACCAAGATTGCTTCGGCCTGGATCGGCGACGGCGCTACCGCCGAATCGGATTTCCATACGGCCCTGACCTTTGCCCACGTCTATCGCGCCCCGGTGATCCTCAACGTGGTCAACAACCAGTGGGCGATTTCTACATTCCAGGCCATCGCCGGCGGTGAATCGACCACCTTCGCTGGTCGTGGCGTGGGTTGTGGCATCGCTTCGCTGCGGGTCGACGGCAACGACTTCATGGCGGTCTACAGTGCTTCGGCCTGGGCCGCAGAACGCGCCCGCCGCAACCTGGGCCCAACCCTGATCGAATGGGTGACCTACCGTGCCGGCCCGCATTCCACCTCGGACGACCCGTCCAAATACCGCCCCGCGGACGATTGGAGCCACTTCCCGTTGGGCGACCCGATCGCACGCCTCAAGCAGCACCTGATCGCCATCGGCCAGTGGTCCGAAGAAGAGCACCAGGCGGTCAGTGCCGAGCTCGAAGCCCAGATCATCGCCGCGCAGAAAGAAGCCGAGCAGTACGGCACCCTGGCCGGTGGCCAGATGCCCAGCGCTGCAACGATGTTCGAAGACGTCTACAAGGAAATGCCAGAGCACTTGCGTCGGCAGCGCCAGGAGCTGGGGATCTGACATGAACGATCACAACACCAACATTCAGGTAGAAAACGCCATGGCTACCACCACCATGACCATGATCCAGGCCCTGCGCTCGGCCATGGACATCATGCTGGAGCGCGATGAAAACGTCGTGATCTATGGTCAGGACGTCGGTTACTTCGGCGGTGTATTCCGATGCACCGAAGGCTTGCAGGCCAAGTACGGCACCTCGCGGGTGTTCGACGCACCGATTTCGGAAAGCGGCATTGTCGGCACTGCCGTGGGCATGGGTGCCTACGGCCTGCGCCCGGTGGTTGAGATCCAGTTCGCCGACTACTTCTACCCGGCTTCCGACCAGATCGTTTCGGAAGCGGCCCGCTTGCGTTACCGCTCGGCCGGTGAGTTCATCGCCCCGATGACCATGCGCATGCCTTGCGGTGGCGGTATCTATGGTGGCCAGACCCACAGCCAGAGCCCGGAGGCCATGTTCACCCAGGTGTGTGGCCTGCGCACCGTGATGCCATCGAACCCGTACGACGCCAAAGGCCTGTTGATCGCCTCCATCGAAAACGATGACCCGGTGATCTTCCTGGAACCCAAGCGCCTGTACAACGGCCCGTTCGACGGCCACCACGACCGCCCGGTAACCCCGTGGTCCAAGCACCCTGCCGCCCAGGTTCCGGACGGCTACTACACCGTACCGCTGGACCTGGCCGCCATCACCCGCCCGGGCAAGGACGTGACCATCCTGACCTACGGCACCACCGTGTATGTGTCACAAGTGGCCGCCGAAGAAACCGGCATCGACGCAGAAGTCATCGACCTGCGCAGCCTGTGGCCGCTGGACCTGGAAACCATCGTCAACTCGGTGAAGAAAACCCGTCGCTGTGTGGTCGTGCATGAAGCGACCCGTACCTGTGGTTTCGGTGCCGAACTGGTGGCTCTGGTGCAAGAGCACTGCTTCCACTACCTGGAAGCGCCTATCGAGCGCGTCACCGGTTGGGATACGCCGTATCCCCATGCTCAAGAGTGGGCGTATTTCCCTGGCCCCTCCCGTGTGGGCGCGGCTTTGCAACGGGTCATGGAGGTCTGAATGGGCACGCACGTCATCAAGATGCCGGATATTGGCGAAGGCATCGCAGAAGTAGAATTGTCGCAGTGGCATGTGAAGGTCGGCGACATGGTGGTCGAAGACCAGGTACTGGCCGATGTCATGACCGACAAGGCGATGGTCGACATCCCCTCCCCGGTGCATGGCAAGGTGATCTCGCTTGGTGGTCAGCCGGGCGAGGTCATGGCGGTGGGCAGCATCCTGATCAGTATTGAAGTCGAAGGCGCCGGCAACTATCAGGCATCGGCCCAGGACGCGCCTGCGGCCCCAGCCCCGACAACACCCGCACCTGCGCCGCAGGTTGCCAGCAAACCGGCAGAACAACCCACAGCGCAGCTGCAACCCCCTGCATCCAGTACTCCAGCCGCTGTACGCAATGTTCCGCTACCGCGTCAGGCTGACGAGCGCCCATTGGCCTCCCCCGCCGTGCGCAAGCGTGCCTGGGACGCCGGTATCGAACTGCGCTATGTGCACGGCAGCGGCCCGGCCGGGCGCATTCTGCACGAAGACCTCGATGCCTTCCTGAACTCACCGCAAGACGCCATGCAAGCATCCGTTGCTGCCTATGGCAAGCGTACCGACGAACACGAGATTCCGGTGATCGGCCTGCGCCGCAAGATTGCCCAGCGCATGCAGGACACCAAGCGCCGCGTTGCGCACTTCAGTTATGTGGAAGAGATCGACGTCACCGCGCTGGAAGAGTTGCGCGTACACCTCAACGAAAAATGGGGACAGAGCCGCGGTCGCCTGACCCTGCTGCCATTTCTGGTGCGGGCCATGGTCGTGGCCCTGCGTGACTTCCCGCAGATCAACGCGCGCTATGACGACGAAGCACAGATCATCACCCGCCTGGGCGCCGTGCATGTGGGCATTGCCACACAAAGCGACGATGGCCTGAAGGTGCCGGTATTGCGCCACGCTGAAGCCGGCAGCTTGTGGAGCAACGCCAGCGAGATAAGTCGCCTGGCCACAGCTGCTCGTACCAACAAGGCCACTCGCGACGAACTGATGGGCTCAAGTATCACCCTGACCAGCCTTGGCGCCCTGGGCGGCATCGCCAGTACGCCGGTGATAAACGCGCCGGAAGTCGCCATCATTGGCGTCAACCGCATCGTGGAACGGCCGATGGTGATCAAGGGCCAGATCGTCATCCGCAAGATGATGAACCTCTCCAGCTCCTTCGACCACCGGGTGGTCGACGGCATGGACGCTGCACAATTCATCCAGGCCATGCGCGGCCTGCTCGAACAACCCGCCAGCCTGTTTGTGGAGTGAGTATGCAGACTTTGAACACCACCTTGCTGATCATCGGTGGCGGCCCTGGCGGTTACGTTGCAGCCATTCGTGCCGGCCAACTGGGCATACCAACCATTCTGGTCGAAGGCCAAGCCCTGGGCGGCACCTGCCTGAACATCGGCTGCATCCCCTCCAAGGCATTGATCCACGTTGCCGAGCAGTTTCACCAGACCCACAAGCACAGCCAGCAATCGAACCTGGGCATCAAGGTGCAGGCGCCGAGCCTGGACATCGGCCAGAGCGTGAGCTGGAAAGACGGTATCGTCGACCGCCTGACCACCGGGGTCGCAGCGCTGCTGAAAAAGAATAAGGTAGAAGTGGTTCACGGCTGGGCACGCATCATCGACGGCAAGACCGTTGAGGTCGAAGGTGCCAATGTGCGCATCCAGTGTGAGCACCTGCTGCTGGCGACAGGCTCCCAGAGTGTCGAGCTGCCAATGCTGCCCATCGGCGGTCCGATCATCTCCTCCACCGAAGCCCTGGCGCCTCGTACCCTGCCCAAGCAGTTGATTGTGGTTGGCGCAGGTTACATCGGCCTGGAGCTGGGGATTGCCTACCGCAAGCTGGGTGTTGAAGTCAGTGTGGTCGAAGCCCGCGAACGGATCCTGCCAAGCTACGATGCCGAGCTGACCCAGCCGGTAGCCGAGTCGCTCAAGGCCCTGGGCCTAAAGCTGTACTTGCAACACAGCGTGGAAAGCTACGACCAGGCTTCGCAGACTTTGCAGTTACGCACTACCGATGGTCATCCGGTACCGTTGGCGGCTGATCAGGTGTTGGTCGCTGTCGGTCGCAAGCCTCGCACCCAAGGCTTCAACCTTGAGACGTTGGCCTTGAAGATGAACGGCGCGGCGATTGCCATCGACAACCGCTGCCTGACCAGCATGCGTAATGTCTGGGCCATCGGCGACCTGACCGGTGAACCGATGCTGGCCCACCGGGCCATGGCCCAGGGCGAGATGGTAGCCGAGTTGATTGCCGGCAAGCATCGCGAGTTCACCCCAGCAGCCATTGCAGCGGTGTGCTTTACCGACCCGGAGGTTGTAGTAGCAGGTGCGACGCCGGAGGTTGCACAACAAGCTGGCGTTGATTGCATCGTGGCTCAGTTCCCTTTCGCCGCCAACGGCCGCTCGATGACCCTGGAGTCCAAGAGTGGTTTCGTACGCGTAGTCGCACGTCGTGACAACCATCTGATCCTGGGCTGGCAAGCCGTAGGCGTTGGCGTTTCGGAATTGTCGACCGCCTTCGCTCAATCGCTGGAGATGGGTGCGACACTCGAAGACATCGCCGGCACCATTCATGCTCACCCAACCCTGGGCGAAGCGGTGCAGGAAGCAGCACTACGGGCATTGGGCCACGCACTGCACCTCTGATCCATCAATGCTGTAAACCTCAACACACAAGGCCCGCCAATTTGGCGGGCCTTGCGCTATTCGCGGCAGAACGCAATCTCTGTAGGAGCTGCCGCCAATCTGCGATGGGCTGCGCAGCGGCCCCGCTATTCCAAGGTTGGAAGAAGGTCCTGGCGGCCCTTGACGCAGCCTGGCGGCAGCTGCTACGAGGGGAGGTGGCGTGGGCTGGTTTTTCGC
>CAYVPI010000142.1:0-13703 GCA_964453495.1 uncultured Pseudomonas sp. | reverse complement strand
AACTCTTGATGCGCGTTATCAAGGCTCACGCCCGTTGGCGTTGGCGCGCCTGACTCTTCTCCTTCCGGCTTCGCCGGGCCTGTACCGTTCTGCCTTTGTGATTCATGTGTTGCTCGAACCGGGTCGAACCCGCGCAGTGGGCAGCGGCCATCGTTTGATGCGTGGCCATCCAGGGGCATCAATAAAGTCAGTAGATTCAAGAGGCTGAACCCAAATGTTACTGATGATCGACAATTACGACTCGTTTACCTACAACGTCGTTCAATATTTTGGTGAGTTGGGTGCGGACGTCAAAGTGATCCGCAACGACGAAATGACCATCGCCGAAATCGAAGCCCTCAACCCCGAGCGCATCGTGGTATCGCCCGGCCCTTGCACGCCAACCGAGGCCGGGGTTTCCATCGAAGCAATCAAGCACTTTGCCGGCAAGCTGCCGATTCTCGGCGTGTGCCTGGGCCATCAGTCGATCGGCCAGGCGTTCGGCGGTGACGTGGTGCGCGCCCGCCAGGTGATGCATGGCAAGACCAGCCCCGTCACCCATGAAGACAAAGGCGTATTCGCAGGCCTCAACCACCCGTTGACCGTGACCCGCTACCACTCGCTGGTGGTCAAGCGCGAAACCCTGCCCGAATGTTTGGAGCTGACAGCCTGGACGACCCTGGACGACGGTTCGGTCGACGAGATCATGGGCTTGCGCCATAAAGAGCTGAACATCGAGGGGGTGCAATTTCACCCCGAGTCGATCCTCACCGAGCAGGGCCACGAGCTGTTCGCTAACTTCCTCAAGCAGACCGGCGGCCGCCGTTAAGGATTGAGCATGGATATCAAGAGCGCGCTGACCCGCATTGTCAGCCAGTTGGACCTGACCACCGAAGAAATGCGCGATGTCATGCGCGAGATCATGACCGGTCAATGCACCGAGGCGCAGATCGGCGCCTTTATGATGGGCATGCGCATGAAGAGCGAAAGCATCGACGAAATCGTCGGCGCAGTCTCGGTCATGCGTGAGCTGGCCGACAAAGTCGAACTCAAAACCCTCAATGGCGTTGTCGATGTGGTGGGTACGGGTGGTGACGGCGCGAATATTTTTAACGTGTCGACGGCATCGGCCTTCGTGGTTGCTGCGGCCGGCTGCACCGTGGCCAAGCATGGCAACCGTGCCGTGTCGGGTAAAAGTGGCAGTGCCGACTTGCTTGAGGCCGCTGGCATTTATTTGAACCTTACGCCTGTGCAGGTTGCACGTTGCATCGACAACGTCGGCATCGGCTTCATGTTCGCTCAGCAGCACCACGGTGCCATGAAGCACGCCGCGGGCCCGCGGCGCGATCTGGGCCTGCGTACCTTGTTCAATATGCTTGGCCCGCTTACGAATCCGGCTGGCGTACGTCACCAGGTGGTGGGTGTATTCAACCAGGCGCTTTGCCGCCCGCTGGCCGAAGTGCTGCAACGCCTTGGCAGCAAGCATGTCCTGGTCGTGCACTCCAAGGATGGCCTGGACGAGTTCAGCCTGGCATCGCCAACCTTCGTCGCCGAACTCAAGAACGACCAGATCACCGAATATTGGGTCGAACCGGAAGACCTGGGCATGAAAAGTCAGAGCCTGCATGGCCTGGCGGTGGAAAGTCCGGAAAAATCGCTGGAATTGATTCGCGACGCCCTGGGGCGGCGCAAGACCGAATATGGCCAGAAGGCTGCCGAAATGATTGTGCTCAACGCCGGCGCGGCGCTGTATGCCGCCGATCATGCTTCCAGCCTCAAGGAAGGCGTGGCATTGGCGCACGATGCGCTGCACACGGGCCTGGCCCGGGAAAAGCTCGAGGAGTTGGGCGCCTTTACCGCGGTATTCAAGCAGGAGAATGAAGGATGAGTGTGCCGACGGTTCTGGAAAACATTCTGGCGCGCAAGGTTGAAGAAGTAGCCGAGCGGTTGGCCAAAGTCAGCTTGGCCGAACTGGAAAAGCTGGCAGCAGCAGCCGATGCGCCACGTGGTTTCGCCAATGCCTTGCTTGAACAGGCGAAGCGCAAGCAGCCTGCAATCATTGCTGAAATCAAGAAAGCTTCACCCAGCAAAGGGGTGATCCGGGAAAACTTCGTCCCGGACGAGATTGCCCGTAGCTACGAGAAAGGTGGCGCGACTTGCCTGTCGGTGCTGACTGATGTGGATTACTTCCAGGGTGCCGACATTTACTTGCAGCAGGCCCGTGCGGCTTGCAAATTGCCGGTGATTCGCAAGGATTTCATGATCGACCCGTATCAGATCGTTGAAGCCCGGGCCCTGGGTGCCGACTGCGTGCTGTTGATCGTTTCCGCCCTGGACGATGTGAAAATGGCTGAACTGGCTGCCGTGGCCAAGGGTGTCGGTCTCGACGTGCTGGTGGAAGTGCACGACGCCAATGAGTTGGAGCGGGCCCTCAAAACCCTCGATACTCCATTGGTGGGTATCAACAACCGTAACCTGCACACCTTTGAAGTGAGCCTGGAAACGACGCTTGACCTGCTACCACAAGTTCCTCGTGATCGGCTGGTGATAACTGAAAGCGGCATTCTCAACCGTGCCGACGTCGAGTTGATGGAAATCAACGAAGTCTATTCTTTCCTCGTGGGCGAAGCGTTCATGCGCGCCGAGCACCCGGGCAACGAACTTCAGCGTCTGTTCTTCCCCGAAAAAGCAGCGCTGGACTGACCAGTAATCCCAGAACAGCCGGCGATGCCGGCTTTTTTGTAGGCAGAAGGTTTTTCTGATGAGCATCGAGCAAACAGATTTGACCGTTGAAGCGGGCCTGCAAGCCGAGCAGGATTTATTGGCTGCTGTTTGCCGGGGTGAGCGTGACCACGGCCTGCTTTTCTGGCGCCCGACTGATCGAGCGCTGGTGATGCCGCGGCGCATGAGCCGGCTGGAAGGTTTCGAGGCGGCCAGCGTCGAACTGGCCGCCAGTGGCTGGCCAGTGCTATTGCGCGAAACGGGCGGCGAGCCGGTACCTCAGTCAGCGGCGGTCATCAATATTGCGCTGATTTACGCGGCACCGCGTAGCGAAGGTGATCGTAATCGCATCGAAACGGCTTATGAAAGGCTGTGCCAACCCCTATGCAATGTGCTGCGCGAATGGGGCGGCGTGGCTTCAGTTGGGGAAATCGAAGGTGCCTTTTGCGATGGCCGCTACAACGTCAACCTCAATGGCCGCAAGCTGGTGGGCACGGCCCAGCGCTGGCGCCAGGGGCAGGGTGGCACGCGGCCGGTGGTACTTGTGCACGGTGCGTTGCTGCTGGATAACGAGCGAGAATCCATGGTGGCGGCGGTCAATCGCTTCAATGAGCGCTGCGGTCTGGAGCAGCGTTGCCTTGCCCAAAGCCACATAGCCTTGCATGAAGTGGTACCTGAGGCGCCGCTGCTTGAGCGCCTGGGCCAGGCCTATCTGCAGGTGATCGAGGAACTTCGGGCCAAGGCTTAACGGGTGCCGAACACTACCATGGTCTTGCCTTTGACATGCACCAGGCTGCGTTCCTCCAGGTCCTTGAGGACGCGGCCGACCATCTCCCGTGAGCATCCGACGATTCGCCCGATTTCTTGACGGGTCACCTTGATCTGCATGCCATCGGGGTGGGTCATGGCATCGGGCTGTTTGCACAACTCGAGCAGGCAACGGGCAACGCGGCCGGTCACGTCGAAAAAGGCCAGGTCGCCGACTTTGCGAGTGGTGTTACGCAAGCGCTCGGCCATCTGGCTGCCTAGTGTGTAGAGGATTTCCGGATCCTGGGCGGCCAGCTCGCGGAATTTCCCATAGCTGATCTCGGCGACCTCGCATTCGGTCTTGGCACGGACCCAGGCACTGCGTTGCTGGTCCTTGCTCTGGCTTTCGAACAGCCCCAGTTCACCGAAAAAGTCACCGGCATTGAGATAGGCGATGATCATTTCCCGGTTGTCGTCATCCTCGATCAGGATCGTGACCGAACCCTTGATGATGAACGAAAGCGTTTCGGCACGATCGCCGGCACAGATGATATTGCTCTTGGCCGGATAGCGGCGCCGTTGGCAATGGGTCAGCAGCTTTTCAACATTCTTGATCTTGGGGGTAAGGGCTGTAACAACCATGGCTGAATCCCGGGGATTGAGTAACGGCGCGCCCTAACAGTAGTTATTAGATCATTGGTTAGTTGGCGCCAGCGAATTGGCGCAGCTTATCAGACGCTTTCTTTTGTATCTCGAAATTTAAGCGCTTTCGGCAGTTATCTCGCGTATGGGCTGCAACTGCGCAACCGGAGCCCTGTGCTAAGCTGGCGACCTTTTTTCCAAGTGGAGTCCTGGTGATGAAGGCGCGTATCCAATGGGCTGGCGAAGCCATGTTTCTCGGCGAGTCGGGCAGCGGTCATGTGGTGGTGATGGATGGCCCGCCGGAAAGTGGTGGGCGCAACCTGGGTGTGCGCCCCATGGAGATGCTGCTGCTGGGCCTGGGTGGCTGCAGCAACTTCGACGTGGTCAGCATTCTGAAGAAGTCCCGCCAGGCCGTCGAGAGTTGCGAGGCTTTTCTGGAAGCCGAGCGTGCCGACGAAGATCCCAAAGTGTTCACCAAGATCCACCTTCGTTTTGTGGTCAAGGGCCGTGGCCTCAAGGAGGCGCAGGTCAAGCGTGCGGTTGAATTGTCTGCTGAGAAATACTGCTCCGCCTCGATCATGCTCGGGCGTGCCGGCGTAGAGATTACCCACGATTACGAGATCGTCGAACTGGGGTAAACCGCAGTTCAAACATAAAAAAGGGGCCTGGTGGCCCCTTTTTTCATGTCTGCACTCAAATGCGATAAGTGCTTTTGGTCATGACCTTGGCCATCAGGCTCATGCCGAACTTGATGGGCGCCGGGAAACGGAAGCCACCGGCCTCAAGCGCCGACTCCGCGTGCTGGCTTTCATCCACCCGCATCTGCTCAAGGATGGCCCGGGACTTTTCATCTTCGGTTGGCAGTTGCTCCAGATGTTCATCCAGATGTTTGCAGACTTGATGCTCGGTAGCAGCGACAAACCCCAGGCTGACCTTATCGCTAATCAGGCCGGCGACGGCACCGATGCCAAATGACATCCCGTAGAACAGCGGGTTGAGCACACTGGTGTGGCTGCCGAGTTGGCGGATGCGTTGTTCGCACCAGGCCAAGTGGTCGATTTCTTCTTGTGCAGCATGCTCCATGGCCTTGCGCACCTGGGGCAGTTTGGCGGTCAGGGCTTGGCCCTGGTACAGCGCCTGGGCGCAGACTTCACCGGTATGGTTGATGCGCATAAGGCCCGCGACATGACGGCTGTCATCTTCGCTCAGGGACGAATCGGGCTGGACGATTGCCGGCGAGGGGCGCGACGGCTGGCCGCTGAAAGGCAGCAAGGTGCGCATGGCAGAGTCGGCCTGCAGCAACAAGCGGTCAATCGGCGAGTAGTGACGTTCGGTAGCCATGGGCACCTCCGCAAGAATTCACGGTGGCCAGTTTAACCCAATCGGTGGGGCAGGGCTTGCGGTGGATCAGCACACCAAGGCTTTGGCGCCTTTGGTGTGCTGGGACATGACGGCGTATCAGCCCGGAGGCCAGTGCATCTGGCGTTGGCCGAGCACATGCATATGAATGTGGTAGACCGTTTGGCCCCCCAACGGGTTGCAGTTCATCACCACGCGGAAGCCTTCCTCGCAGCCCAGTTCAAGTGCCAGGCGTTGCGCAGTGAACAGAATATGGCCAGCGAGGTTTTTGTCTTCTTCGGCCAGGTCGTTGAGGGTGCGGATGGGCTTCTTCGGGATAACCAGAAAATGCACCGGCGCCTGTGGCGCGATATCGTGGAACGCCAGCACCTGGTCATCCTCGTAAATGATCTTCGCAGGTATTTCTCTGTTGATGATCTTGGTGAACAGAGTATCCACAGCTGTTTCTCCATGGTGGTAATCGGGCCTGAGTGTACTCAGCGCGTCGCGCTTCGCCCAGCCCCCTTTCAATGGGGGCTGTAGGCCTGGTTGATGGCGCCCGCTATCTTGCGCGTTAGCCAGCGCGAACCCAGGCGTGGGCTGAAGGCCAGCCAACGGTTGCGCCGGCCGGGGATAATCACGGCGCGGTTTTTATCCAGGGCGCGTACGGTGAGCAGCGCAACCTCTTCGGGGCTCAGGCAGCGTTTGCTGTTCTGCAGCCTGGGAATGACGCGCAGGGTGGAGCGGGTCGGGCCCGGGCACAGCACCGAAACCTTGACCCCGCTTTTTTTCAGCTCTTCGCGCAAGCCTTCGGAAAAATGCAGCACGTAGGCTTTGCTTGCCGCATAGCTGCTCATCCAGGGGCCGGGTTGGAACGCGGCGAGCGACGCCACATTGAGAATTTGCCCGCCGCCTTGAACGGCCATGGCATTGCCCAGGGCATGGCACAGGCGTGTGAGGGCCAGGATATTCAACTCGATCAGGTCTTGCTCATGGCCCCAGTCCTGGGCAAGGAAGGGGCCGTACGAGCGAATCGCCGCGCAATTGACCAGCAAATCGATCTGCCGCTCACCTTCCTCAAGCTCCAGCAAAAAACCGGACAAGCGCAGCGGCTCGCCCAGGTCGCAGGCGCGAAACAGCACTTCCACACCGAAGCGTTGCGTCAGCTCAATGGCAATGCTTTCCAGCAGGTCGCGTTGCCGGGCCACCAGGATAAGGCTGCGCCCCCGGCGGGCAAGTGCTTCGGCCATCGCCAGGCCGATGCCACTGGAGGCACCGGTGATCAGGGCGTAACGGGTCATGCAGTTCTCCAAGCGCACGCCTGGGCTCTGCAGTAAGGGAGTGCAGAGGCAAGGCGTGATTATTCATGCCGATAGTCTACAGGCCGGCACAAGTATTCGCTGCTCCAGTTATAGGCTGATTGACTGGGTGTAATGGGTGAACTGCAGGCTCAGCCAGCCGAACAAGCCGCTGGCCACAGCCAGGGCGAACAGCAGTGCCCACATCCAGGCCAGGAGTTTTACCGCGATGCTGTTGGGGGGAGGCGGCAGGCCATAGTGGTTTGGCCCGGTATTTCCCGGCAACACCAGCAGGGCAATGGCAAACACACTGCTAACCAGCGGCACCAGGTTCAATAGCCACAACCAACCGGACCAGCCAAGGTCATGCAGGCGCTGCACACTGAATTGAATGCTGATGGTTACGAAACATATGCCAGCGAGCAGCATCAGTGCCCCGCTCAGCAATGGCGATTGGTCAAACGTCAGGGCCAATATCCCCATGGCGGCAACGACGACTGCCAGCAACGCCAATGTCCAGGCCAAGTAGCGCAAGCGCCCTATGCGGCCATCGATGGAGAATACTTTGAGGTCGGCGTATTGATAGTGGCCGGGTGGCTGTTCGACCGAAGCTTGCGGTGGGGCATAGGGAGAATACGGCGGCTCTTGCGACTCAGCGAGTTGGAAGGTTGCCGAAGGTGGCGCAACAGGCTTGGCCAGGTTGTCCTGCGCTGCGTGCTGTTCTTCCAATCGGGCTTTGACGCCGGCGGTGTGCAAGGCGTCGAGGTAACGTTCAGCGGCCGCGGCCGAGAGGTTGCGTTTGAGGATCACGGGACGGCCGCAAAAGAGCTTCTCGATATGCCCCGGATCGCTCTTGAACAAGGTTGCCAGATTGGCTTTGGCCGTCGGCAAGTCGACACCCGGCATCAGGCCGCCATCGAAGACAACGTTGAAATGTGTGTCGTTCATTTCGAGCATCCTTGTCGATTGTGCATGAGCAGGTCAGCGTGACCATTGGCGGCTGATGCCCAGGCTCGCTTGCTGCGCCTGGCGGTACTCCTCATCCAGGCGTGCGATGAGCTCATCGACCGAGGGCAGATCATTGATTGCACCCACGCCCTGACCTGCGGACCACACGGTTTTCCAGGCCTTGGCCTCATCGCTGATGGGTTTGAGCTTGCTGCCCATGGTCACCTCGCCCTTGCCTTGCAGGGCGGTGAGGTCAAAACCGGCGCGCTCCAGACTCTGGCGCATAAAACTGGCCGGAACACCGGAGACTGCAGCGGTATGCACGATATCCACGGCCTTGGCCTGCAGTAGCATTTCTTTATAGGCATCGGGTGCCAGGCTCTCGCGGCTGGCAATAAAGCGTGTGCCCAGGTAAGCGAGATCGGCGCCCAGCATCTGCGCAGCCAGAATTTCATGGCCCTTGTTCAGGCAGCCTGCCAGTAACAGGGCCTTGTCGAAGAATTGCCGGATCTCGGCAATCAGAGCGAAGGGGCTCCAGGTACCGGCATGGCCACCGGCACCGGCAGCCACGGCTATCAGGCCATCGACACCCGCCTCGGCCGCCTTTTCGGCATGCCGGCGCGTGGTGACATCATGAAACACCAGGCCGCCGTATGAATGCACGGCATCGACCAGCTCCTTGACCGCCCCAAGGCTGGTGATAATGATCGGTACCTTATGCTCGATACAGATCGCCAAATCGGCCTGCAGGCGTGGATTGGTGTGGTGAACGATCAGGTTCACCGCATAGGGGGCAGGATTGTCGAGTGCAGCCAGACCCGCTTCGATTTCCTCCAGCCACGCCTTGAAGCCAGCACTTTCGCGCTGGTTGAGTGCCGGAAAACTGCCCACCACACCATTTCTGCAACAGGCCAGGACCAGTTGCGGGTTGGAGATGAGAAACATCGGTGCCGCGACGACCGGCAAGCGTAGATGTTTTTCAAGCTGGGCAGGCAGGGACATGGGCAGGATCTCGTCTGGAGGCAATGTTCAGCTTAGAACGGTTTCACCACTGCCAGAATTACGATAGCCAGCAAAAACACCACTGGCACTTCATTGAACCAGCGATAGAAAACATGGCTGCGGGTATTTTCGCCGCGGGCAAAGCGTTTTAACTGTGCTCCGCACATGTGATGGTAGCCGGTCAGTAGCACGATCAAGGTCAGCTTGGCGTGCATCCAGCCCTGGCTGAAGTAGCCACTTGGGTTCAGGCTCAGCAGCCAGATGCCGAACACGAAGGTTGCGATCATCGCCGGGCCCATGATGCCGCGGTACAGCTTGCGCTCCATGGTGACGAAGCGTTCACGGCTGGGTGCGTCCTCGCTCATGGCGTGGTAGACAAACAGGCGCGGCAGGTAAAAGAGGCCGGCAAACCAGCAGACGATGCTGATGATGTGGAAGGCTTTGAGCCATAGATAAAGCATTTTCTGGTTATTCCCCAAGGTTCACGGTAGCCCGATAGTAGAGGCTTCTATGCCCGTACGTCATCTCAACGGTTGTTCAGAGTGCGTCAGGCCCATATTATCGGTGGTTTTCCAGTCGGTTCGTTGAAAGGGGCAGGTTATGGTCAAGGTCGGTATCGTCGGCGGCACGGGTTACACCGGAGTCGAGCTGCTGCGTCTGTTGGCACAGCATCCGCAGGCGCAAGTGGTGGCAATCACCTCGCGTTCGGAAGCGGGTTTGCCGGTTGCAGACATGTATCCGAACCTGCGAGGCCATTACGACGGCCTGGCTTTCAGCGTGCCGGACACCAAGACTTTGGCCGCCTGTGATGTGGTGTTCTTCGCCACGCCTCATGGCGTCGCCCACTCGCTGGCTGGCGAGTTGTTGGCGGCAGGTACCAAAGTCATCGACTTGTCCGCCGACTTCCGTCTGCAGGACGCTGAACTCTGGGCCAAGTGGTACGGGCAACCCCACGGCGCCCCTGAGCTGCTCAAGGATGCCGTCTACGGTTTGCCTGAGGTCAATCGCGAGCAGATTCGCCAGGCTCGCCTGATTGCCGTGCCTGGCTGCTATCCGACCGCCACTCAGCTGGGTTTCCTGCCGCTGCTTGAGGCCGGCCTGGCCGACAATTCGCGCCTGATCGCCGACTGCAAGTCGGGTGTCAGCGGCGCCGGTCGCGGTGCCAGCGTGGGGTCGCTGTTCTGCGAAGCCGGCGAAAGCATGAAGGCCTACGCGGTGAACGGGCATCGGCACTTGCCGGAAATCACCCAGGGACTGCGTCGCGCTGCCGGTGGCGATGTTGGCCTGACCTTCGTTCCGCACCTGACGCCAATGATCCGCGGTATCCACTCGACCCTGTATGCGACGGTGGTAGACAAGTCCGTAGACCTGCAGGCGCTGTTCGAGAAGCGTTATGCCGATGAGCCGTTCGTGGACGTCATGCCAGCCGGCAGCCATCCGGAAACCCGCAGCGTGCGAGGTGCCAACGTCTGCCGCATCGCAGTGCACCGCCCTCAGGGTGGCGACCTGGTGGTGGTGTTGTCGGTGATCGACAACCTGGTCAAGGGGGCTTCTGGCCAAGCTGTGCAGAACATGAATATCCTGTTCGGCCTGGACGAGCGCCTGGGCTTGTCTCATGCGGGTTTGATGCCGTAAGAGCAGATACAAGCTACAAGCTGCAAGCCATGCAGGCGCCACCGGTCACTTGCAGCTTGAAGCTTGTGGCTTGCAGCTCCTTCTATTGTTGACCAATTTTCTCGGACAAGCGGATAATGCGCGTCATCACGCATTATGGCGGCATAGCGCCGGGAGATAGTCAGCATGAGCGTCGAATCCTTCACCCCCATGGCTTTGCAATTCACGCAGGGCGCAGCGCACAAGGTGAAGAGCCTGGTCGATGAAGAGGGGAATGATCGCCTGAAGTTGCGAGTGTTCGTGACAGGCGGCGGCTGTTCGGGTTTTCAATACGGCTTCACCTTCGATGAAGACGTTGCCGAAGACGACACCATTGTCGAGCGCGAGGGTGTATCCCTGGTGGTCGACCCCATGAGCTTTCAGTACCTGGCGGGTGCTGAAGTGGATTACCAGGAAGGTTTGGAAGGCTCGCGTTTCGTCATCAACAATCCGAATGCGACCACCACTTGCGGCTGCGGATCGTCTTTCTCGATCTGATTGCCCGCTTCAGTCATGCCAACGCCGCGCACTTGCGCGGCGTTTTGCATTCTGTGCATCAGGCTGGGTAGATCGCCCCAAGCACCCGCAGGCCGCGTGCGCCGGTCACGCTGGGGCGGTTGGTGGGGATGCCTTCAAGGCAGCAGTGGGCAAGCCAGGCAAAGGCCATGGCTTCGACCCAATCCGGGTCGACGCCACAGACATCGGTACTGCTGACGCGAGCGTTGGGCAGCAGGCCCGCCAGGCGCTTCATCAGTGCGCCGTTGTGGGCGCCGCCACCGCAGACCATCAAGGCTTGGGTTTCGCGTTGGGCTGCTTGCAGGGACTCGACGATGGTCACAGCGGTCAGCTCCAGCAAGGTGGCCTGGACGTCCTGTTCCAGGACGGCCGGCAGGCGCGCCAGATGCTGTTGCAACCAGGGCAGGTTGAAGACTTCGCGGCCAGTGCTTTTTGGGCCTTTGCCGGCAAAAAATGGGTCGTTCAGCAGTTCCTGCAACAGTGCTGGCGCCACGGCGCCGCTGGCTGCCCAGGCGCCGTCGCGATCATAGCTCTGACCTTGGCGGGCATGGATCCAGGCATCGAGCAGCACGTTGCCCGGGCCGCAGTCGAAGCCGCTCACAGGCTTGTCGGCCTCGATCAGGCTGAGGTTGCTGAACCCACCTACGTTCAACACCGCCAGGCGTTCGCCCTGGCTTTCGAAAAGCGCTTCGTGAAAGGCCGGAACCAGCGGGGCCCCCTGACCGCCGGCAGCGACATCGCGGCGCCGGAAATCGCTGACAACGGTGATGCCGGTAAGCTCGGCGAGCAGAGCTGGGTTGCCGATCTGGACGGTAAAACCGCGCGCTGGCTCATGGCGGATGGTCTGGCCGTGACTGCCAATGGCGCGGATTGCCGAGGGGCTGAGGTGCTCCTGCTCAAGGAGCTGATTGATACCGCTTGCCGCCAGGGTAGCCCAACGCTGTTCGGCAATGGCCGCTCGGGCAATTTCATCGGGGCCGCTGGCGCACAGGCCTAGCAGCTCTGTGCGCAAGTCGTCCGGCATGGCTATGTAGCGTGTGGCGAGCAGCTTGAGCGGCTGCCCCAGTTCAACCAAGGCGATGTCCAGGCCATCCAGGCTGGTTCCAGACATCACACCGATATAAAAGGCCATGGCTTAGCGCTTGTTCGACGCGAGCATGGTGGCCTTTTCCTGTTCCATGCGGGCCATCAGTGGTTGGCTCTGCTGCAGGAAGCGCTGACGCTCGTTCTTGGCGATCGGGTCGGCCATCGGCAGCTTCTGGCCCAGTGGGTCGACGTGCTTGCCATTTACCTGGAACTCGTAATGCAAGTGCGGGCCGGTCGAAAGGCCAGTGGTGCCGATATAGCCAATCACCTGGCCTTGCTTGACGCTGCCACCAGTCTTGACGCCCTTGGCGAAGCCTTGCATGTGGCCATAGAGGGTCTGGTAAGAGTTGCCGTGCTGGATAATAACGGTGTTGCCGTAACCGCCACGGCGGCCAGCCAGCAATACCTTGCCATCACCGGCAGCCTTGATCGGCGTGCCACGAGGGGCGGCGTAATCCACGCCTTTGTGCGCACGAATCTTGTTCAGGATCGGATGCTTGCGGCCCATGGAAAAACGCGAGCTGATGCGGGCAAAGTCTACCGGCGTACGGATGAACGCCTTGCGCATGCTGTTGCCATCGGCAGTGTAGTAGCTGCTGTTGCCCTGCTTGTTGGTGTAGCGTACGGCGGTGTAGCTCTTGCCGCGATTGGTAAAGCGGGCGGAAAGGATATTGCCCGTACCGACCACCTTGCCGTTGAGTACCTTTTGTTCATAGATGACGTCGAATTCGTCACCCTTGCGGATGTCCTGGGCGAAGTCGATGTCATAGCCGAAAATCTTGGTCATATCCATCGTCTGGCTGTGCGAAAGGCCGGCACGCTGGGCCGAGAGCGAAAGCGAGCTCTTGATCACGCCATGGACGTAGGCCGGGCGCATTACCGGCTTGATGATTTCCCGATTGAAGGCAAAGCCCTTGGTATTGCGGGTCAGGCGAATGGTTTCAAGGTCGCTGATCTTGCTGTGAAGGCTGGTCAGTTGGCCGTTGTCGGCGACTTCGATTTCGAGTACCTGGCCATGCTTGAGATGACTGAATTGCTTGGCTTGCTTGCCGCTTGCAAGTACTTCCTGGACCGCAGTTTTGGGCAGGCCTACCTTCTCGAACAGGGTCGACAAGGTATCGCCACGAGCAACGGTCACTTCGCGGTGACCGGGCTCTTGCTTGGCAGGCGCAGGCGCAGTTGTGGCGACTGGGGTTGGCGCAGGTGCAGGCGCTGGCGCTGGCGCTTCTTCCGGCTTGGCGGTGGTTTCGGTCTCGGCGCTGTTGTCGATCTGCGCAAAGGGCGGTGGCGATGGTTCACCGATGGCGGTTACGACGGACGCGTCATCCTGTTCCTGCTTCAGTTGGTCGGCAGGTGTCTCGAACTCAAGATTCAGGGTGGTTTTCTTGGCCTCTACTTCGCTGGAGGGAAACACCAGCAATGCCAGGCTTAGAAGTGCGGCGATGCCGCTCGCGGCCAACAGATGGCTCTTCGGATAAAGCGGGGGCGCTTTAGTCGGTTCGTTGGTCATAGGTACTTTGGCTTTGAAAATTGAAAATGGAAAAGATGAATTGACATGATGAAGATGAAATAACTGTATAAAATATAACCAAATCCAGTTCAAAGCAAGTCCGCAGACGTCGTCAGTCGGGATTGGCGTCACATGCAGGGCAAAAACTTTGTAATTGGTGGCTGATCTTGTATGGTTGTGGCCCTTTGAATCTCAGCTTTGCGGGTTGGTTATGAAGTCGGTTGAAGAGCAGCTAGCGCTGATCAAGCGTGGTGCGGAAGAGG
>CAYVPI010000141.1:0-13936 GCA_964453495.1 uncultured Pseudomonas sp. | reverse complement strand
TCTCACCCTAGATTGTATTTCCTCTTCAAGACACAAGCTGCCGCCAGGCTGCGTCGCTGTCTACCTGGCATGCGGTGCTCTGTCATTATGGAAGCACCGGGGCCGCTGCGCAGCCCATCGCAGCCTTGCGGCAGCTCCTACAGGGATCGGCATTGGCCCTCCCCGACAGGATCTGACGGCCCGATCCGAAGCAAAAGTGATAAGGTTCGCCCCTATAAGCACAGCCTCAAGGGACGCCTCATGCCGCAAGTACGCTCACTCAACCCGGGATTCATGGTGGTCCATGGCAATCGCCTGGATGAACTGCGCAGCCTGGTGGTGAGTTGGATGCGACGCTACCCCCTGGCGCCGCTGGAAAACGAAATCGCCCTGGTGCAAAGCAACGGCATCGCTCAATGGCTGAAGCTGGCGCTGGCTGAAGACCCCGAGGTCGATGATCAAGGTGGTTGTGGGATCGCCGCGGCCATCGACGTGCAATTGCCCGGCAGTTTTATGTGGCAGTTGTACCGCAGGGTCCTGGGGCGCGAGGAAATCCCTGAAACCTCCTTGCTGGATAAAGCCCCCCTGACCTGGCGACTGATGCGCCTGCTACCCGAGGTCATCGAGCAGCCGCATTTCGAGCCCCTGCAGCGCTTTCTCGTCGACGACGCCGACCTGCGCAAGCGCTATCAACTGGCCGAGCGCCTGGCCGACCTGTTCGACCAATACCAGGTTTACCGTGCAGATTGGCTCGAAGACTGGGCCAACGGCCTGCATCAAGTGCGCAATGCTCGAGGTGAGAACATCCCCTTGCCAGAGGCCAACCGCTGGCAAGCCGAACTATGGCGCGCATTGCTGCTGGATGTCGGCACCCAAGGTATGGCCCAGAGCCGTGCCGGTGTGCACCAGCGTTTTATCGAACGTATAAAAAGCCTCGATGAAGCGCCACCTGGATTGCCATCGCGGGTGATTGTGTTCGGTATCTCCTCGCTGCCAGCCCAGGCGCTAGAGGCACTCGCCGGTTTGGCCCGCTTCAGCCAGGTACTGCTCTGCGTGCACAACCCGTGTCGTCACCACTGGGCCGATATCGTTGCGGACAAGGATCTGCTACGCCATCAATACAAGCGCCAAGGCCGTAAGGTCGGCATGCCGAACGTAATCAGCGCCGATACCCTGCACCAGCATGCCCATCCACTGTTGGCTGCATGGGGCAAGCAAGGTCGCGACTACATCAACTTGCTTGACAGCTACGATGACCCCGACAGCTACCGCTCGGCCTTCAATGATGGCCGCATCGACCTGTTCAGCGACAACGATCCCAAGACCCTGCTCAACCAACTCCAGGACGATATACTCGAGTTGCGGCCGCTCAGCGAAACGCGTCAGCGCTGGGAGGCGATCGACCCTGGCAGCGACCGCTCGATACGCTTTCATGTCGCCCACAGCGCCCAGCGGGAAGTCGAGATTCTCCACGACCAATTGTTGGCCCGCTTCAGTGCTGACCCTTCGTTGCGGCCCCGGGATGTCATTGTCATGGTGCCGGACGTCGATGCCTACGCCCCACATATTCGCGCTGTATTCGGCCAGCTCGGCCGCGAAGATCGGCGCTTCATACCTTTCACCCTCACCGACCAGGGCCAACGCGGTCGCGATCCATTGCTGATCGCCGTCGAGCACCTGCTCAAGCTGCCTGATAGCCGCTTCCCGGTCAGCGAAATTCTCGACCTGCTGGACGTTCCGGCGTTACGTGCGCGCTTTGGGGTACAAGAGCGCGACTTGCCGACCCTGCATCGCTGGATAGAAGGCGCCGGCATTCGCTGGGGCTTGAATGCCGAGCAGCGAGAAAGCCTCGGGTTGCCCGCCGATCTGGAGCAAAACAGCTGGCGTTTCGGTCTGCGGCGGATGCTGCTGGGCTATGCCGTCGGTGCAGGCGAACCGTGCGACGGCATCGAACCCTACGATGAAATCGGTGGCCTGGACGCGGCACTGATCGGCCCCTTGGTTGCATTGCTCGATGCCCTGGAAGTGACACACCAGGCACTGTCCCGGCCGGCAACGGCGCAAGTTTGGGGCGAGCGCCTGCAAGCGCTGCTGCAAGTGTTCTTCCTGGCAACCAACGAACATGACGACTACCTGCTGGTGCAGCTGCAGGTTTTGCGCGAGGACTGGCTGCAAACCTGCGAGGGAGTGGGCCTGCAAGACTTGCTGCCACTGACGGTGGTACGTGAAGCCTGGTTGGCCGGCCTGGACCAGGGGCGCCTGTCCCAACGTTTTCTTGCCGGCTCGGTGAACTTCTGCACCTTGATGCCCATGCGTGCGATTCCGTTCAAGTTGGTCTGCCTGCTGGGCATGAACGATGGTGATTATCCGCGCGCACAACCGCCGCTCGATTTCGACCTCATGGGCAGCGACTACCGCCCCGGCGATCGCTCGCGCCGCGAAGATGACCGTTACCTGTTACTTGAAGCGTTGCTCTCGGCACGTGACCAGCTCTACATCAGTTGGGTGGGCCGCAGCATCCGCGACAACAGCGAACGCCCGGCTTCGGTGTTGATCGGGCAACTGCGCGACCACCTGGCCAGCGGCTGGCGACTGGCCGGTGCGACAAGCGATGACAAGCACGATGCCGGTGAGCAACTGGTGCACGCCTTGACCCTGGAGCACCCGCTGCAACCTTTCAGTGCGCGTTACTTCCACCAGGGCACCGGCTTGTTCAGTTATGCCCGGGAATGGCAACAATTGCATGCCGGGCCCCAAGCGCCACAGGCCACCGGCGCTCTGTTGCCCTTTGAGCCACAAGAGCCGCTGAGCCTGGCTCAGTTGCAGGATTTTCTGCGTCACCCAGTGCGGCACTTCTTCAGCCAGCGCCTGAATGTCTTCTTCGAGGCCGTCGAGGCGCCCCTGGCCGATGAGGAGCCATTCGTTCTCGATGCACTGCAGCGTTATAGCCTCAGCGAAAGCCTGCTCGGTGCCGCCATGGCCGAGCCTGAGACAATCGATCAGGCGCTTGAGGCCCAGGCTCGGCGCCTGCAAGGCAGTGGTCTGCTGCCGATGCTCGGCTTCGGCGAATGTCTGCAAGCGGAATTGATCGAACCCCTGCCTGACCTGCTGCAACGCCATGCCCAATTGTTGGCACTCTGGCCGACGCCACTCAACAGCGCCTTGCCACTGAGTTTCGAGTACCGACAATTGCGCCTCGAAGGCTGGCTCGGTGGTTTGCATCAACGTGCCGATGGAGGACTGCTCAGTATCACCACCCTCCCCAATGCCATCGGCTCGGCACGCTCACGCAAATGGCATCGCCTGATTCGCACTTGGGTTACCCATCTAGCCGCTTGCGCAGTTGGCTTGCCGCTGAGCAGTGCGGTGGTCGCCAGCGACGACACGCTATTGCTCGGCCCGATCGCCCAAGCCAGTGCGCAGGAAGCCTTGGGCAACTTGTTGCTGGCGCGGCAGGCCGGCATGAGTGAGCCGCTGCCTGTCGCGGTGAAAACCGCATTTGCCTGGCTGGGCCAGGGTGATCCTGAGAAGGCCCGGGCCGTAGCCTGCAAAGCCTATGAAGGGGATGGCCAGACCAGCGATGGCGAACGCCGAGAAAGCACGGCGCTGGCCCGGCAGTTCCCGGATTTTGCCAGCCTCGTCGAAAGCGAAGAGTTTGAAGGATGGTGCGAAGCGTTGTACCGGCCGTTGTTCCAGGCACCCTGGCAATCCTTGAGTGCCCAGGAGGCCCGCTCATGAGTACCGAAACCCTCAAGCAGCCACCGTTAGCCCTGGCTTTTCCGCTACACGGCAGCCAATTGATCGAAGCCAGCGCCGGTACCGGTAAGACCTTCACGATATCGGCCCTATACCTGCGCCTAGTGTTGGGGCATGGCGGGCCGCGTGGATTTGGCCGGGAATTGTTGCCGCCACAGATACTCGTGGTGACCTTTACCGATGCCGCCACCAAGGAACTGCGCGACCGCATCCGCACGCGACTGGCCGAAGCGGCGCGTTATTTTCGCTCGGAGATTGCCGCCCCCGATGGGCTGATCGAACAACTACGTGATGAGTTCGCACCCGAGCATTGGGCTGGCTGCGCCAACCGCCTCGATGTTGCGGCGCAATGGATGGATGAAGCCGCAGTCTCGACCATCCACAGTTGGTGCCAGCGGATGTTGCGCGAACATGCCTTCGACAGTGGCAGCCTGTTTACCCAGACCCTGGAAACCGACCACAGCGAATTGCTCGGCGAAGTGCTGCGCGATTACTGGCGGCGCTTCTGTTACGGCATGCAAGGTGAGGCGTTGGCGTGGGTGCGCAACCACTGGGGTAGCCCAGCGGCGTTGCTGCCTCGGGTGCGCGCCATGTTCGGCAAGCACAAGCCGGGCAGCGACAACGGCGAACCGGCACAGCTGATCAGCGCTTGCCTGGTGCAGCGCGCCGAAGCCTTGCGCGCGCTCAAGGCACCCTGGGCGCAATGGGCCGGCGAACTGCGGGAAATTTGCCAGCAAGGCCTGGCCAACAAGGCGGTCGACGGTCGCAAGATGCAGGCACGCTATTTCGAGCCCTGGTTCGACAAACTGTGCGCCTGGGCCGAGGATGAGGCCGAGCAGGAGCTGGACATCGGCACCGGCTTCACCCGCCTGACCCCGGACGGTATGGCCGAAGCCTGGAAAGGTACGCCACCAGACCACCCGGCACTGGAGGCCATGCTCACGCTGCGTGACAGCCTGCAAGCTTTGCCAACACCGGACGCTGCCGTGCTCGAACATGCGGCGCGTTGGGTCGGTGCACGCTTTGAAGAAGAAAAACGTCGCCGCGCCGAGATGGGCTTCGACGACATGCTGCTCAGGCTTGATGCCGCCTTGCAGGGCGCTGGCGGCGAGCGCCTGGCGAGCCTGATCCGTGAACAGTTTCCGGTGGCCTTGATCGATGAATTCCAGGATACCGACCCGGTGCAGTACCGCATCTTCGAGCGTATCTACCACATCGAAGCCAATGACCCGAACAGCGGCCTGTTTCTGATCGGCGATCCCAAGCAGGCGATCTATGCCTTCCGCGGTGCCGACATTTTCACCTACCTGCGTGCGCGCCAGGCCACCGATGGGCGCCTGCACTCGCTGGATACCAACTTCCGCTCCAGCCATGCCATGGTCGAGGCGGTGAACCATGTATTCGCCCGCGCCGAGTTGCGCGATCAAGGGCGGGGCGCATTCCTGTTCCGCCAGGGCAGCGACAATCCGGTGCCGTTCGTTTCGGTCAAGGCTCAGGGCCGCAAGGAAGTGCTGCAAGTCGACGGGCAACCGCTCGCCGCCCTGCAGGTGTGGCAACTGCCCAGTGAAGAACCCTTGTCGGGTATGGTTTATCGCCAGCAGTTGGCCGCCAGCTGCGCCAGCCATATCGTGGCCTTGCTCAACGGTGGCCAGCAAGGCACCTGCGGCTTCGCTCAGGCCGAGCAGCCATTGCGTGGTGTCCTGCCTTCGGACATCGCGATTCTGGTCCGCGACGGTAACGAGGCCCAGGTGGTGCGTGGTGAGTTGGCCGCTCGTGGCGTGCGCAGCGTGTACCTGTCGGACAAGGACTCGGTGTTCGCCGCCCAGGAAGCCCATGACGTACTGGCCTGGCTGCGCGCCTGCGCCGAACCGGACGCCGAGCGCCCGCTCAAGGCCGCGTTGGCCAGCATGACCCTTAACCTGTCACTGGTCGAACTCGAGCAGTTGAACCAGGATGAACGCGCCTGGGAAGCGCGGGTCATGCAATTTCGCGATTACCGTGCGATGTGGCGCAGCCAGGGTGTACTGCCAATGCTGCGCAAGTTGCTGCATGACTTCAAATTGCCGCAGGCGCTGATTACCCGCAGCGATGGGGAGCGGGTACTGACCAACTTGCTGCACCTGTCGGAGCTGTTGCAGCAGGCTGCAGCCGAGCTCGATGGCGAGCAGGCCCTGATTCGGCACCTGGCCGAGCATCTGGCTTTGTCCGGCCAGGCAGGCGAAGAGCAGATCCTTCGGTTGGAAAGCGATGAGCAACTGGTCAAGGTGGTGACGATCCACAAGTCCAAGGGGCTCGAATACCCCATGGTGTTCCTGCCATTTATCTGCTCGTGCAAACCGGTGGATGGCAAGCGCTTGCCGTTGGCTTTTCATGATGAGCAAAACCAGGCCCAAGTCACCCTGACGCCAACGGCAGAGCAGATCGAGCGCGCCGACGACGAGCGCCTGGCCGAAGACCTGCGTTTGCTCTACGTGGCTCTGACCCGCGCGCAGCATGCTTGCTGGCTGGGCGTTGCCGACCTCAAGCGCGGTAATAACAAGGAATCGGTGCTGCATCGCTCGGCACTGGGCTATCTGCTCGGCGGAGGCAGCATGTTGGCTCAGTCCACTTCCCTGGGCATCTGGTTACGCGACTTGCAGCAAGGTTGCACGGCGCTGGAGTTGGCCGAGCTACCTGTTGCCGACGGGCAGTGTTTCACTGCCCCGCGCAACGATGCCACGCTATTGCCGCCGCGGCAACCGAAGCGCCGCGCCGCCGAGAACTGGTGGATCGCGTCCTACAGTGCCTTGCGCATCGGCGAAAACATCGCGCCTGGCAGCGACCAGTCACCCGATAGCCCACAGGCGCAAAAGCTGTTCGATGACGAACGGCTGGACCCGCAGGCTGCCCGAGAGGTCATGCCCGACAGCGGTGATATCCATCGCTTCCCACGGGGCCCCAACCCCGGGACATTCCTTCACGGCCTGCTCGAATGGGCGGGCAAGGAGGGCTTCGGCCATGTGGCCGGTAATCCCGAAGCTGTCCTCAAGATGGTCGCCAGCCGCTGCAACCGGCGCGGTTGGAAGGGCTGGATCACCAGTCTGAGTGATTGGCTGTTGCACCTGATCGAAGCGCCGCTGCTGCTGGCCAGCGACACGGCGCCCGTAGCCTTGAGCCAACTGCAGCAATATCAATTCGAAATGGAGTTCTGGTTTGCCAGCCACAGGGTCGACGTCGGCGCACTCGATGCCCTGGTGCGCCAGCATACCCATCAAGGCACCGCCCGCGCACCGGCCGAAAGTGTGCTGCTCAATGGCATGTTCAAGGGCTTTATCGACCTGACCTTCGAGCATGAAGGCCGTTATTACGTTGCCGACTACAAGTCCAACTGGCTGGGGGCCGATGAATCGGCGTACAGCGAACTGGCCATGGAAGCAGCCATCCTCGATAACCGTTATGACCTGCAGTACGTCTTGTATCTGTTGGCCTTGCATCGCCAGCTCAAGGCGCGACTACCCGACTACGACTACGACCAGCACGTGGGCGGTGCCTTGTTTGTCTTTCTGCGCGGTACCCGGGCTTCAACCCAGGGCGTCTATTTCACCCGACCACCCCGGGCCCTGATCGAGCAAATGGATGCCTTGTTCCAAGGCATCAGCCGCCAGCCGCAAGGCGATCTTTTTCAGGGAGAACCTGTATGACCCGCACGTTGAGCGACCTGCTGCCAACCCCGCTGGATGCCGAGAGCCTGGCCACCCTGCAGCCTCTTTCACGCGGTGAAGACCTGCTCAAGTTGCTCGATCGCTGGGTCGAGCGCGGCTGGCTGCGGGCGTTGGACCGGGCGTTCGTGGCCTTCCTCGGTGAGCGCGACCCCGAGGGCCATCCGCTGGTGCTGCTGGCTGCTGCCCTGACCAGTCATCAACTGGGCCATGGGCATGTGTGCCTGGACCTGGGCGAGACCCTTGCCGCACCGGATTTCGCCTTGTCGTTGCCGCCTGAAGGCGATGCCTTGGGCGGGCCCTTGTTGCTGCCTTCGCAACTGCTCGAGCATCTGGATGTGCAGGCCTGGCGCCAGACCCTGGCCGACAGCCCGCTGCTGGCTCTGGCTGGAGATAACAGTGCTGCGGCTCGGCAACGGCCATTGGTATTGTCCGGGCAGCGTTTGTACCTGCGACGCTATTGGGGTTTCGAACGGCGCATCGACAGTGCCCTGCGCGAGCGCCTTGTCACTGCCGAAACGGTGCCGGCCGACTTGTCGATTCGCCTCGACCAACTGTTCCCCACCCGCGATGCGGGCCTGATTGACTGGCAAAAGCTTGCCTGCGCACTGGCCACTCGAGGGGCCTTCAGCATCGTCACTGGCGGCCCTGGTACCGGCAAGACCACCACCGTGGTGCGTTTGCTGGCACTGCTGCAGGCGCCGGCGGTGGAAGCGGGCAAGCCCTTGCGCATTCGCCTGGCGGCGCCCACGGGCAAAGCGGCAGCACGCTTGACCGAGTCCATCAGCCAGCAGGTGCAGAACCTCACGGTGAGCGAACAGGTGCGCGAGAAGATTCCCAGTGAGGTTACCACCGTGCACCGCTTGCTCGGCAGCCGCCCGGGTACCCGGCATTTTCGTCACCACGCCGGCAACCCCTTGCCGCTGGACGTGCTGGTGGTCGACGAAGCCTCGATGATTGACCTGGAAATGATGGCCAATCTGCTCGATGCATTGCCCGCCCACGCGCGCCTGGTGCTGTTGGGTGACAAGGATCAACTCGCCTCGGTGGAAGCCGGCGCGGTGCTGGGTGACTTGTGCCGCGATGCCGAGGCCGGTCGCTACAGCCCGGCCACACGCGCCTGGCTGCAGCAGGCCAGCGGCGAAAACCTGGCCCAGGGCGGCCTGCTGGAGGGCAGCGAGCAGGCGTATCCATTGGCGCAACAAGTGGTAATGCTGCGCCACTCGCGCCGGTTCGGCCAAGGCAGTGGCATCGGTCAGTTGGCACGTTTGGTCAACCGTCAGGAGGCAGAGAAGGCGCGAGAATTGTTGGGCGCAGGCACCTATGCCGACCTGTTCAACCTGGCCCTGCGCGGCGAGCAGGATCGGGCCCTCGAGCGGGTACTCCTGCAAGGGCACTCCCGTGGCGGCGACGGCCCACAGGGTTACCGCCACTATCTGAGCGTGCTGCAGGGCACCCGGCCCGGCGCGCAAATGGCGGCTGACGACCTGTGCTGGCCGCAGTGGGCACGTTCAGTGCTGCAGGCATTCGAGTCCTTTCAATTGCTTTGCGCCGTGCGCAAGGGGGCATGGGGTGTCGAGGGCTTGAACCAACGGGTTACCCGGGCGCTGTTCAGCGCGGGCCTGATCGAAAGTGAAGACCTCTGGTACGAGGGCCGCCCGGTGTTGATGACCCGTAACGACTATGGCCTGGGCTTGATGAACGGGGACATCGGTATTGCCTTGCGCATGCCCGACGACCTGGAGCCTCAGCGCCAGGTGCTGCGGGTGGCCTTCCCGCGCAATGACGGCAAGGGTGGTGTGCGTTTCGTATTGCCCAGCCGTCTCAACGACGTGGAAACGGTGTTCGCCATGACGGTGCACAAGTCCCAGGGCTCGGAGTTCGCTCACACTGCGCTGATCCTGCCGGACGCGTTGAACCCGGTCTTGACCAAGGAATTGATCTACACCGGCATCACCCGGGCCAAGCACTGGTTCAGTTTGATCGAGCCTCGCGCCGGCGTGTTCGAAGAGGCGGTACGACGCAAGGTCAAGCGCCTGAGCGGCTTGATGCTCGAGCACCTGTAAACGCTGGCCCCACCGCTGTGCGGGGTGGGGCCAGACTATTTACTGCGCGAGGATGGTCCCCAGCTCATTGGGCTGCTGCGGGGTGACTGGGGTCTCGATACCCATGAAGCGGCGCACGCGTTCGGCGGAATCGGCGGTACGGATCGTCCTTGGCGCCGCGTCCAGTTGAACATTGCCGTTCTCCATGAAAATCACCCGGTCGGAGATCGACATGGCGAAGTCCATTTCGTGGGTCACGATCAGCATGGTCATGCCTTCCTTGGCCAGGTCGCGAATCACGTTCAGCACGTCATTGACCAGTTCCGGGTCGAGGGCGGAGGTTGGTTCGTCGAACAGCATGATCTGCGGCTCCATCGCCAGGGCGCGGGCAATCGCCACACGCTGTTGCTGGCCGCCGGAAAGCTGGTGCGGGTACTTGTGGGCATGGGCCAGCAGGCCGACCTTGTCCAGCAACGCATAGGCTCGGTGTTCGCTCAGTTCGCCCGGGTGGCCGTGATAACGCGGTGCCAGGGTGACGTTGTCGAGAATGGTCCGGTGCGGGAACAGGTTGAAGTTCTGGAACACCATGCCGATCTGCCGCACACCCTTGCGCAAGCGGGCGCTGTTGGGCTTGTCTGAAGCCTCGATGAATTTTTCGCCGAACAGCAGGATGTCGCCCGTATCGATGCTTTCCAGGCCGTTGACGGTGCGGATCAGCGAGGTCTTGCCGGAACCGGATGGGCCGATGATAGAGACGACCTGCCCGTATTCCACATTCAGGTCGATGCCCAGCAGCACTTTATGCGTGCCATAGCTCTTCTGGATGTTCTTGAGCTGCAGGATCGGCGTTGCGCTGTTGCCAGCCGCTTTGCGCGCGCTGTCGGGCAAGGCTTCGGCACTGGCCTTGAGCTTGGCCACGGCAGCGGCATCGAGTGTGTGCGGCTTGCGGAAGTTCAGGTCCAGGTAGCGCTCCAGACGCTGCAGGAACCAGCCGAACACGGTGACGATCAGCACGTAGTACACCGCCACCGCCGCCAGGGTCTCCATGACCAGGAAGTTGGTGGCGTAGAGGCGTTGGCCGACCGTGAGGATTTCGGTCAGGGAGATTACCGAGACCAGCGAGGTCAGCTTGACCACGGTGATGTATTCATTGATCAGCGTGGGCAGGGAGATACGGAACGCCTGGGGGATCACGATCAAACGCTGCAAGCCAAACAGGCCGACACCCAGGGCGCGCCCGGCTTCTTTCTGGCCCTTGGCGACCGAGATCAGGCCACCACGGTGGATTTCTGCCATGTACGCCGCTTCCGTGACCACCAGGGCCAGCAAGCCGGAGTAGAAGGGGTTGGACAGGATCGGCCCGCTACCGGGAAACAGTTGCGGCAGGTTGTAGACGAAGACCACCAGCACCAGCAACGGGATGCTGCGGAAGAACCAGATGTAGACCGCTGCGGGAATGCGCAGCAGCGGCGACTGGGACAGCTTGGCCGTGGCCAAAAGAAAGCCCAGCAGCATGCCGATGAACCAGGCCAGGGCACTGAGCTCAACCACCGTGATGCAGGCTTTCCAGAAGTCCGGGAGGGAAAACAGGGAGAAGAAATACGACCATTCGAATTGCATAGGGCACCTCAATCTGCCGCCGCCGTTCAGGGGCGGCAGATAACCAAACTATAAGGAACGTAATCAGTTGGCAGTCGGTTCTTCCAGGCCGTACTTTTTCAGGATCGTGGCGTACTCACCGCTCTTTTTGGTTTCCTCGAAGGCTTTTTGCACCGCCTGGAAGGTTTCGTCGTTACCTTTTTTGACGAAGATGCCCAGGGTTTGCTGATAAATAGGATGCTCGGTGGTGATCACCACGCGGCCACCGGTTTTCTCGGCGATCATTTTTGCCGCACCGGCGATCTCGACCTGGGCCTGGATGTTCTTGGACAGCAGCGCCTGGGTCACTTCGGGCGCCGACGGGTACTCGCTGACGGTGATGGCGCCCTTGTTGTTCGGCACGCAGTACTCATCGGAGAGCTTCTTGAATTCCTTGACCCAGGTAGTGCCCTGTTCCAGGCCCAGTTTCATGCCGCACAGGTCTTCAGGCTTTTTCGCATTGATCTCGCTGCCCTTGGGCACCATGACCGCAGCACCAGTGTTGGCATAGGGGATGGTCTGGGCCTGGGTCTGGCGCTCTGGGGTG
Organism: uncultured Pseudomonas sp.; assembly: GCA_964453495.1. Classification (GTDB taxonomy): domain Bacteria; phylum Pseudomonadota; class Gammaproteobacteria; order Pseudomonadales; family Pseudomonadaceae; genus Aquipseudomonas. Next base: position 2,273 of record CAYVPI010000141.1, on the reverse strand, counting down.
ATGTACATGCCGGAAATGATCGCGTCGTACTTGCCCGAGTTCAGGCCCAGGATCAGGCTCGGGAACTTGGTGTCGACAAATTCCACCTTGGCGTTCATGTGCTTGGCCAGTGCGGTTGCCAGCTCAGGGTCCGAACCCACCACGTTTTTGTCCTTGTCGTAGGACTCGAAGGGTGGGTAGGTGATTTCCATGCCGACCTTGAAGGTGTCCGATGCGGCCATGCTCAGTGAAGCGCCGAGCATACCGGCTGCCAGTAGGGTCATTCGCGCGATGGATTTGTTATTTTTCATTTTTATACTGACTCCGGCGTAGGTAGGTGTGTAGCTGAAAACGTCAATCAGGACGGTTGCGCCTGATTTTTCAGGTGCCCGAAACTGGCGGGCTTGCGTGCCTTCTCCGGCAGTTGAATTTCTCCATCGGCCACGCGTTTGCGCAGGTACTGATAGGTCTGCAGCGCCTGGCCATACATGTGTTCGCCGATCGCGATCTGTTCGTAGTCATGGCCAGCCTGGGCGAACGCGGGCAGCGGCTTGATCTGGGTGTGGTAGTCACAGGCGTAGAACAGCGGGAAGGAGTAACGCTCCTCACTCACACTGCGCACCCGGTGCGTGGTGGCCACGAATGCGCCTGCCGTCATGACTTCCAGCATGTCGCCGATATTGACCACGAAGGCATCGGCAATCGGTGGTGCATCGATCCATTGGCCCAGGTCGTTCATCACTTCCAGGCCCGGCTTGTCGGCCAACAGGATGGTGAAGCACTCGTAGTCAGTATGGGCGCCAATGCCTGGTGCGTCCTGGGCCGCGCCGTCGAAGGGGTAGTGAATCAGGCGCAGCTTGGAAGGCGGGCGGGTGACCATGCTGTCGAAGTAGTCTTCTTCCAGGCCCAGGGCCAGGGCGAAGCCACCGAACAAGCGCCGGCCGAGGGCGAAGATCGCTTCGTAGTAAGCCCGTACCGCTTCCTTGAAACCCGGCAGCTGCGGCCAGTCGTTGGGCCCCAGCAAGGGCGTGTTGGCCAGCACCAGTGGGTCGTTGGCTGGCACTTCGAAGCCGACGTCGAAGGCTTCCTTGTGGTCCGGCTTGCCCTTGGAGTAAACCTCTTCGCCTTCAGGCACGAAACCCTTGTGGGTCTTCGAGGTGCCGATGTAGTGCTGCATCTTGGTGTCGAGGGGCTGGTCGAAATAGTCCTTGGCGGCCTTGCGCAGGTTGGCGATCAGTTGTGGGTCGATGCCATGATCGGTGATGTAGAGAAAACCGACCTCGCTGGCGGCGCGGCCCAGTTGTTCGGCAACGGCCAGGCGATGTTCCAGCTCAAAGCTGAACAGGCCGGCGATGTTCACGACCGGGATGCTCTGGAAGTTGGCTTTCTGTGTGTCTGTGCTGTTGTTGTTATTGTCAGGCATGACGCAACGGCTCCCTAAGGGTTGGTCGAGTGGCTGAAACGGTTGAAGTGTTCGCGTTCGGTCTGGCCCATCCACACGTTCAGCGACCACAGGTCAGCGACCGGAACATTGGTGAAGGGCAGGTGATGCAGGTAGCCGTCGGCGCCGAATTCCGGGGTCAAGGTGCTGACCTGATAGCCGCGGGCCTGCTGCGAGCGCCAGATGCTTTCCCAGTGCTGCTGGTGGAAGGCGAGTTCTTTGGCGAATTCCGGGGCTGCCGGGTGCGGCACTTGTGGGCCCTGGTCATAACCGACCCGGGCCTGAATATGGTGAACGCGCTCAACGAATGCACTCAGGTCATCGGCCGGGTCGTTCAACAGGCGTTCGCAGGTCACCACCCAATGGCTGATGTCACTGGTGAACAACAAATCCGGTAATTGCCGGATCAGCTCCAGGGTGACCCAAGGATTGAACAGCGAACGCGAGCGGTGGGTTTCGAAGCTGCAGACCTGGCCGTGCTTGCGCGCCAGTTCCAGCGCCTGGCCGAAGAACTCCACCTGTTGGGCCAATGACCAGCGATCATTGCCGGCCAGCACATTGACGAAGCGTGGGCTCAGCTCGCCGGCCCAGGCAACCTTGCGCTCCAGGTCATTGAGGTGAACAGCCGGCGTCGCCGATTGATCGGGCAGTACGTCGTAGGCGGTGAAGACGGTGCTGATGTAGCCCAGGCGGTTAGCCTTGAGAAAGGCGGCGAACTCGGCCCGTTCACGGGCGTCCAGCGGCAAGCGTGCTTCCATGCCGTCAAAGCCCGCGCGCAGCAACTCATCGAGCGCCTGGGCCTTGCTGGCGGTGTAACCCCACAGCGTACGGAAAATTTCCAGCTTCATCGGTG
>CAYVPI010000140.1:0-14138 GCA_964453495.1 uncultured Pseudomonas sp. | reverse complement strand
CCTGTGGTCGCACATGACTGCGCTGGAGAACATCATCGAAGCGCCGGTGCATGTGCTCGGCATGTCGAAGAAAGAGGCGCTGGAAAAGGCCGAGCATTACCTGAACAAGGTGGGTGTTTCCCACCGCAAGGATGCCTACCCTGGGCATATGTCTGGCGGTGAGCAGCAGCGTGTGGCGATTGCCCGGGCGCTGGCGATGGAGCCGGAAGTGATGCTGTTCGACGAGCCTACTTCGGCGCTCGACCCGGAACTGGTCGGCGATGTGCTCAAAGTCATGCAGGCGCTGGCCCAGGAAGGCCGGACGATGGTCGTGGTCACCCATGAGATGGGCTTTGCCCGTGAGGTGTCCAACCAATTGGTGTTCCTGCACAAGGGCCTGGTCGAAGAGTCGGGCAACCCGCGCGAAGTGCTGGTCAATCCGAAGTCCGAGCGTTTGCAGCAATTTTTGTCGGGCAGCTTGAAGTAATCGCTGTGCCCGTACAGGTCAAGACTGCCGTTTTGCACCAAAATAGGTCATGCTGCGCGCCCTGCGTGGCCTGACCAGGCTTCTTCCTGCTGGAGTGCATTTGTATGCTCCAGCCTTTGACAAAGGTTTTGGACTGCACCCCATGACAACCCAGCGAATCGGTTTTCTCATCTGGCCCAGCACCAAAGCCCTGACGCTGGCGCTGGCCGAAGAGGCGTTGCGGGTCGCGCAAAAAGTGCATCCGGATGTGGCGTATGAGTTGCTGTTTCTCCAGGCCGAGCCGCCGCAGGACGGGGCCTGGCAACTGCCGGGCGAACCCTGGGCCGGGCGCCTGGAGGGTTGCCAAAAGCTGTTCCTGCTCGCCGATGAGCCACCGGCTGCGCTCAATTCGGCCCTTGGTAGTGCCCTCAAGCAGTTGGTGCGTGCGGGCTGCGTGATCGGCGGGCTGTCGGCCGGGGTCTACCCGCTGGCGCAGTTGGGCCTGCTGGACGGGTATCGCGCGGCGGTGCACTGGCGTTGGCAGGATGATTTCGTTGAGCGTTTCCCCAAGGTGATTGCCACCAGCCATCTGTTCGACTGGGACCGTGACCGCTTGACCGCCTGTGGTGGTATGTCGGTTTTGGACCTGCTGTTGGCGGTGCTGGCGCGCGACCATGGTGCCGAGCTTGCCGGTGCGGTGTCTGAAGAGTTGGTGGTCGAGCGTATCCGTGAAGGGGGAGAGCGCCAGCGAATTCCATTGCAGAACCGTTTGGGGTCGAGCCATCCGAAGCTGACCCAGGCTGTGTTGTTGATGGAAGCCAATATCGAAGAGCCGCTGACCACCGATGAGATTGCCCAGCATGTGTGTGTTTCCCGGCGGCAGTTGGAGCGGATTTTCAAGCAGTACCTCAATCGCGTTCCGAGCCAGTATTATCTGGAGTTGCGCTTGAACAAGGCTCGTCAGATGCTGATGCAGACCAGCAAGTCGATCATCCAGATCGGTTTGTCCTGTGGTTTCTCCTCTGGGCCGCATTTCTCCAGCGCCTACCGCAATTTCTTCGGCGCGACGCCGCGCGAAGATCGTAACCAGCGGCGTAGCAGCAGCCCCTTCGAGTTGTCTTCGGCGCCAGCTGAGCGCGGTTGATACCTTCATATTGAAGGCCCTTCAGGCCTTATCGCGGGCAAGCCTGCTCCTACAGGTGACTGCGGTCCATGTAGGAGCGGGCTTGCCCGCGATCGGCCGCAGAGCGGCCGTCCTCTCAGATTTCCGTTAAACTGCGCCTTTGCGACGCTATTTGTCGCATTGCCGTAACCCTTGTCGAAACAGGGTTTGGCGCTATAAGAAGTTGTCGCTTGGCGGCAAGGCCAAGCTGAAATCTGTCCTTACAATCCCCCCATCGCTCGCCAGTTCCAGGCGCGCGTTCCTCTTCAGGAGACTCCGATGTCCGCTCCGCATGCTCCAGTGCAACGTGCCGATTTCGACCAGGTAATGGTCCCCAACTATGCTCCTGCCGGGTTCATTCCCGTGCGCGGTGCGGGCTCACGAGTCTGGGACCAGTCGGGCCGCGAGCTGATCGATTTTGCCGGTGGCATCGCCGTGAACGTACTAGGCCATGCCCACCCGGCGCTGGTCGGTGCGTTGACCGAACAAGCCAACAAGCTGTGGCACGTCTCCAACGTTTTCACCAACGAGCCGGCCTTGCAGCTGGCCAAGAAACTGGTCGATGCCACCTTCGCCGAGCGCGTGTTCTTCTGTAACTCCGGCGCCGAAGCCAACGAGGCCGCCTTCAAGCTGGCCCGTCGTGTCGCCCATGACCGTTTCGGCCCGGAAAAGTACGAGATCATCGCCACGCTCAACAGCTTTCACGGGCGTACCCTGTTCACCGTCAACGTCGGTGGCCAGTCCAAGTACTCCGATGGTTTCGGCCCGAAAATCACTGGCATTACCCACATCCCTTACAACGACCTGGATGCGCTGAAAGCGGCGATCTCGGACAAGACCTGTGCCGTGGTCATCGAACCCATACAAGGCGAGGGCGGCGTGTTGCCAGCTGAGCTGGCCTACCTGCAGGGCGCGCGTGAACTGTGCAACCAGCACAATGCATTGCTGGTGTTCGACGAAGTGCAGACCGGCATGGGCCGCACCGGCGAATTGTTCGCCTACATGCACTACGGCGTCATTCCGGACATCCTCTCCAGCGCCAAGAGCCTGGGAGGCGGCTTCCCGATCGGCGCCATGCTGACCACCGAAGCGCTGGCCAAGCACCTGGTCGTCGGTACCCACGGCACCACCTACGGTGGTAACCCGCTGGCCTGTGCAGTCGGTAACGCAGTCATTGATGTGATCAACACCCCCGAAGTGCTGAAGGGCGTCAAAGCCAAGCATGAGCGCTTCAAGACCCGTCTGCAGAAGATCGGCCAGCAATACGGCCTGTTTACCGAAATCCGTGGCCTGGGCCTGTTGATTGGCTGCGTGCTGAGCGACGCCTGGAAAGGCAAGGCCAAGGACGTGTTCAATGCCGCCGAACAAGAAGGCTTGATGATTCTGCAGGCTGGCCCCGACGTCGTGCGTTTCGCACCGAGCCTGGTGGTCGAGGATGCCGACATCGACGAAGGCCTGGACCGCTTCGAACGCGCTGTGGCGAAACTGACCCAGGCCTGATCCGGCCGGGGCATCGGCGGCCTGAAGGCCGCCGAACCGATTCCTGTACCGAGCGCGTGATTGCGCGCCTGGTTCCCCTGTTCCTCTGTGTTGGTGCAAGCCAACCCAACAATTCCAAGAAAGGAGTGACACCATGCTGGTGATGCGCCCCGCGCAAATGGCTGATTTGGGCGAAGTACAGCGTCTGGCTGCGGACAGCCCGATTGGTGTCACCTCCTTGCCTGACGATGCCGGTCGGCTCAGTGACAAGATTGCCGCTTCCGAAGCTTCCTTCGCCGCCGAAGTCAGCTTCAACGGTGAGGAGAGCTATTTCTTCGTACTTGAAGACAGCACCACCAGCAAGCTGGTCGGTTGCTCGGCCATCGTCGCTTCGGCCGGTTATTCCGAGCCGTTCTACAGTTTTCGTAACGAGACCTTCGTGCACGCTTCGCGTGAGCTGAAGATCCACAACAAGATTCATGTGCTTTCCCAGTGCCATGACTTGACCGGCAATAGCCTGCTCACCAGTTTCTACGTAGTGCCGGAACTGGTAGGCACTGCCTGGACCGAGCTCAATTCCCGCGGCCGCCTGTTGTTCATGGCCAACCACCCCGAGCGTTTCGCCGACTCGGTGGTGACTGAAATCGTCGGCTACAGCGACGAGAACGGAGACTCGCCATTCTGGGATGCCATTGGTCGTAACTTCTTCGACCTGAACTACGCCGAGGCTGAGCGCCTGTGCGGCCTAAAGAGCCGGACCTTCCTGGCCGAGCTGATGCCGCATTACCCGATCTACGTGCCGCTGTTGCCCGATGCTGCCCAGGAAGCCATGGGCCAGGTGCACCCGCGTGCCCAGGTCACCTTCGACATCCTGATGCGCGAAGGTTTTGAAACCGACCACTACATCGACATCTTCGACGGTGGCCCGACGCTGCATGCGCGGGTTTCGGGGATCCGGTCCATCGCCCAGAGCCGGGTGGTACCGGTGAAGATCGACGAGAACGAAATCAAGGGTGGGCGGTTGTACCTGGTCTCCAACGGTCAATTGCAGGATTACCGCGCAGTACTGTTGGAGCTCGATTGGGTACCCGGCAAGCCGGTCAACCTGAATCTTGAGGCAGCCGAGGCCCTGGGTGTCGGTGAAGGTGCCAGCGTGCGCCTGGTCGCTGTTTGATACCTGGCATTCACAGGTCGAGTTGTGCAGGTGGCCAAGGCCGTCTGCTTGAGGAGAAAGCATGATCGTTCGTCCCGTACGCAGCAGCGACTTACCCGCGCTGATTGAGCTGGCGCGCAGCACCGGCACCGGCCTGACCACCTTGCCGGCCAACGAGGAGCGCCTGGCGCACCGTGTCGGCTGGGCCGAAAAAACCTTCCATGGCCAAGCTGAGCGTGGCGATGCCGACTACCTGTTCGTGCTGGAAGACGATAATGGCCAGGTCGTCGGTATCTCGGCCATCGCAGGTGCCGTGGGGCTGCGTGAGCCCTGGTACAACTACCGGGTCGGCCTGACGGTCAGTGCCTCGCAAGAGCTGAACATCTACCGCGAGATCCCGACGCTGTTCCTGGCCAACGACCTGACCGGCAACTCCGAGTTGTGCTCGTTGTTCCTGCGCAGCGATGCCCGTACCGGCCTCAATGGCCGCCTCTTGTCCAAGGCGCGCATGCTGTTCATCGCCGAGTTCCCGGAGTTGTTCGGCAACAAGATCATTGCCGAGATGCGTGGCATGTCCGACGAGAATGGCCGCTCGCCATTCTGGGAAAGCCTGGGGCGGCACTTCTTCAAGATGGAATTCAGCCAGGCCGACTACCTGACCGGCGTAGGCAACAAGGCGTTCATTGCCGAATTGATGCCGAAATTCCCGCTATACACCTGCTTCCTGTCGCCAGCGGCACGCGATGTGATCGGTCGCGTGCACACCGATACGGAGCCGGCGCTGAACATGCTCAAGAGTGAAGGTTTCAGCTACCAGGGCTATGTGGATATTTTCGACGCAGGCCCCGCCGTGGAATGCGAGACCAGCAAGATCCGCGCCGTGCACGACAGCCAGGCATTGGTGCTGGCCGTTGGTACGCCGGGCGACGACGCCACGCCATTCGTTATCCATAACCGTAAGCGTGAGGATTGCCGCATTACTGCCGCACCTGCGCGCCTGGCGGCTGGCACCCTGGTGGTCGATCCGATGACGGCCAAGCGTCTGCGCCTGAGCGCTGGCGATCAGGTGCGTGCCGTACCGCTGTCCGCTACCCGGGAGACCAAATAATGACGACCCATTACATCGCAGGTGCCTGGCTGGAAGGCCAGGGCGAGCCATTGGAATCGCTCAATCCGGTCAGCCAGCAGGTGATCTGGAGAGGCAAGGGCGCCAATGCCGCGCAAGTCGACAGTGCTGTAACTGCAGCACGGCAGGCCTTTACGGCCTGGGCGATACGGCCGCTCGAGCAGCGAATTGCGATTCTCGAAGCTTTCGCTGCCAGCCTCAAGGCCCATGCCGATGAGCTCGCGCACTGCATCGGTGAAGAAACTGGCAAGCCCCTGTGGGAGTCGGCCACCGAGGTGACCAGTATGGTCAACAAGGTTGCCATTTCCGTACAAAGTTACCGTGAGCGCACCGGCGAAAAGAGCGGCCCGCTGGCAGACGCCACCGCCGTTCTGCGCCACAAACCGCATGGTGTGGTCGCGGTGTTCGGCCCTTACAACTTCCCCGGCCATTTGCCCAACGGTCATATCGTGCCGGCGTTGCTGGCAGGTAACTGTGTAGTGTTCAAGCCCAGCGAGCTGACGCCGAAAGTCGCTGAGCTGACCGTTAAATGCTGGATCGAAGCTGGCCTGCCGGCAGGCGTGCTGAACCTGGTGCAGGGTGCACGGGAAACCGGCATCGCCCTGGCAGCCAACGTCGGCATCGACGGGCTGTTCTTCACCGGCTCCAGCCGTACCGGCAACCTGTTGCACCAACAATTCGCCGGTCGCCCAGACAAGATCCTGGCACTGGAGATGGGCGGTAATAACCCACTGGTGGTCGATCGGGTCGCTGACCTGGATGCTGCGGTGTACACCATCGTTCAGTCGGCATTTATTTCAGCCGGCCAGCGCTGCACCTGCGCCCGTCGCCTATTGGTGCCGGAAGGTGCCTGGGGCGATTCACTGCTGGCGCGTCTGGTCGAAGTGTGCAAGACCATCCAGGTCGGTGCGTTCGACCAGCAACCGGCACCGTTCATGGGCTCGGTCATCTCCTTGGCTGCAGCCAAGGCCTTGCTCGACGCTCAGGCAAGCATGCTCGCCAAGGGTGGCGTCGGCCTGCTGGAAATGACCCAGCCACAGTCCGGCGCGGCGTTGCTGACGCCGGGCATCATCGACGTGACGGCGGTCGCGCAGCGGTCCGACGAAGAACTGTTCGGCCCGTTGCTGCAAGTGATTCGCTATGCCGATTTCGACGACGCCATCGCCCAGGCCAACGACACTCAGTACGGCCTCGCTGCCGGCTTGTTGTCCGATTCCAATGCGCGCTACCAGCAATTCTGGCTGCAAAGCCGGGCCGGTATCGTCAACTGGAACAAGCAGCTGACCGGCGCGGCCAGCAGCGCGCCTTTCGGTGGTGTCGGTGCCAGCGGCAACCACCGGGCCAGTGCCTACTACGCAGCCGACTACTGCGCCTACCCGGTCGCGTCGCTGGAGACCGCCAGCCTCAGCCTTCCAGCCACCCTGACCCCGGGTCTTTCCCTCTAACAACAGGTCCACGGAGCCTCGCCGATGAAATCGTTTGAAGTGAACTTTGATGGCCTGGTCGGCCCGACCCATAACTACGGGGGGCTGTCCTTCGGCAACGTCGCCTCACAGAGCAACAGCCAGCAGTCGTCCAACCCCCGCGAAGCGGCACGCCAGGGCTTGGCAAAAATGAAGGCGCTGATGGAGATGGGTTTCCAGCAGGGCGTGCTGGCGCCGCAAGAGCGCCCGGATGTGGCAGCCTTGCGCCGGCTCGGATTTGCTGGCAGCGACGCCCAGGTCATCGAGCAAGCAGCCAAGCAGGCGATGCCGTTGCTGGTGGCCAGTTGCTCGGCTTCGAGCATGTGGGTGGCCAATGCCGCCACGGTCAGCCCGAGTGCCGATACCGCCGATGGGCGTGTGCATTTCACCGCAGCCAACCTCAACTGCAAATACCACCGCAGCATCGAGCACCCGACCACCAGCCGTGTGCTGGGCGCCATGTTCGCCGATCAAAAGCATTTTGCTCATCACGCTGCACTACCGGCAGTGGCGCAGTTCGGTGATGAAGGTGCGGCCAACCACACGCGTTTTTGCCGTGAGTACGGCGAGGCCGGTGTCGAGTTCTTCGTGTATGGCCGTAGTGCGTTCGACAGCCGCTACCCAGCCCCGCAAAAATACCCGGCCCGGCAAACCCTCGAGGCCTCCCAGGCTGTTGCCCGCCTGCATGGCCTGGGTGAGGAGGGTGTTGTATTCGCCCAGCAGAACCCGGCCGTCATCGATCAGGGCGTATTCCATAACGACGTGATTTCGGTGGGTAACGGCGAAGTCCTGTTCTATCACGAGGATGCCTTTCTCGACACCCAGGCCATGCTTGGCGAACTGCAAGCTAAACTGGCTAAACGCGGTGGTAATTTCCAGGCGATCTGCGTGCCTCGGGCTGAGGTGACCGTTGAAGATGCGGTACGCTCTTACCTGTTCAACAGCCAGTTGCTGACCCGCGCCGACGGCAAGATGCTGTTGATCGTGCCGCAAGAGTGCCGCGCCAACGAGCGAGTCTGGAACTACCTGCAACGGTTGACCGGCCAGAACGGTACGGTTGCCGAGGTCAAGGTCTTCGACCTCAAGCAGAGCATGCAAAATGGTGGTGGCCCGGCTTGCCTGCGCTTGCGTGTAGCGCTCAATGAAATGGAACTGGCGGCGGTCAACCCAGGGGTTATCATGACGGCGCCGTTGTACGACACGCTGACCCAATGGGTCGACAAGCACTATCGCGACCGTCTGGCCGAGGCTGACCTGGCTGACCCGCAATTGTTGCTAGAGTGCCGTACGGCATTGGATGAGCTGACCCAGATCCTTAAGTTGGGTTCGGTCTATCCATTCCAACTCCAACCTTGAAAGAGAATTCAACATGTCCGACGCCCTGCAGCTGATCCTTGAAGACACCGATGGCACTCAGCTGGAAACCTCCTGCACGCGCTTTGCCGTAGTCTGGCAAGGCAAGGAAGTGTGGATCCAGCAGGATGGCCGTGGCCAGCTGCTGATCGGCGTCGACGTCGAAGAAGACGACGCCGAGTACGCCAACCTGTTGTTGCGCCCGCTGGCCACCAACCTGGTCAGCCTGCAACTGGAAATGGAGCCGGCCGACGCGGGTGATGACGACGATCACGTCCACGGTCCTGACTGCAAACACTAAGGAAATACGCCTATGCTCGCCCTCGGCAAGCTGCTCGAACTGACCCTCGCCGGTCGCGAACCGGCAGAGAAGACTCAGCTGACAGTCGAAGGCGTGCGTATGCGCTGGCTCGGCGAAGGTGCATTGGAAGTGCGCCCTCCCGAGGCCCGGGACACGGGCATGGACTTGCTCTTGTCGGCCGGTATCCACGGCAACGAAACCGCCCCCATCGAACTGCTCGATGAGCTGCTGCACGGCATTGCCCGCGCAGAGATCAAGCCGCGTGTACGCATTTTGTTCCTGTTCGGCAACCCCGACGCGATCCGCAAGGGCGAGCGGTATATCGAACAGGACGTCAATCGGCTGTTCAATGGCCGGCATGAATTATCCAGTGGCAACGAGGCGCTGCGTGCTTGTGAGCTGGAGCGCCTGGCCGCAACCTTTTTCAGTGTGCCCGACCGCACACGCTTGCATTACGACCTGCACACCGCGATACGTGGTTCGAAAATCGAGCAGTTTGCCCTTTATCCGTTCAAGGAAGGGCGTAACCATTCACGCAAGGAGCTTGCGCGCCTGCACGCTGCGGGAATGGATGCGGTGCTGTTGCAAAGCAAGCAATCGATCACTTTCACCGCCTTTACCTATGAACAGCTCGATGCCGAGGCCTTCACTCTGGAACTCGGCAAGGCGCGGCCGTTCGGGCAAAACCAGCAGGTGAACCTCGAGCGCCTGGAAACAGGTTTGAAGCACATCATCGAGGCCACCGAGCCGCCCCTGGATGACTCGACGCTCGACGGCCTGCAAGTGTTCAGCGTGGCTCGGGAAATCATCAAGCACAGTGATGCGTTCCGTTTGCATCTGCCTGCGGATATCGAGAATTTTGCCGAGTTGTCGAAAGGTTACTTGCTGGCCGAAGACCTGGCCGATACGCGTTGGTTGGTGGAGGAGGAGGGCGCGCGCATTATTTTCCCCAATCCGAAGGTCAAGAACGGGTTACGTGCGGGGATTCTGATTGTGCCGACTACTCCTGACGGGTTGGCAGCGTTGGGGTGATTGCGGTGCCTGTCAGGGCCTCATCGCGGGCAAGCGGAGCACCACCCGGCCCGCTCCTACAAAGATTGTTTGGGTCCTGTAAGAGCGGGCTTGCCCGCGATGGCATCGCCGCGGTTTAAACTGCCAGCTTCTGCTGCGGCTGCAAACGACGCAGCGCACGCACCTTCTGCAGCGTATCAGCGCAGGTCTTGGCCGCTTCCGCGCCCTTGTGCACGAAGTGCTCGAAGAAATACTTGTGATGTTCTTCGCCGCCATGGAAGTGGTGCGGGGTCAGTACCACCGAGAACACCGGCACTTCGGTTTCCAGCTGGACCTGCATCAGGCCGCTGATCACCGACTGGGCGACGAACTCGTGGCGATAGATACCGCCATCGACCACCAGGCCTGCGGCAACGATGCCCGAGTAGCGGCCACTTTTGGCCAGCAGCTTGGCATGCAGTGGAATTTCGAAGGCGCCGCCGACCTCGTAAAAATCGATGTCGCTTTGCTGGTAGCCCAGTTTGATCATTTCATCGACGAAGCCGTTACGGCTCTGATCGACAATATCCTTGTGCCAGCAGGCCTGGATAAAGGCAATACGCTCGTGTGGGTGGCTTTTGCTGTCGATAGCGGTGGGTTGCATCTACGTTGACTCCTGTTTATCTATAAAACAGGGCATGTGGATCGAATGGGATTCAAGGGGGCGTGAAGCAGCGGTTGCCTTGAAGGCTGCTGCGGGCACGGCTCTTTGGTGTCAATCCCGTTCTCTCTTCATCCGGACTATGACCGTCGGCTCCGGAATCACACCGGGTCTGCTGACCTTGCAGGGCTTGCCTGCAAGCGCTCGCGGGCTAGACGCATTGCGCGCCATTACCGCCGGTGGGGAGTTGCACCCCGCCCTGAGAACGTTACCGCCAGATTGTGGCGACGCAGGATTTTTACCATAGTTTCCGTCGATGTGAATAGGTCGCTAACGAAAATGCTGCGAATGAGGGCCGTTTCATCAGGCAACACTTGATAAAACTGCACGCATAACCTCCAAATGCGGGTTTGCAACGTATAAACACACTGTACCGTGGCCACAGGCCCGATATAATGCGGCCCTTTGCCGTCGTTTCGTCAATGTGACGCAGGCCGTCGTCTCCGTGGAAGAACCTATGAAAAGCGCAGAAATCCGTGAAGCCTTCCTTCGCTTCTTCGAAGAGCAAGGCCACACCCGTGTAGCCTCCAGCTCTTTGATTCCGGGCAACGACCCAACCCTGCTGTTCACTAACGCGGGGATGAACCAGTTCAAGGACTGCTTCCTGGGCCAGGAAAAGCGCGCGTACACCCGCGCTGTCTCCAGCCAGAAATGCGTGCGCGCCGGCGGCAAGCACAACGACCTGGAAAACGTCGGTTATACCGCCCGTCACCACACCTTCTTCGAAATGCTGGGTAACTTCAGCTTCGGTGATTACTTCAAGCGCGACGCGATCACCTACGCCTGGAACTTCCTGACCTCCGAGCAGTGGCTGAACCTGCCGAAGGAAAAGCTCTGGGTCACCGTCTACGCCAGCGATGACGAGGCGTACGACATCTGGACCAAGGAAATCGGCGTTCCGGCCGAGCGCATGGTGCGCATCGGCGACAACAAGGGCGCGCCGTACGCTTCCGACAACTTCTGGACCATGGGCGATACCGGCCCGTGCGGTCCTTGCACCGAGATTTTCTACGATCACGGCGCCGACATCTGGGGCGGCCCGCCGGGCTCGCCGGAAGAAGATGGCGACCGTTACATCGAGATCTGGAACAACGTGTTCATGCAGTTCAACCGCACCGCCGATGGCGTGTTGCATCCGTTGCCAGCGCCGTCGGTGGACACCGGCATGGGCCTGGAGCGGATCAGTGCGGTATTGCAGCACGTGCATTCGAACTACGAGATCGACCTGTTCCAGAGCCTGCTGGTTGCTGGGGCCAAGGCCATAGGTTGCACCAACGATGCCCAGCCATCGCTCAAGGTGGTTGCCGACCATATCCGTTCCTGTGGCTTCCTGATTGCCGACGGCGTACTGCCGTCCAACGAAGGTCGCGGCTATGTATTGCGCCGCATCATCCGTCGCGCCTGCCGCCACGGTAACAAGCTTGGCGCCAAAGGCAGCTTCTTCTACCAGATCGTTGCGGCGCTGGTAGCCGAGATGGGCGAAGCTTTCCCTGAGTTGACGTCCCAGCAAGCGCACATCGAGCGCGTGCTCAAGGCGGAAGAAGAACAGTTTGCCAAGACCCTGGAGCAAGGCCTGAAGATCCTCGAGCAGGACCTGGCCGAACTCAAGGGCTCGGTCGTGCCAGGCGAAGTGGTGTTCAAGCTGTACGATACCTATGGCTTCCCGATGGACCTGACCGGCGACATCGCCCGTGAGCGCGAGCTGACCCTGGACGAAGCCGGCTTCGAACGCGAAATGGAAGCCCAGCGCGAGCGCGCACGTTCGGCCAGCGCTTTCGGCCTGGACTACAACAGCCTGGTCAAGGTCGACGAAGCCACACGCTTCCTCGGTTATGAAACCACCGCCGCCGCTGCCAAGGTCGTCGCCCTCTATAAAGAAGGCGTGGCGGTCGAGCAGCTCAAGGAAGGCGAGGAGGGCGTGGTCATTCTCGACCAGACGCCGTTCTACGCCGAATCCGGCGGTCAGGTTGGCGACTGCGGTTACCTGCAGGCGGGTGCAAACCGTTTCGACGTGCGTGACACCACCAAGACCGGCGGTGCCTTCCTGCACCATGGCATCGTTGCGTCGGGCAGCCTGAGCGTAGGCGCCGAGCTGCAGGCCCAGGTCGACGCCCAGGTCCAGCATGCAACCTCGCTGAACCACTCGGCCACCCACTTGCTGCACGCTGCGCTGCGTCAGGTTTTGGGCGAGCACGTCCAGCAGAAAGGCTCGCTGGTCGACAGCCAGCGCCTGCGTTTTGACTTCAGCCACTTCGAGGCTATCAAGCCCGAGCAAATCAAGGCGCTGGAAGATATCGTCAACGCCCAGGTGCGCAAGAACACAGAAGTGGAAACCGAAGAAACCGACATCGAGACCGCCAAGCGTAAAGGCGCCATGGCGCTGTTCGGCGAGAAGTACGGTGACAACGTGCGCGTACTGAGCATGGGCGGCGATTTCTCCGTGGAGCTGTGCGGCGGTATCCACGCCAAGCGTACCGGCGACATCGGCTTGCTGAAGATTGTCAGCGAAGGCGGTATCGCTTCTGGCGTGCGTCGTATCGAGGCAGTCACCGGCGCTGCTGCGCTGGCTTACCTCAATGCTGCTGAAGAGCAGCTCAAGGAAGCCGCGCAACTGGTCAAGGGCAGCCGTGACAACCTGATCGACAAGCTGTCGGCCGTGCTGGAGCGCAATCGCCAGCTCGAGAAGCAACTCGAGCAGCTGCAGGCCAAGGCCGCCAGCGCCGCTGGTGACGACCTGTCGGCTGCGGCCGTCGACGTCAAGGGTGTGAAGGTTCTGGCGGCGCGTCTGGACGGTATGGACGGCAAGGCGCTGTTGGCACTGGTCGACCAACTGAAGAACAAACTGGGGCAGGGCGTTATCCTGCTCGGTGGCGTTCATGAAGAAAAAGTCGTGCTGGTTGCCGGCGTGACCAAGGATCTGACCGCCAGGCTCAAGGCTGGCGATCTGATGAAACAGGCAGCCGCGGCTGTTGGTGGCAAGGGTGGTGGACGTCCTGACATGGCGCAGGGCGGCGGTGTCGATGCAGGTGCGCTGGATGCAGCGCTGGCCTTGACCGTGCCGTTCGTCGAGCAGGGCATCTGATTCCACCCACCAGGGCCCGTTGTCTAGTAACGGGCCTTGGCGTTTTTGCATGGTTTGATTGTTTAATGGGCGCCCTTCATGGGCTGAGGCGGCTTTGAAATGGCTTTGATCGTACAGAAATTTGGAGGCACCTCGGTCGGCACTGTCGAGAGAATCGAGCAGGTCGCCGACAAGGTTAAGAAATTCCGCGATGCCGGCGATGACCTGGTGGTTGTGCTGTCTGCAATGAGCGGCGAAACCAACCGTCTGATCGATCTGGCCAAGCAAATCAGTGGCGACGGCCAACCGGTTCCGCGTGAGCTGGATGTGATCGTTTCCACCGGTGAGCAGGTGACGATTGCCCTGTTGGCCATGGCGCTGATCAAGCGCGGCGTGCCAGCGGTGTCCTACACCGGCAACCAGGTGCGGATTCTGACGGACAGTGCGCACAATAAAGCGCGTATCTTGCAGATTGATGACCAGAAGATTCGTGGTGATCTGAAGGCAGGTCGCGTGGTGGTTGTCGCCGGTTTCCAGGGCGTCGACGAGCACGGCAACATTACCACCCTCGGTCGTGGCGGTTCCGATACCACCGGCGTGGCATTGGCTGCGGCGCTGAAGGCTGACGAGTGCCAGATCTACACTGACGTGGATGGTGTTTACACCACCGACCCGCGCGTTGTGCCGGTCGCTCAGCGTCTGGACAAGATCACCTTCGAAGAGATGCTGGAAATGGCCAGCCTCGGTTCCAAGGTTCTGCAGATCCGCGCGGTCGAGTTCGCCGGCAAGTACAACGTTCCGCTGCGCGTGCTGCACAGCTTCCAGGAGGGTCCGGGCACCCTCATTACCATTGATGAAGAGGAATCCATGGAACAGCCGATCAT
>CAYVPI010000139.1:0-14155 GCA_964453495.1 uncultured Pseudomonas sp. | reverse complement strand
ATTTCGGCACCGATGGCAACCGCGCCATCAACATGACCCGCGACATCGGCATCGGCGTACCGAAAACCTATGACGGCGCCTTGCGCGGCGACATCGGCCCGTTCCTGCGCAGCGTCAACGGCCCTTACACCGAAGTCAACCCCGAAACCGGGGCCAGCGAAACCTTCATCGGCGACCCGAACCTCAACGAAGCGGTCACCGGCAGCCCGTTCAACACCAACTATGTGCGTATCGAAGGGCCCAACGGCATCGACGTGCGCACCAACCTGTTTGCCGTCTCCGGCAAGCTTTCCACCGTGGCCCTGCCCACGCCCCTGATCACCCAGCGCAGCACTTACTCGCGTGAGTCGGGCGACGGTGGCGTGGTTGCCCAGGAAGACGTGTTCATGCTTGCGCCCCCCCCACCGGGTACGGCCACGTTTGCCAGCGACAACCAGACCATCTCCATGATCGAGTCCAATGCCACCGGTAACTGGTACGGCCAATCGGCGATCAACCCGACCTTGCCAAAAAACCTGCAGCTGACGGCTGACAACCAGGCAGCCATTGCCACCAGTACACCCACTACCCACCCGTCAAAACTGGTCGACCTGGTCACGATCAGCCGCGCCGAATACAGCATGACGTCCGGGGAGGTGACGATCGAGGCCTCGACCAGTGACCGCACTTCTCCACCGAATCTGGTGGCCACCACCGGACACGGCGCACTCATCGCCACGATGGCCGGTAGCGGCGCCAACAAGACACTGACAACCGGGATCTCGCTGATCCCTCCGGCCCGGGTCACGGTGACCTCGGACAATGGCGGTACCGATACCGAAGAAGTGGTCATCGTTCCTTGACCGCGTCTCACTCGATCTCGAATTCGGAGGCATCATGAACAAATGGCCACGCCTAGTGCTCAGCACATTCGGGCTAACCCTTGTTATGGCCGGGGCGGCACATGCCGGTCTCAAGGCCGTTGACCCTGGCCCCTATACGGTCGCCAGCGGTCGTTTCCCCCTGTGGTACCAGGATACTACCGACAAGAAGATGGAACTCTGCCAGTCCCGGGCGGCCAGCTCGCGGGTAGCGGCTACAGTGCCTCCTTCCTACATGTGTTTACTCAACGCAGAACCCGGGGTTTATGACGACGCCCAGCCCATGGTGTTTCCGAACAACTTCCCAGGTGAGCTGTTCTGGTTTACCGCCGAAACCGATATCCCGGCGGTCGGCAATAGCGGCTTCGAGCTGGAGGTTTATGTAGCCGCCGTGGAAGCGGCGTTTTCCGCCGAAAACCCCATTGATGGGGACCAGGTCAGCTTCGCCCGGATTCGTATTCGCGCCACCGTCCCAACTACCGGCCTGTACACCATTGTCCACCCCTATGGCGTGGAAAAAATCAACGTCACCAGCACCGGCCGCCGCGGGATCAACATGACCCGCGACATCGGCATCGGTGCACCGGGTAATTTCACCGGTGCCTTGAACGGCAACATCGGGCCTTTCCTGCAACGGGTCGGTGCGCCCTACACCGAAACAAACCCGGACACCGGCGAGCTGGAGACTTTCGTCGGCGACCCGAACCTGCGCGAGCCCGTCACCGGTAGCCCCAACGGCACCAACTTCATCCGCATCGTGGCACCGGATGGCAGATCCATCGAGACCAACACCTTCAGTGTTTCCGGCAAGCTCTATGACAGCCGTGCGCAAACACCGCTGGACATCGACCGCAGCACTTACCGTCGTACCGGTGCCGGCACTCAGGTGGAAGTCTTCGCCAAATCGGCGAACAGCTCTTCGCTGTGCTACCGCAACACCCTGGGCCTGGGTACCCCGGCTACACCCTGCACGAACGAGATGAAGGGCGACAACAACGGGCTGTATTTCGGCAAACATGCGCCCACTGGCGCAGCGCCGGAGTTCGTCGTGGTTACCGCTACCAACCCGACCAGCACCACCCGGCCGACTTCGCAATCGGCCAAGCTCACCGACGTGGTCAAGGTGCAAACCGCTCGCTACGACTGGGACAACCATCGGTTGACCATCCAGGCGTCGTCCAGCGATGAAGTAGAGGTGCCAGATCTGGTGGCCCAGGGCTTCGGACGTCTGTCCAAGTCCGGTATCAACCAGCAACTGGTCGTCAATGACCTGGCACAGCCGCCTGCCAGCATTACCATCAAGTCGTCAGCCGGCGGCGCTGATACCGAGCCTGTAACGGTCATCGGCGTTGCACCCACCGGCCCGATCGAACAACTGCCGCAAACCGTGGCTGACAGTGCCAGCGCAGTTCCCGGCACACCGTTGACCATCAATGTGCTGGCTAACGACACGTCCGCCACAGGCCCATTGACCGTCACCGACCTCACCCCGCCGGCTGCCGGGCAAGGTTCGGTTGCGCTCAGCGGCACGACGGCGGTGATCTACACCCCACCGACAACTATCACGGCACCGTTCACCACCACCTTCACTTACCGCGCCATGGACGCCAATAACGTGAAGTCTGTACCGACCACCGTGACTGTTTCGGTAGGTGCGCCTGCCAACCAGGTACCTGTCGCGGGCAATGACACCGGTACCACCCAAACCGCTCCGATCACCCTGAGCGTCCTGACCAACGATGCCGACCCTGATGGCAACAACCCGCTGACAGTGATCAACCTGACCCAACCTGCCACAGGCCTGGGTTCGGCAAGCACCAACGGCACCACCGTCACCTACACCCCGCCGGCAGGCTTGCCTGCTACCACCAACGTGACCTTCACCTACCAGGTGCGTGACAGCCTGGGTGCAGTCTCGGCACCGGCAACGGTTGCAGTGACTGTCACCGTGCCGGTCAACCAACCGCCTGTTGCCCTCAACGACAGTGGGTCGACCAGCACCGCGCCACTGACCCTGAGCGTGCTGGGCAACGACAGTGATCCGGACGGTGATAACCCGCTGACCGTGCTCTTGCTGACCCAGCCAGCAGCAGGCCAGGGTTCGGCGACCACCAACGGCACCACCATCACCTTCACCCCACCGGTGTCGCTGCTGACCGCCATCAGCTCGACCTTCACCTACCAGGTCCGTGACAGCCGCGGCGCCCTCTCGGCTCCAGCGACGGTCACCGTGCAGGTCACGCCAGTGGTCAACCTGGAGAACCTGCGGATCACCGCGGCCACGGTGACGGCGCGGGCTGGCGGTCGCTTCAGCTGGGATGTGTCCGGTACTTCGCAGAACCGCCTGCTCAACACCATCACGGTAACGGCCACCACGCCATCCGGTGTGGTGACTCTGGGCACGGCCAACGTGGGGCTGGCGGGTAACTGGAGGCTGGTAGTTCTCTCCTCCACCGTCAACCCAGGCCCGGCGGCCACCGTCACGGCGCGGTCGAGCGCAGGCAATACGGTCTCGGCGCCGGTAGTAGGTCCATAACGGCCAGCCCCGCCTCCGTCACCGGAGGCGGGGCCAACCGCAAGAAGCATTTATATAGCAACCGAGGACATCGACATGCGCAGTTTCTTTCATGTTCATGCCAGGCAACTGCTACTGACATTGGCCTTGCCACTGTGCCTGGCCAGCCAGGGGCTGCGCGCCGATGACCTGATGGACAACGGCGACATCGGCCCTGGAACGGACCTGGGTGACCCACCGGTGTTCCTGATGACCACCCCCAATGGCCAGCAGGCAATCATCAGCCAGAACGGCCAGGTCAACGAGGCACTGATCAAGCAAAACGGCCAATCCCTGCTGGGCCAGATCGTACAGGCCGGCAGTAACCAGGAAGCCTGGATCCTCCAGGAGGGCTACGACCAGATCGCCATGATCAACCAGAACGGCTATGGCAACGAGGCGTACATCAGCCAGAGCGGCTCGGGCAACCGGGCGCAGATCGATCAGAACGGAAGCAACAACAAAGCCAGCATCGAACAGAGCGGTGCGGGTTTGCAGAGCAGTGTCAGTCAGACCGGCAATGGCCAGCGTGTCGAAGTTCGCCAAATCCGCTGATTCCGAATTTCCAGGTACCACGCAAGCAAAAGCGATTCACAAGGAGGCTACACCATGTTCAAACTCACCCCACTCGCTGCCGCTGTGCTGGTACTGGCCAGCGCCCAGGCCTCGGCCGCCGACAGCTTCTCGACCCAGACCCAGTCGGGTATCGAGAACATTGCCAACGTGCAGCAAATCGAAGCCACCCAGGCGAATATCATCCAGATCCAGACCGGCGAAGGTAATGACGCGTTCGGCTACCAGAACCTGTCCAACAACACCATCGAGCAGACCCAGGACGGCAACCTCAATGCCGGCTACGCCGAACAACTGGCCGAAGACAGTGGCAAGATCGAACAGAAGCAGACCGGCGAGCAGAACACCGCCCATGCCAGCCAATCCTCGGGCAGCGGCAACCATGTGCTGCAAGAGCAGGAACAGAACGGCAACATGTCGTTCGTGATCCAGGAAATGCAAATGGGCTCTACCGCCACCGTGCTGCAGTACGGCGAGACCAGCGAAGCCAACATCGAACAGCTGTTCGGCGGCGAAAGCAACAATGCAGTGGTGTACCAGACGGGCAGTGCCCATTTTGCCGCCGCCGAACACTTGGGGCACAAAAACGGCCAGATCGAAATCAACCAGAGCGGCGAAGGTAACTGGGCCTATGCCGAACAGGGCTTTGGTGAAGCTGGCAGTGTCAAAGTGGACCAGTCTGGCGACTACAACTCCACTGAAGTCTGGCAGGACTACCAACTGGGCGACACCCGGGCCATTGTCACACAACAGGGCAGCAGTAACGAACTGATACTGGACCAGAGCTTTGGCGAAAATAACCTGTCTATCATCGACCAGATGGGCATCGGCAACGCCATTTACGCCGACCAGTATGAAGCGACCAACTCCACCACCACACTGGGGCAAAACGGCAATGGCAACATGGCCTTGACCTACCAGACCGGCGACAACCAGAACCTGACCATTACCAGCAATGGCAATGACAACAAGGTCCATGCCAGCGACTGGCAAGGGCCGGTGCACGGTGGCCAGTTCGGCAAAGACCAGATCGCTGTGCTCGACCAGAACGGCAATGGCAACACCGTCAACCTCAAGCAGGAAGATGTCGGCCATAGAACCGTGCTCAACCAGTTGGGTGACGGCAACACCGCCACCATCGCCCAGGGCGATAACTACAACGAGTTGTATTTTGAACAAAATGGTACCGACAACATTCTGGTCGCCGACCAGCACGGCACCGCCAACCTGGCCCTGGGCTTTACCTACGGAAACGACAACAAGGTCGATCTCGAACAGTCGGGCGCCGGCAACTACAGCTACATCTACCAGGCCGACGGCGGCTACAACGAGGCTACGGTCAAACAGACCGATGGCGTGAACTTGTCTTCCATCATCCAGAGCGGTTCAAGCAACCAGGCCAACGTGACCCAAAGCAACGCGAACATGAACTCCGACATCCTGCAGACCGGCAACGGCAACCAGGCAACCGTATTGCAGCAGTAAGCAAGCGCTTTACTCTCCTGGCTGTTCCCCTTTACTCCCGCGTTGTTACGCGGGAGTTTTTTGTCGGTCAAGGCCTATGCGAACAGCTCAACGACTGACACACCTGCTCTGGCAATCTGCGCATCCTGTTCAGGCTTCACGCCGGAGACGCCAATCGCTCCAATAACCTGCCCCTGAGCCTCAATGGGTATACCGCCTTCGAGTGATGTGAGCAGCGGTGCGGTGACGAAGGCCAGGCGCCCACCATTGACCATCTGCTCATAGCTTGCAGTCTCGCGCCGCCCCAGCGCCGCGCTTCGCGCCTTTTCAATCGCTATATAAGCGCTGATCGGTGCGCAGCCATCGAGCCGTTCAAATGCGAGCAGGTGCCCTCCGTCATCTACGACGGCGATACTTGCCGCCCAAGCATTTTTTTTGGCCTCGTGTCGCGCTGCGTTCATCAGCAGATTAACTTGCTCGCTGCCCAGCACTTTTTTACTGTTCATGATCTTTCTTCCACGTAGCACTGCAAAAGAGCTTTTGGCGCAACGCATTCTTTTGTAGCAGCTGCTACGGATCGCATTGGTCCTTGACTGATCGGCATCAGGCTCAGGGCTATTTTTTTCTCGCTACCGTGGCGTCCAATTCAACGGACAGGCTGCGAGCATGTTGGCTCACAATCCTGCCCAGACGCTCGGCTGAAGGCATCAAGATACGGCCCGTCGGGCCGGGCACACTAAGCGCTGCGACGGCTGTTTTTCCATTAAGCAGTACGGGAGCCGCCACACAGCTGACCCCCGTCTCAACCTCCTCTTCTTCCACTGCATAACCCAACTCCTTCACCTGGAGTAGCTGTGCTTTGAAGGTCGCCAAGTCAATAATGGTGTTTTTGGTCAACTTCCTCAGGTCTTTATCCAGAAATAGACTTGCCACCTGATCGTCGCTAGCCTGGAATGCAAGGATGGCTTTGGCAGAAGCCGACGTGTGCGCGGGGAAGGTGCTACCAATGCGCAAGGAAACTCGAAAGGCGCCAGCACCATCCGCCTGGTCTATATAGACGGAGCGATTTTCCTCTAGAACGACAAGGTTGACTGTTTCACCCGTTTCTTGCGCAATCGACTCCAGGTGCTTGTGCGCTAAAACCCGTATATGCGCTGTTCTGCGCCGAACAGATGCAGCGACACCGATAATGCGATGCCCAAGGACGTAGTTGTTGTTTTCTTGAGAGCGCGTCACATACCCCTCATCCACAAGGGTGGCCAATAACCGATGTGTGGTGCTGGGCGTCAGGCCAACTTTCTTTGCAAGTATTGTCAGACCAACGCCGTTTCCGTCGTAATCCGCCAGCGCTTCGCATAGCGCCAGCCCTCGTAGCAGCGACTGCACCTCCCCTGCCATAGAACCTCCCAAACAAAACCGTCACTTGAAACTGCTAATTCTTCACTACCGCTGGGGTAAAAGGAAGCTCGTACACACAATACTGGTGGCGAATAACCCGGTTCAAGACCGGGTCTTCCAGCTCATATTCAAAGCGCGAGCCTGAACGAACCCCTTCTTGGGTTGAGAAAGTACCACCGTACAAAACCGCACCCTCAGAGAGTTTCCCATCCGGTGCTGCATAACTGTTGATCAACGTCTCAGGATGCAAGATCGCGTCAACACGCCCCTCTTGATACAAGTGCCGAACATTATCAACCGTAATATAGGAGCGCAAAATCAGCTTATCCCAATGAAAAACAAGATCATCGTAGCGCCACAGCACCGGCGCAATGGATTTATCGTAAACCTGTTTTGCTGCCGCCATGCAAAACGTCTCGATACGGCTATCCGAATGGTCCGAGCCCACGCCTACATACAAATTGTCTTTTGCTCGAATGAGAACAAACTCCACTTCTCCACTGGAGTGGTTACCCAATACCTCAATCGCTTCTCTTTGCGTCAATCGCGAGTTCGCCACACGATTAAACACTGGCACAGTATCTGGCCGCGAAATGCCCAGCGCCTGCATTTCGTCAATGTGCTTCTCCAAATCCTCCTTACGCCTACCCACCCAACCGGCAGCAATAACTTCAGATATCTCGATGTCTTCCTTGTAAGCACCGCCGAGCGTACAAACCGTAAAACTCATCCTTAAATTACGTTGCATAACCAACACCTCAAATACCTGCACACACGTAAATTGGCGGCCACTGGTGACCGCCACAAATTAAAACGTCTCACCAAACACACAACACCCAAGCAAAAGCCGCTACTTAATTACTTTTATTGGGCCTTGATAATACGGCAGATGATCTATACGCGGTGCGTACAAGCCACTGGCTACACTTTTTTGAACGTGTTCGGCGATTTCATCCAGGCGAGCAAACCAGACGTCACCTTTGTTCATCATGTACTCGATCAGCTTGGCAACCTCATGCCATCTCGCCAGGCGACCAGACAGGAAAGGGTGCCATACCGGTATAAAAAGCCCGCCATATTCCCATGCAGCATCGAACTCGGCCTGAAAAACCTCGTTGGCCCGTTGCGGCGATTGAATAGGCATCTGAAAATTCAGGTCAATACTGTGCATGTACTGTGGCCAGTCATCCAAAGCCCAACTTGATGGCAGCTCCACCAAGTCGCCATTGGATGCACGCAACAGATAGGGAACATCATCCCCCATCAACGAAGCGTCATAGGTAAACCCCCTTTCAATCAGCAGCTCGGCAGAGTGCTCGGAAAAGTTATAAAGCGGTGCCCGCCATCCTTTGGGGGCTTGTCCGGTAAAGCGCTTGATGGTCTCGCAACCACGATCAAGCCAATAAGCCTCCTCTTCCCGACTCAGTTCATTCGGGTGCTCATGTATATAGCCGTGGTGGCCAATCTCGTGCCCACCCTCAAGAATCGTTTCAACCGCTTCTGGGTATTGCTCCATGCACCAGGCGGGTATGAAAAACGTCTGCTTCATCTCGAATTGCTTGAATGTCTCGACAATTCTGGGGATCGCTACTTTCGGGCCGTAATGCAGCATCGAAATACTGGCAACACGTGTCGCCGAGTCGTTGGGATGTGCCAAATGAAGAATGCTGTCTGCATCCATATCAAAGGTGAAGGCAACGGCGCAGCGCGCACCGTTTGGCCAGACAATTGGGTTGCTGATCATTAGTTCTCACCCTACCTGTACGACGTCAGGGAAAATGCCTCTGCAACAGCGGCAGAGATCACTCGAGCATACTCTTCAGCCAGCAGGCGGCCTTTACCGGCCGACGCTTGGTGTGCCGGCGACAAAACGCCGCTGGGCGGCACGTTTGCCGGGTCTACAGGGTAACTGTCGTACGCTGGAAACGAAGCGGGTGCATCATCTGGAATTTCATCTAACTTAACCAGTTCAGGGTGAAAATGCAGAACCATTGATGTTTCCATCACGGCGGCATGTTCCAGTGCGTACCCGGGGAAACCTTCGGGAAAAACCTGCGCCAAGGTTTCGTCCGACGTGAAGTCCCAGTACTCAAACCGCACAATGCGCAGATCTTCAATCCCTTGCCATTGGGTTTCACGCAAAACCAGATCGATTGCCTCGATCAAGAACATCTGGTTTTCGTAATGCCCGTCCAACACCACAATTTTTCTTACGCCATGGCGCACCAATTCTCTAAGTACGTCTCGAACTACGCAAATCAGTGTTTGTGCATCAAGACTGGTTGTACCCACAAAGTGGTTGCCGCCACCCATTCTTGGCTGGGATTTGTAGCCGTAACAAACCGCCGGGGCGACAATACCGCCAAGCTTTTCGGCAACCAGCCTCGAAACCCCGGTAGAGAGTAACGCATCAGTGCCCATCGGCAGATGCGGCCCGTGTTGTTCTAAAGCGCCAACAGGCAAGAAAACAATCGGTTGCTCTTCTGTAATTCGACGCTGGTAGTCAGTCCAGGTCATCTCTTGCATCATGACGTTCTGGCTTATCATAGTTCACCCATCAATTATTTTATTGGCCGGATCGCTTCAGACGGCTTCCGCTCAAGCTCAATACTCGTGATCAATCAACCAGTTGGAATAGTGGGCCAACCCTTTTTCAAGGGTCCACTCGGCCCGGTAGCCCAATTCGCGCTCAGCAGCACTGAGATCCCACTCGCCCTGGCGATCCAGATGCCAGTAACCAGTGCCAATCTCTATCTCGGCGCCCGGAATCAATTCCCTGATCACACTCACGGCCTCATGCAGTTTCCAAGGGCGGTCACCCGCAACATTAAAGACACTTCCTTTAATATTTTTTGCGAAGGCAGCCAACAACACGGCGCGCACAACGTCTTCGACGTGGATATAGTGGAAACGATGATCGCCACCGTCTGGCAGTGTAAATTTATCCCCACGATGAACAGCCTTGAGAACATCCCTTAAAATCTGCGGCATTTTATTTTCAGGGCCATACACCTCAGCAATACGCAATGACACCACTTCCATTTGGTAGAGCTCGTTATACACCCGGCCAAAATGCTCAGTAGCGAGCTTTGTAACACCATACGGGGTTGTCGGATTGGCCGGCGACTGCTCAGTTACCACGCCTTCAACATGCCCGTACACGGCTTCTGAAGAGAAATTGACCAGTTTTCTAATACCGGCCAAGCGCATCGCTTCCAACAGATGGATTGTCCCATCGATATTTGCTGCGACCGTCGTAATAGGTAGATCCATTGACAAGTCAGGGTGCGACATCGCTGCCGTATGGATCACCCGATCAACACCGAATTCCTGGATAGTTCTGACGATCCTGGGAATATCAAACAACTCACCCTGCACCGGCGTCATGAACTCCGACTTGGCCTCAGAGTAGTCACGATTATAACTAATCACGCGAACGCCCTGTTCGCTTAGCTTCTTGGTCAAATAGCGACCGACATAGCCAAGCCCACCGGTAATCATTACGGCACTCATCGCAGACACTCTCTTTATTAGTTTGATTTCAAGAATTGACTTACGTTAACTATCAGCACGCCATGTTAAATTGCAGTACCGCCGTTCGGGCTTATTACCTGGCCCACCATGTAATCGCCGGCCGGGCCTGCCAGGGCTTCGACCATGGCGGCAATTTCGTGCGCCTTGCCGAAGCGTTTCAACGGGATCGTTGCACGGGTTTCATCGTTGTATTCGATCGTGTCATTGATGAGCATGTCCGTCTCGATCGGACCGGGAGCCACTGTGTTTACCAAAATGCCTGAAGGGGCAACTTCCTTGGCCACAGCCTTGGTCAGCGCAATGACGCCGCCTTTAGAGGCGCAGTAAGCGGCATAGGTGGGGAACCCAATCAGCCCCAACTCGGAACTGATATTGATGATTCTTCCTTTACCCCGCGCCAACATGCCCGGCAACACTGCCTGCATACAGGCCCAGGTGCCGCCGAGGTTAGTACGGATCATCTGCTCCCATTGCGCCCAGGACGTTTCGGCAACCGTTGCCGAAATCAGCCGGCCGGCATTGTTGACCAGGATGTCGACACCGCCGAAATGAGTTTCTGCTGTTTGGATGATGCGGGCACATTCTTGCGGATCACTGACATCGGCCTGCACAGTAATCCCGTCGCCGCCATTTTCTCGGGCGGTTTGTATGACCGCTTCCAATGGCTGGCAAGAGCCATAATAGTTGAGCACAAGCTTATCCCCGGCTTCAGCGAAACGCTTTGCCGTTGCCAAACCAATTCCTTTTCCCGCACCCGTGATAACGACTACACGTTTCATAAGCTCACCTTTTTATTTTCAAGATCGGAGATTTTTTTAATTGGCCACTGACGCTTGAGCTATACGGATTCAGGCGCTCTTGTTGCGCCAGGTCCCTGAAAGCGCCCAGAGCGCAAGCGCTACCGCTATCAGCACAACCTCGCCCAGCAAGAATTCGGTTTCCTGCTGCATCAATGCCATCCCGGTAAAAAGAGTTACAACAATCGGCGGCAACGGCCACAAGAACATCCGCGACGGGCGTTCAATTTCTTTGTGTTTGATGCGGCTCCAGATAGCAGCCAGCCCGATGCAGAAGTACACAGAAGCGATCAAGGTGCCGGCAAAGATAATTAGCCAATCCAAGGCATTGAAGAAGATCAGCACGCAAGCCGGTACAAACAAACAAATGACACCCCAGCCTGGTGCGCCAAAACGGTTCAACGCCCCCAGTGCACGACTGATTTTTGCCGGCCAGATATTGTCGCGACCCGTTGCATATACCCCACGGCCAAAGTACATAAACAGCGAAATCATGGCATTGAACAAGGCACAGATAACGCCAACGTCGACCACATAGCGCGCATAAGGGCCCAGTGCTTGTTCAACCACATAGATGATCGGCGCTTCAGCACTCAAGAAGTCTTTGATATTGGGTGCTGCAACCACTGCGGCAACAAGAGGAATAAAAATCAGCAACGAAGCCAGTACTGCAGACCACACCACCGCCTTGGCTATCTTTTTCTCGCCCCCTTTTAGTTCCTCTACAAATCCAAGAGAGGCATCGTAGCCATTGATGACATTGAATGCCGGCGCCATCGTGGCGAACATCACGGCAATGGAAACTGGAATCAGGGTACCGGCACTGTCGAGCATGACCGGGTCGAACAACACGGTCGTCAGTTCCTGGTGTGGGCTGGTAAGTGCCGCTACGGTCACAATACCCAGAACCAGAATCTCGATCCCTACCATAGGCAGCGTTACCAGCGTACCAAACTCAACCGTCAGCATCGCGATGCCGGCAGCAAGCGCCAGCGAAATCAGCGCAATGATGACATTGGATACGCCAATACCTGGCCACAAATCCTCCAGGAAAATCGCAATGCCCAATGAAATGCTCGCGGGAATCACGACGCCTTGAATCAGGCAATTAAGCATGGTTACCCAGGAGAAGGGTGCCGGCAGCACGCTGCGCACAAGTGAGTACATCCCCCCTGCATTGGGGTAAGTCGAGGCCAGCTCTCCAAGGCACACTGCAATCAGTACCACGACGACTGCCAGCCCTGCGCAGGCACCCAGCGCGAACGTCCCTCCCGTGGCGAACACGCCTGCACTGAGTAGCAGTACCGACATGGCCGGCGACACATCTGCCATCGCCAAGCCCACTACATGACCGACATGCAAGCGTCGATGCAGTTCTTTGCGGCCTTCGCCCTGATCAGGTTCAAAGTGAAGACTCAGATCCTCCGGGATGACATCTGCAGATGCCTGCCCAGTATGTCGACCGGATTTTTTTGTTGTTGCGACATTACTCATCGATTGCTCCTCCAGTAGCCTGGAATTTTTTGTTGTGAGGACGCCCTCTTATAAAACCTCCAGGAGTTCCGAAGATCAATAACGTGATTCCGCTGTGTGGAAACTCAGTGAAAGCGCAGCTTCACTCTCGTGGTGGTCAAGGCCACAAAACCTGTCTGGGAAGCCCGCATTTTCTGGGCTGAGCGCTAGGGCTGGAACGGAGGCAGGGAGAGACGGGTCGAAATGCGCTTTTTCGACCGCTAACACCGGAAGATCGAACCTGATGGCGGTGTTTATGAAGTATGGACGGCTTCCCAATAGCCGGGTGTCTGATAGACGGTTTTCAGATAATCGATGAAGTGACGCACCTTGGCCGGTAGAAAACGCTGCTGCGGATAGACGGCTTGAATGTCGTAATCAGGCAGCGAAAATTCATCGAGCACTGTCACCAATTCACCGCTCACAAGCTCGTTGTGGACCTCCCAACTCGAGCGCCAGCCAATACCCAGCCCTTGGCGCATCCAGGCGAACAGGAGTTCCCCGTCGTTACACGCCAGATTGCCGCTGACCTTCATGGCGACTTGCCTGCCATCTCGCAGGAAAGTCCAACCACGCTGCTGCCCCCCCTGGAGCGTGAATGCCAGGCAGTTGTGATCTGCCAGCTCCTCGAGTGTCGATGGCTTCCCATGCTTGGCGAAATACTCAGGGGTGCCGCACACCACTCGCCGATTGGGGAACAGCTTGACCGCCACATAGTTAGGGTCTGTCACACCACCGATCCGGATGCTCAAGTCATAGCCTTCGCTGACGAGATCAACCACGCTGTCAGTCAAATTGAAAGCCAGCTTCAGATTAGGAAATTTTTCCTGAAAGCCAGTGGCATGGGGCGCGACGTGGTACCTGCCAAAGGAGGCCGGTGCCGAAACCAGCAGGTTGCCCTTGACCATGGAGCCGCGGCTACTGATGTCCGCCTCCAAGTCATCAAACTCTCGCAGCAGTTGCTTGGCTCTCTCGAGCAGGTGCTCTCCCAATTCGGTCAGGCGCAAGCCGCGTGTGGAGCGGTGCATCAGCTTGACCCCCAAACGTTTCTCCAGCGCATCCAGTCGCCGGCCAAGTATCGCTGGCGTCACGCCCTCACTCAGGGCCGCGGAAGCAAAACTGCCCTTCTGGGCAACCTGGACGAAGCTGTTCAGTTCTGTGTAACGGCCCATTCGATACCTTTTATATCGACAGAAACTCATTTTCAGGTGTTCTACTGGATTTGAGCCTAATTCAAACTCATCGCCACTACAAAAAAATATCGACTGGTTCGAAGGAGTTCGCAATGGCCAAAATGAGAGCAATCGAGGCTGCCGTCCTGGTGATGCGCCGCGAAGGTATCGACACCGCGTTCGGCATCCCCGGCGCTGCCATCAACCCGCTTTACGCAGCCCTCAAGAAAGTCGGTGGTATTGATCACGTCCTCGCTCGCCACGTTGAAGGCGCCTCGCACATGGCCGAGG
>CAYVPI010000138.1:0-14567 GCA_964453495.1 uncultured Pseudomonas sp. | reverse complement strand
GAAAGCCAAGTGGGGCGGTGACGTGGTTGAAGGCTGGGCTACCCTGCTGGGCTAATTAGCCGAACCGCGCTGTTTAATCGCAGCCCAAAAAACGCCAGCTCGCTGGCGTTTTTTATTGCCCGGTTAAAACACCCGCTACAACCCCAACCGTGCACTCAGGTTCTGGGCATAGGCTTGCCAGTGCTGCAGCAGCGCGCGTTGCTCCTGCCCCGCGTCGGGCCAACAGGCCTGCAGCGCCTGGTTGAAACTTTCCAGGGTATTAGGCGCCCCCATTACTGCATTTGTAAGGCGCTGCTGACAGAATTCACGCCAGCGCAGGTGTTCCTCGTCGCTCAAGGTCTCGGCAAAGTTACGTGCGCGATATCGAAACAGCAACTCCGGTAAACGCTCATCATCGAACATCCAGTGTGCGCCCGCCAACTGCTCCGGCTCGGCCAGCCTCACTTGTTCACATAAACGCCGGTCCCTGTCGCCGATAAATCCATCGTACAACTGCTGCTCCGGGTCTTCACTGGGCGCAAAGTCTTCACTGCCATAGAGGGCCTGCACTTTCTCCTGCCAGCTGGATTGCGCGTCGGTTAAGCGCTGCGCATGAGTCTGAAAAATCTTCATGTCCAGGCCCAATCGCTGTTGATCTTCACTACGCAACACACTTAGCGGTGCCAGCACCGGGCAACGGTTGATATGAATTAACTTGAGGGGTACCGGCAGCTGCCCTTCCTGCAGCTCTTCGCGGCGGCTGTATAAACGCTGGCGTAATACATCGACCTCTTCGTCGAACAATGGCCGGGGATCGAACTGCAGGTCACAGACAATCAAGGCATTGCGATTACGCGGGTGCCAGGCCAGCGGTAATACCACGCCCAAAAAGTTGCGGGCCGCCGAAAACCGACCCGAAATATGCACCAGCGGCTGCAACAGGCGAATTTGATCGAGGACTTTTTGCTTACTGCGCAGCTGAAACAACCAATCGTACAATTTCGGTTGTTTTTCGCGAATCAATCGCGCCAGGCCAATGGTAGCCCTTACATCCGACAAGGCATCGTGGGCCTGGCCATGGTCAATGCCGTTGGCGGCAGTCAGCAACTCCAGCTTGAGGCTGGTTTTGCCATCCACCTGCGGCCAGTTGATACCCTGGGGGCGCAAGGCATATGCCGTGCGCACGATATCGATCAAGTCCCAGCGGCTGTTGCCCCCCTGCCATTCACGGGCATAAGGGTCGAAAAAATTTCGATAAAGGCTATACCGCGTCACTTCATCGTCGAACCGCAGCGTGTTATAGCCCGCACCACAGGTTCCAGGCCGGGCCAACTGTTCGTGAATGCGGGTCATGAATTGCGCTTCGCACAGCCCCTGCTCGGCCAGGCGCGCCGGCGTGATCCCGGTAATAAGGCAGGCCGCTGGGTGCGGCAGGATATCGTCGCCGGGCTGGCAGTAGAGGTTGACCGGCGCCTCGATTTCATTGAGTTCCAGGTCTGTGCGGATGCCGGCAACCTGCAGGGGGCGGTCGCAGCGGGGATTGATACCGGTGGTTTCGTAGTCGTACCAGAAGATACTGGAGCTCACGAGGCGATGTCCTGTACTGAAGTTGGCATGAGTCTACATCAGCATCGGCGAGCTCTGCCGATATGGCATACCCTCATCAATACACCGGGTCATGTTCAGGGGCTGCAATGTTGTCGACACCGCTCGATACCCGCTACCGCATCGAAACACCCGAAGGCATCGACCTGATACTGCGTCCGGCCGGCCTTGTACCACGGGCCTTGGCATTTGCCATGGACCTGGGCATCCGCGGCCTGATGCTGGGCAGCCTGTTGCTCTTGCTGAGCCAGTTCGGTCAAGTGGGCATGGGCCTGATCGCCTTGCTGCTGTTTGTACTGAACTGGTGGTACATGGTGCTGTTCGAAGTGTTCAACCAGGGCCGTTCACCCGGAAAGCACATGATGGGGCTACGCGTGGTCCAGGACGACGGCACACCCGTCGGTTGGTCGTCTTCGTTGATTCGCAACCTGCTGCGTTTTGTCGACATGCTGCCGCTGGGCTATTGCCTGGGCGCCTTCAGCTGCTTGCAGCATCCTGCATTCAAGCGCCTTGGCGATTTGGCCGCAGGCACCCTGGTGATCTACCGTGAATTGCCCGTGCAGCGTCCGCTGTTGCCGGATGTCCCGGTTCTGCTCCCCGCAGTCACCCTGAGCCTGGCCGAGCAACGCGCCATCGTGGCCTTCGCCGAACGCCAGGCCAGCTTGACCCAGGAGCGTGCCCGGGAACTGGCAGGTATTGTTGCCCAGCCGTTAAAGCTACCTGCGGAATCGGCTGTGGAGCGGCTTAATGGCATTGCCCGTGGTTTGGTGGGGCTGCCATGAAACAAGGCCAGTTCGAAGCGCAGCATCGCCAGGCATGGCAGGCGTTCGCCCAGTTGCTGGACGACCTGGAGCGCAACGACACCACTACCACTGCCTGCGCCACGTTCGCCGGGCACTACCGACAGCTGTGCCAACACCTGGCACTGGCGCAGGAGCGCGGATATAGCAGCCACTTGGTCGACACCTTGCAACACCTGGCCATGCGTGGTCACCAGCAGCTTTATCGCCACCGCAGCCACCTGGGCGCCAACAGCCTGCAATTCATCCTGGCCGGTTTTCCACGGCTGGTGCGGGCGCAATGGCGCTTCGTGGGGCTAGCCTGCCTGCTGTTTTTTGGCAGCTTGTTGCTCAGTGGGCTGCTCGTGTACCTGTTCCCGGACCTGGTCTATAGCGTGGTCGACCCACAGCAGGTGGTCGAGATGGAGTCGATGTACGACCCTGACCAAAGCCGTTTGGGTCGCCTGGCCGAACGCCAGTCCAGTGAAGACTGGATGATGTTCGGCTACTACATCATGAACAATATCGGCATCGCCTTTCAGACATTCGCCAGTGGCCTGCTGCTGGGAGTGGGCAGCCTGTTCTACCTGTGCTTCAACGGCCTGCTGATCGGCGCACTGGCCGGTCACCTCACAGAAATAGGCTACGGGCCGAGCTTCTGGTCGTTTGTCATCGGCCACGGCGCTTTCGAACTGAGTGCCATCGCCCTGGCGGGTGCCGCCGGCCTGAAACTGGGCTGGGCGATTATTGCACCCGGCCAACTGCCGCGCGGCGAAGCCTTGCGCAGCGCGGCCATTGTCAGTGTGCAATTGATCTATGGTGTACTTATCTTCCTGGTGCTCGCAGCCTTTATCGAGGCGTATTGGTCGTCGAAGACAACCCTTTCGGTTCAACTCAAATATGCAGTAGGCACGGCCCTGTGGCTGCTGGTCGGTGCCTATCTGGCCCTTGCAGGGCGAACGCACCATGCGCCTGAATGAAGCTCGCGTGGTCATTGGCCCGCGTACGCCCTGGGAAGCCATGGACCTTGGCGTGCTCATGGCCCAGCGTCACCGCCGCCTGTTGATGCTGAGCTGGGCGATTGTCAGCCTGCCGACCTTTGCCCTGCTTTGCATTGCCTTCTGGGACGAGCCATCCATCGCCCTGCTGCTGTTCTGGTGGTTGAAGCCGGCCTTCGAACGCTTGCCCCTGCTGATATTGGCCCAGGCCCTTTTTGCACAACCACCGAGCCTTGGCCAGGCCTTGCGCCAATGGCCGGCCTCACTCAATAGGCAGTTGTTGGTCAGCCTGACCTGGCGCCGCTTCAGCCTGACGCGCAGTTTCGACTTACCCGTGGTACAACTCGAAGGGTTGGGCGCACTGCCTCGGCAACAACGCCTGGCGTTGCTGCACAGGCGCAACCAAGCTGCGGCACGCTGGCTGACCCTGCTCGGCGCCAGCCTGGAAGCGATTCTGTGGCTAGGCGCGATGGCAGTGCTTTACCTGTTGCTGCCGCCACAAGTGGCGCTCGATTGGAATTGGCAGCAATTACTGGAAATTGCCCACGGCAACTGGCTTTGGCTCGAGCACCTGACCAATGGGTTCTACGCCCTGATCCTGATGTTCTGGGAGCCGATCTACGTGGCTTGCGGTTTCAGCCTCTACCTGAACCGGCGCACGACGCTGGAGGCCTGGGACATAGAACTGGTGCTGCGCAACTTGCGCCAGCGCCTGAGCGGCTTGGCAATACTAGTGCTCGCTGTCTCGCTGACAGTCGGCCCAAGCCCCGCCGCCCAGGCCGCGCTACCGGCCGATTCGCCGCAAGCCCCGCGCTTGCAGCAGCAAGCCTTGAACAGCCAGACCGCACACCGGGACATCAATGCCATCCTCGACAAGCCACCGTTTCGCAATCGCGAAACCGTGACTCGCTGGCGCCTGGACCCTGGGTCGACCCCGACCCATCGCTCGTGGATACCTGGCAACTGGGCAACCCTGGATGGGCGCATCGTGCTCTTGCTGGCACGGGCACTGGAAGCCTTGCTCTGGGTTGCGTTGATCGCGTTACTGGCCCTGCTGGCCTGGCGTTATCGACGCTGGCTGGAAACCTTCGTCAGTCGGCGTCGACACGCCAAGGCCGCAGCCGCGCCTCTTCCTGCACACCTGTTTGGCCTGCGGGTCGATGCTCAAAGCCTGCCCGACGATATTGCCGGCAGCGCCGAACAACTCTGGCAAAGCCACCCCCGCGAAGCACTCGGCCTGCTCTACCGAGCCTTGCTCAGCCGCCTGCTCAGTGACTATCGGTTGCCGATCAAACAGGCCGATACCGAAAATCAGGTATTGTCCCTGGTGCTGGCGCTCGGCTATCCGCCGCTGAGCGAGTTCAGCCTGCACCTGACCCGGCATTGGCAGGCCCTCGCCTATGGCCATCAAGCACCGCCCGAGCACTTGCGCCAAGCATTGTGTGACGGCTGGCGACAGCTCTTCGACAACGGAGCACGGCCATGACCCGGCGCCCGGCAATCTTCCTTGGGCTGTTGCTGTGCCTGGCCGCCACTTTACTGGCGACCTACCTTTACCAACACCTGCAACCCTGCCAGGCCGTCATCGAGCACGGCCCCGCCCCCGAAGCGCGCGACGCGCCGTACCTGGCAGCCGAACAGTTCTTGCGCCAACAGGGGCTGATGGTCGAGCGCGCTGATGGCCTCGACATGCTGGCGCACCTGCAACCCGAACGCAGCAGCCTGTTGTTGCTCGGCGAACGCCACAAGATGACCCACAGCCAGGTCGAAGATCTGCTGCAGTGGGTGGAGGATGGCGGCAGGCTGCTGTTTGTCGCCGAGGCGCTCTGGGATGAAACCAGCGGCAACAGCGGCGACCTGCTGCTTGATCGCCTGCAGCTACGCCAATATATGAGTGCCGACCTGCCCGGCCAATCGGACCCGTTGCAGACCTACCCCCGCTTGACCCGACTGTACCTGGCCAACGAACTGACCCCGGCCTATTTCAGTTTCGACCCGGACTACCACCTCGAAGACCCCGGCAAGAAGGCCCACACTCAGGCCGGCAGCGGTGTGGCAACGCACTTGCTGCAATTATCCCGCGGTCGGGGCCAGATCACCGTGGTGACTGACAGCGAGCTCTGGCAGAACCCCGCCATCGGTCGCTACGACAATGCCTGGTTGCTCTGGTACCTCAACCGGGACCGTGCGGTGACGCTGGTGGAGCGCCCTGAACACGCCAACCTGGCAACGTTGCTCTGGCGTCACTTCCCCCAGGCCCTGGCGGCATTGGCACTGCTGCTGGCGCTGTGGGTCTGGCGCCTGGCCATGCGCCACGGGCCGATCCAGCCGCCCGCCCCCCCGGCGCGCCGTCAATTACAGGAACATTTGCTTGCCAGTGCCGATTTCCAGCTGCGCCATGGCGGCCAGCACCGCCTGGTGCAAGCCCTGCAGGAGGACATCCTGCGCCGAGCCCGGCATCGCCATCCTGGCTTCGAAAGGCTGGCCACGGCCGAGCAACGTCACATTCTGGCACTGTTGACGCAGCACGTAGCCGACGACATTGACCAGGCGTTAAGGCTCCCCTCGGGGCGACGCCTGTCCAGCACCGAATTCAGTCAGCAGGTTGCCTACCTGCAAGCGCTCAGGAATGCCTTATGACCGACTCGCCCAGTGAACCCACCCTCACCGCGCAAGAACAATTCGCTGCCGAGCGCCGAAGGGCCAGTGCGCTGGCGGTGGCCCTGCGCCAGGAACTACAGAAGATCCTGATCGGCCAGTCGGCAGTGATCGATGATGTGCTGACTGCACTGATCGCCGGTGGCCATGTACTGCTCGAAGGCGTTCCCGGGTTGGGCAAGACCTTGCTGGTGCGCGCCTTGGCCCGCTGCTTCGGCGGCGATTTCGCGCGTATCCAGTTCACCCCGGACCTGATGCCCAGTGACGTCACCGGGCATGCCATCTATGACCGCCAGAGCGAACAGTTCAAGCTGCGCAAGGGGCCGTTGTTCACTCATCTGCTGTTGGCCGACGAGATCAACCGCGCACCGGCCAAGACCCAGGCCGCGTTACTCGAAGCCATGCAGGAGCGCCAGGTCACTCTTGAGGGACAAGCGCTCACCCTGCCCCAACCCTTCATGGTGCTGGCCACGCAGAACCCGATCGAACAGGAAGGCACCTACCCGTTGCCCGAGGCCGAACTCGATCGTTTCATGCTCAAGCTGCGCATGGATTACCCCGATGCCCTGCAAGAGCTGGAAATGGTGCGCCAGGTCACCCGGTCGGCTCGCACCGACATGCTCGAAGTGCAACCACCGCGCATCATTCTCGATGCCAAGGACGTTTTGGCCCTGCAACAAATTGCCAGCGAGCTTCCCCTCGACGAACGGGTGCTCGACTATGCGGTGCAATTGGCCCGGGCCACCCGCACCTGGCCCGGGCTGACCCTGGGGGCAGGCCCGCGCGCCTCCATCGCCATGGTCTGCGGCGCCCGCGCCAGAGCGCTGCTGCGCGCAGGAGAGTTCGTGCTGCCCGACGACGTCAAGGATTGTGCCCTGGCGGTGCTGCGCCATCGGGTGCGCCTGGCACCGGAACTGGATATCGAGGGCCTTACGGTCGATCAAGTACTTGGGCAACTGCTCGATCAGGTCGCGGCGCCGCGCACATGAGGATGTGTGCGCCATGAAACCTTCGCGCTTGTTGATTATCTGGGTTGCAATCCTGATGGCGGCGGCCATCTTGCTCGGCAGCGTCAGCGCCCTGGACCTGCCTGTGCCGGCGTACCTCGCTGCCGTTGCCTGGGGCCTGCTGCTGGCATTGGCAGTGCTCGGCCTGCTGGACGCCATCATGCTCTGGCGCCTGCCTTCTCCACGCTTGCAACGGCAATTGCCGACGAGCCTTGCGCTCGGGCGCAGTAGCGAGATTCGCGTCCAAATATCCCACGATTACACAAAGCCTGTAGCGCTGACGTTTTTCGATCATGTGCCCGATGGGCTGCGCCACGAGCATCTGCCGCAAACGATTGAACTGGAACCCGGCCACGACAGCCAACTGGGCTATCGGTTGAAAGCGCTGAGACGCGGGCAGTTTACCTTCGTGCGTGCCGAGATCGGCCTGCCCAGCCCTTTGCGCTTGTGGATTGCCCGCCGCTACCTGGCATTGGCCGACAGTACCCGTGTCTACCCTGACTTCGCTCGTCTTTACAGCGCTCAGTTGCTGGCAGTGGACAACTGGCTCATGCAATTGGGCGTGCGCCAACAGCCCCGTCGCGGCCAGGGCCTGGAATTCCATCAGTTGCGTGAATTTCGCGAAGGCGACAGCCTGCGCCAGATCGACTGGAAAGCCACGGCTAGGCACCGCACACCCATTGCCCGTGAATACCAGGAAGAGGGCGACCAGCAGATCCTCTTGCTGCTCGACTGTGGCCGGCGCATGCGCAGCCAGGATGACGAGCTGACCCATTTTGACCACGCCCTGAACGCTTGCCTGCTGCTCAGTTACATCGCCCTGCGTCAGGGCGATGCGGTGGGGTTGGCAACCCTGGCCTGCGATCAGCCACGCTATCTGGCACCGCGCAAGGGCCAGGCTCAACTCAGGGCGCTGCTCAATGCCGTACATGATCTGGATAGCGGCCAGCGCGCCGCCGACTTCAGTGCCGCGGCCAACCAGGTATTGATGAAACAGAAACGCCGGGCCTTGGTCATCCTGGTCACCAACCTGCGTGA
This sequence comes from uncultured Pseudomonas sp., assembly GCA_964453495.1. Taxonomy (GTDB): domain Bacteria; phylum Pseudomonadota; class Gammaproteobacteria; order Pseudomonadales; family Pseudomonadaceae; genus Aquipseudomonas. The sequence continues at coordinate 6,503 of CAYVPI010000138.1, read as the reverse complement.
TGACGACGATGACGAACTGCTCGCTGCCGCTCGCCGCATCAGCAGCCGCCATCGACTACTGATCGTCAGCCTGCGCGAGGATATCCTCGACACCCTGCGCCAGGCGCCAGTGCAAACGGCACAGGAAGCCCTCGCCTACTGCGGCGCCGTCGACTACCTCAATGCTCGCAATGCCCTGCATGATCGTCTCCAGGCCCAGGGCGTAGCCGTGCTCGATAGTCGGGCCGGTGAACTGGAGGGGGGATTGGTATCGCGATACCTGGCCTGGAAAAAGACCGCTTCGCTTTGATCGCTCAAGCCGACGCGCTCAACGGATAAAAGCTGAAATAGCGTTGCAGCGCACTGACCAGTTGTTCGTATTCCTTCGGTGCCTGCAGCAGCATGAACCCGGAATCGTAGTGGCCGGGAGTGGTGTCTTCATGGCACCACAGGCAACTGGCCGTGAGGTTGATCGGTTGCAGGCCGCCGCCTCGCGACGGGACCTTCAATTGCAGCTCGTAATCCGGCCCGATCAGCAAGGGCAAATTGCTGATCAGCATCAGGCCGTCCTCGGAGACATTACCCAGGTAGCCGATCGGCTGGTCGGTAAAGCGGTTGAAGACCTTGAGGAAGTAAGGGAGCTGGTGGCGCTCGATGTGGCGTTCGGTAAACATGCTGATATCGCTGTCGATGACCCTTGAGTAGGGCCCCACTAGTGCTGCGGGTGCAGAGACGCTCACCTTTAAGATTAGCGCAAACTGCCGATCCAGTCACAAAACGGTCGTGACTCTTTGGTACTAAATCTTTGGCGCTAGAGAGTAGCCGGTAGCACCTCGGCCGCCGTACCCGCGCGATAGTGCCCCAGCTTTTCCAGGGTCTGCAGCCGCGCCCGAGAGCGGAATGCGTATTCACTGTAGGGGTACTGGCTGATAATGAACTGATAGGTCTGGGCCGCATCGAGGTAGAACTTCTGCCGCTCCAGGCACAGGCCGCGCAGCATCGAGACTTCAGGCTGTATATAAGGGCGTGCCCGGCTGGTGCGCTCGACCTGGGACAGCTCCAGTGTCACGCGCTCGCAATTGCCTCTGTCGTAGGCGCGGTAGGCGTTGTTCAAATGGTGGTCCATCGACCAACGGGTACAACCGACGACACTGGCCGCCAGGGCTAAAACGATCAAGGCTCGCATGGGTCTCTCCTGTGCTCTGCAGTTTATCGGCCTGAATCGGCTTTTCTTCAAGGGCATTTGCCCGAATCGGTCAAACGCAAGGTAGTGCAGAGGAACAATGACTACAGGCTGATTGAGGAGTAGCCTCGGCTGCGATTCAATAGAGGAGTCAGTGCATGACCGTCCGTCGTACCAAAATCGTCGCCACCCTTGGCCCTGCCAGCAACTCGCCAGAAGTACTCGAACAACTGATCCTGGCCGGCCTGGATGTTGCCCGTCTGAACTTTTCCCATGGCACGCCCGATGAGCACAAGGCTCGCGCCCGCCTGGTGCGGGAAACGGCCGCCAAGCATGGTCGTCATGTCGCCCTGCTCGGCGACCTGCAAGGCCCGAAAATTCGTATCGCCAAGTTCGCCAACAAGCGCATTGAACTGAAAGTCGGCGACCGCTTCACCTTCTCGACCTCTCACCCGTTGACGGCCGGGACCCAGGACATCGTCGGTATCGATTACCCGGACCTGGTCAAGGACTGCGGCGTCGGTGACGAACTGCTGCTCGACGATGGCCGCGTGGTCATGCGCGTAGAAACCGCGACCGCCGACGCCCTGCACTGCTCGGTCCTGATTGGCGGCCCACTGTCGGACCACAAAGGCATCAACCGCCGTGGTGGCGGCTTGACTGCACCGGCATTGACCGAAAAAGACAAGGCCGACATCAAGCTTGCTGCGGAAATGGAACTGGACTACCTCGCCGTGTCCTTCCCCCGCGATGCCTCGGACATGGAATACGCCCGTCGCCTGCGTGACGAAGCCGGCGGTACTGCCTGGCTGGTGGCCAAGATCGAGCGCGCCGAAGCCGTGGCCGACGACGAAACCCTCGACGGCCTGATCCGCGCCAGTGACGCGGTCATGGTTGCCCGTGGCGACCTGGGCGTGGAAATCGGCGATGCCGAGCTGGTGGGTATCCAGAAGAAGATCATTCTGCACGCACGCCGCCACAACAAGGCCGTGATCACCGCGACCCAGATGATGGAGTCGATGATCCAGAACCCGATGCCGACCCGCGCCGAAGTATCCGACGTGGCCAACGCCGTGCTCGACTACACCGACGCAGTGATGCTTTCGGCCGAAAGCGCCGCCGGCTCCTACCCGATTGAAGCGGTACAAGCCATGGCACGCATCTGTGTCGGTGCCGAAAAGCACCCGACCAGCAAGCTGTCCAGCCACCGCATGGGCACCAGTTTCAGCCGCTGCGACGAAAGCATCGCGCTGGCTGCCATGTATACGGCCAACCACTTCCCGGGCGTGAAGGCGATCATCGCCCTGACCGAAAGCGGCTACACTCCGTTGATCATGTCGCGGATCCGTTCGTCGATCCCGATCTTCGCCTTCTCCCCGCACCGCGAAACCCAGGCCCGCGTGGCCATGTTCCGTGGCGTCTACACCGTGCCGTTCGACCCTGCCGCCCTGCCGGCCGACAAGGTCAGCCAGGCCGCCGTGGACGAGCTGCTCAAGCGTGGCGTGGTCGAGCAAGGTGACTGGGTGATCCTGACCAAGGGCGACAGCTACCACACCATTGGTGGCACCAATGGCATGAAGATCCTGCATGTGGGTGATCCGCTGGTGTAAATCAGCTGGTTACGAAAAAAGCCTCACAGTTAACGCTGTGGGGCTTTTTTATTTGGTTCCCGTTCCAACTGAACCATCGGTTAGCTTTTTCGGCCCTTAGGAAATATCCTACCCAACGCTAATCCGTTTCCGGGATTGCACCACGTACCAACGCGCCATATTCTCCCCGAGTCGCTGAGCATGCAGCGACCGGGTCTGCAAGCCCGGATTACGTTAGACGCACTACAAACCATCTATAGAACCTGGCGTTTTTTGCCTGCTGTCTATGGTGGCTGTGCGTGGGAGGCCTTCGGGCCTGCCGGGTTCCTAACGTCCCGGTCTTGCAGACCCACGCATGGCTACCGCCCATCATCTGCAAGTGATGCCGGTAGCTCCTTTCATACGTCAGGAGCTTCACAATGATCAAGATCGTCCCGGATCCACCCCATTCTCTTCCACCCGGAACCGTCCATAAAACCGCCGAAACAGCCTTCGGTTCATGTGATGCCGGCCATGGCCCATTGTTTGCGATACGCGCAGGGATCAATGCCGAGGATGCGTTGGTGCATGCATCGTTAATGCTCCGATGCGCCAGCGAAACAGCCCATGCCGCCTGCAACCCATCAAGCACGCTCGAACAAGGGCTACTGTGGTCAACCTTGCACTCGGTTGAAGTGGCCAAGGCACTGGTCGACGCGCTGCTCGATGGTGCTGAAGTCGGTACTTCAGGAGAGGTAATCTAAGGCGGTTCCTTTCTCGTTCCCACGCTCCAGCGTGGGAACACCTCCTGCGACGCTTCGCGTCGCGCGTTTACATGCCGACGCATTCCTGTGCTGCGGGTTGGAACGAGTTGACTCAACCGCGCTCCACAAACACATCCGCAAACAGCTGATTGCGCGGCAGACCCGCCAGAAACAAACGCCGAGAAAAACACTCGACACTGCCGGGCGAGCCACAGATCAGTGCCACCGTGTGCCGCGACGGCAGGCGTATGGCCTGCAAAGCCGCTGCTAGTTCTGCAGACACCCACCCTTCGAATCGAAGCTGCGCGTAGCGCGCCGCAAGCGCTGCCGCCTGCTCGACCAGATAGTGCTCACTTGCTTCTCTGGCCAGATGTACCAGACGAATCTCCCCCTGATGCCCCTGGCGCAACGCCTCCCGCAAAATCCCCCACAACGGCCCCAGCCCTGTACCGGCAGCCAACAACCAAAGCGGTCGACTTTGCCAGTCCGGATCATAATGCAGGGCACCGCCGCGCAACTCACCCAGGCGCAGACCATCGCCGACCTTCAGCAACCGCGCGGCATCGCTGAAGGCGCCGGGATGGCGGCAGTCGAGGTGAAACTCAAGAAAGCGGTCTTCCTCCGGCAGGCTGGCCAGGGAGTAAGGACGTGCTATGCCGGTATCGGTCCACAGCACCATATGCTGACCGGCCTGATAGCGGATGGGGCGTTCGGGCACCAGGCGCAGGCGCAACACATCTGCGCTCATCCAATCGCAACCGGTCACCTGAGCCGGCACACCGTCCAGCCGAGGATCAAAGACGGCCACGGTCAGATCACTCTCTACCCGGCACTGACACGCCAGGCGCCAGCCCTGCTCGCGCTTTTGCTCGGCCAACGCACCGGGGTTGGCATCGAACGGTTCACCCTGCACGCAACGCACCAGGCAGGCATGGCAACTGCCGGCCCGGCAACTATAGGGTACAGCCAGCCCCGCGCTGTTCAGGGCATCGAGCAGGTTACTGCCGCTGGCCACTGTCCAGCGCCGCTCGCCCACACACATTTCAGGCATCGACATTTTCCCAGGTTGCCGCGCAGCGGTTTCGCCCGTCGCGCTTGGCCTTGTACAACGCCTGGTCGGCCCGTTGCAAGGCATCATCCAGGTCATCGCCTTGTACCAGCAAGGTCATGCCGACCGAGAGGCTGAGGTTCAACGCTGAGAGGCCGATGGGTTCGCTGCTGGAGAAGGACACTCGCAGCCGTTCGCAACAAGCACTGAGGCGGTCAGCATCGCAATCGAGCAACATCAGCACAAACTCCTCGCCGCCGTAGCGGGCCAGCACATCACCCTCGCGCAGGCAGGCCCCGGCCACTGCGGCAAAGGCCTGCAGCACCTGATCACCCGTGGCATGGCCATAATGGTCATTGATGCGTTTGAAGTGATCGAGGTCCACCAGCGCCAAGCCATGTGAAGTGCCCGGCGTCATCATGAGCAACTCACGGCTGGCCAGGCGCAAGAAATGCCGTCGGTTGAACAACCCGGTCAACTCATCGGTAGCGACCTGGTCCTCGAGCTGGCGCATCATGCCGCGCAGGGTCTCCTGATGCGCCTGCAAGGCATAGCGCCGCTGGCGCATGCGCTGGCGTGAAGCCTGGACGTAGCTGGTGTACAGGCACAGCCATGCCAGCATCATGAACAGGGCACAGACCTGGATCGCCGCAAGCCCCGGGTCCTTCATGACGCCAATATAGGCCTCGACCAGGTTCAGGCTGGCGAAACTGAAGAACACTAACACCGCACATCGCAAAAATACCTGGCGCTTGAGGTGAAACAGGCCAAACATCAGGATCAACACATACAACATCAGGAAGGTGCCGCGTGCGGCGTCAAAATTGGCCAGCAGCACGGTCTGCCAGGCCAGGGCCAGCAGCACCTGGAACTCGGTGAGGCTGGGGTCGGCGAAGCGCAGGTTGCGCCCCCTGGCGAAAAACCAGCCCAGCGCCGCCTGGCTGGCCACCACCAATAGGGTGACCCATAGCGCCGCTGCCGGTGCGGCCCTGGAGTAACCGTTGAAAATAGCAACCCACGCCAGCAACAACACCAACACGTAGGTGCCGACGGCCAGCAGGAAGCGTTTGAACAGCAGGCTTTGCAAGGCTGTTTGCATCACTGTTGGATCACCGTGCTCATGGGGTTCCATCCCGTACCGATGAATATGGCTGGTTGCCACTTTAGTGCTCTTGCTCGAAAAAAACTATCCAATTGCCCGTGCCTTGTATAACTGTTGCATCATTACAGGCAAACGCAATGCCTCGGGCTTGAGACTTTCGTTTGACCACTGGCGCGTGTGCCGGCGCGTGATGCACGGTATACTGCGGCGCCTTTTTTGCGTCGACTGCCAAATGTCGGCGCGCCTTGAAAGGACTTTTCGACGAGTCGGCTCGACCTTGTTGGAATACCTTATTGAATGTTCCCGTCTTTAAGAGGAGCGCGCCGCATGACCGTGATCAAGCAAGACGACCTGATTCAGAGCGTTGCCGACGCCCTGCAGTTCATTTCCTACTACCACCCCGTGGATTTCATCCAGGCGATGCACGAGGCCTACCTGCGTGAAGAATCGCCGGCAGCCCGCGATTCCATGGCGCAGATCCTGATCAACTCGCGCATGTGTGCCACCGGCCACCGCCCGATCTGCCAGGACACCGGCATCGTCACCGTCTTCGTCCGCGTGGGCATGGACGTGCGCTGGGATGGCGCCACCATGGGCCTGGACGACATGATCAACGAAGGCGTGCGTCGCGCCTACAACCTGCCGGAAAACGTCCTGCGTGCATCGATCCTTGCCGACCCGGCAGGCGCTCGCAAAAACACCAAGGACAACACCCCGGCCGTTATCCACTACTCCATCGTTCCGGGTAACACCGTGGAAGTGGACGTGGCGGCCAAGGGCGGCGGTTCCGAGAACAAGTCGAAAATGGCCATGCTCAACCCGTCCGACTCCATCGTCGACTGGGTGCTCAAGACCGTTC
>CAYVPI010000137.1:0-14666 GCA_964453495.1 uncultured Pseudomonas sp. | reverse complement strand
CTCGCGGCTTATCGCCGAATAGCCCACCGCAAAAAGGCCTACAACAACCGTGGCAATGATGAATGCGAAGGGAAGCGTAGCTCCGCTTCCGAACACCATGGCCACCGGAAGAACTCCCACCACCGCCGCCAGCGGTGCAACCGCAGCGATGACAAACACGGCAAGTCGCAAAGTTCCCAAACTTCTGGTCAGCGAACCACGCCCAGCGGGGGCAGACTCGGCAGAGGCAGGGCGAGTGATTGAGCTGAAGGCATCGTTCATGAGCAACTCCAATTAAAACGGGTTCAAATCTCAGGAGATGGAACGCGTCACGACGATCAAGGCGTATAACCCGTTGTTGTACGCCTGCATCGACAAGGACGCTCTTAAACTGAAAGGAGGCAAAAGAAACAGCGCCTCAGCTTTCTGGTGCCCCCATGATTGCCTTGGTCTCAAGGAACTCTTCGAACCCCCACATACCCCATTCGCGACCATTTCCGGATTGTTTGTATCCCCCCCACGGGGCGGCTAGGTCAACGCTGGCGCCATTGAGATGCACCATGCCGGTTCGCAACTTACGGGCGACGGACTCTGCGTGTGCCAGCGTACCTCCGTACACATACCCGGATAATCCATAAGGGGAGTCGTTGGCGATCTCGACTGCTTCCTGCACCGAGTCGTAGGGAATAATGGATAGCACTGGACCGAAGATTTCCTCGCGTGCGATGGTCATGCCATTGTTGACTTCACTAAACAGGGTCGGCTGCACATAAAAACCACCGCCGAACTCCATCAAAGGCTCCGCCCCACCCACCAAAAGCTTTGCCCCTTCTTCGATACCCGTCTCAATTAAAGAAAGCACCTTGCGAAATTGCCGCTCGTTGGCAATAGGGCCCATGGTGGTAGTTGCATTCAACGGGTCGCCAACAACGACAGCGGCGCATGCACGCGTCGCGATTTCTTCGATTTCCTGAAGCTTCGATCGCGGCACAAGCATCCGCGAAGGCGCCGCGCAAGTCTGTCCCGAGTTGCTCATCATTGAGAGAACGCCGTGCGTGACGGCTTTTTCCAGGTCTGCATCGGGCAGAATGATGTTGGCGGACTTCCCACCGAGCTCCAGGGACACACGTTTGACTGTATCCGCCGCCAACTTGGAAATACTTGCGCCTGCCGAGTTTGAGCCGGTCAACGAAATCATATCGACCATCGGATGACTCGCCAGAGCCTCACCCAGTTTCGCTCCCTCACCTTGAACCAGATTGAACACGCCCGGCGGCACCCCGGCCTCATGCAGGACTTCGGCAAGCAATGCAGCGCAATAGGGCGCGTTCTGGCTGGGCTTCAGAACAATGGTGCAACCGACAGCAAGTGCTGGAGCAAGCTTGCAGACGATTTGATTGATCGGCCAGTTCCATGGCGTGATCAGCGCACATACGCCCACCGGCTCACGAATGACTTTCGTACTGCCAGGTTGCCGCTCAAATGCAAATTCCTGAGCAATGCTCAGGGCAGTCTGCAGGTGCCACAGTCCGACTGGCGCTTGTACAGGGCGGGAAAGGGTTTGCATTGGCGCCCCCATTTCCTGGGTGATAGCCCATACAAAATCATCGAGGCGTTTGGCGTAAACATCGCAGATCGCGCCAAGAAGGTCATTGCGCTGAGCCTGCGACCAGCTGGCATAGGCCGGAAAAGCTTGATGTGCCGCCTCGACCGCGGCATCAATATCGGCCGCGCAACCGAGAGCAATCGTTCCAGACGCTGTTCCCGTCGCAGGATTGATAACGTCAACCGTCTTGTTTGAATGCCGAGGTGCAACCCATTCGCCATTGATATAAAAATTGAGTAGATGGTCGGATGAAATCATTTAAATGCCCCTGTTATTTTTATCACTAGAGCCAATCAGTTACTTCTTGAGCGAAGGTCCCGACCCATTGAAAACCGACAAATGGCCGTACTCAGCCAATCCATTTCCCTGTCGGCATTTTGTTCACAAGTGTGTTTCGCAAGGGAGGTGCTATTTCGCCTTCAGTGGCGATAACAACACCCGCCTTCATGGGCCCTGCTATTTTTTGCCGTCTTGAGTTAGTCGCAAGACTGTTGCCGTATTGTTTTATAGCCAGTCACGAGACTTAATTTCTTCCAATGTTTCGTCCAGGCTTTTGCGGAAAACATCAACGACAAAATCAACTTCTGTTCGTGAGATTACCAACGGCGGCGCGATGATCATTCGGTCATTGACAATGGCGCGAATGACCAATCCATTCTTGCGGGCGAACTCACGGCAAATAATGTTGATCTGCTTTTCACTGTCGAAAAGCTGAAGTGTGGATTTATCCTTGACCAGCTGAATCGCCCACATCAACCCCACCCCATCGGTGTAACCGACGAGAGGATGGTCGTGCAGTGTCGCCAGCTTTTCGCGAAGGTAAGGACCGATGTCTTCGCGCACGTAGTCAACGACATGGTTGTCCTTCAGCAACTTCAGGTTTGCAACGCCGACCGCACACGCCACGGGGTGACCGGAATAGGTATAGCCGTGTCGGAACTCTCCGCCCTTCTCGACCACATCTGCGATCTTGTCACTGACCATAACGCCGCCCAATGGCACGTAACCGCTCGTCACACCCTTGGCAAACGTCATGAGGTCTGGCTCATAACCAAAGGTTTGGCATCCCCACCAGTTTCCGGTGCGCCCAAAGCCACAAATCACTTCGTCACTGACAAGCAGAACCCCGTATTTGCGGCAAATCCGTTGAATCTCGGGCCAATAAGTCGAAGGCGGGACGATAACGCCACCTGCCCCCTGGACAGGCTCTGCGACAAACGCCGCTACCTTGTCCGGCCCTACCTCAAGGATCTTGTCCTCCAACCAGGAAGCCGCTTTTTTACCGAAGTCTTCACGGGTCATGCCATTACCCAGCGCTTCAAAATGCGGTTGTTCGATGTGTGCGATACCTGGAATGGGCAAGTCGCCTTGAGCATGCATCCACGGCATGCCGCTTAGCGATGCACCGCCGATGGTGGAGCCGTGATAGCCGAAATTTCTCGCGATGAGCGTCTTGCGCTGCGGCTGCCCCATCAGATCCCAGTAATGGCGCACCAACCGGATCACGGTATCGTTACCTTCGGAACCTGAGTTTGCGTAATAGACGCGCCTGAACTGAGGTGGGCTGACCTGCGCCAGTAGCTCTGCCAATTCAATGGAAGATGGAACGGCGGTGTGGAAAAACGCGTTGTAGTAGGCGAGCGATTTCATTTGCTCGTGGGCTGCGTCGATCAATGCAGGCTGCCCGTAACCCACGTTGACGCACCAAAGGCCCGCCATCGCATCCAGCATGCGATTGTTCTCGCTATCACGGATCCACACGCCATCCGCGCTATCGATGACGCGCACGCCTTCCTGATGCAGTACCGCTGAATCGGTGAAAGGGTGGATAAAGTGCGCCTTGTCGGCAGCTTGCCAAGATTGAGTACTACGTTTTTTCGATTGCATGAACAGCCCCGTAAAAAGCTAAGTGCCGCGTTGATCTCCACTCAACGATAGATTTGCCGGCCCTTTCACAGCAGGTGGTAAGTGGCCAATCACCCATTAGCCGTGCCGATAGCTGATTCTCAGTCGGGCTCGCGCCAAATGGCCACTTCGCACCTGCATGTTGTTCATGGGTACCTATAACGTGTGGGCGTTACGACGTCCTTGAAGATGGGCGCTTCGAACATCCCATGACGATGAGGCAACCGATAATGAGTGAGCGCGAACCCATCTTGCACAGCAGGCGCCGTTTCCTGGCTGGAACCGCAATAGTCGCAGTAGGCGTAGCGTTTCCCCTGATCGCTTACACTCATCTCGAGGAGCGCGACACCCTATCTGCCGTGACAACCTCCACACCGTCGCCCGGTAGTTCACCCGTGCAATTGAATGCCTGGGTGGTGATACAGCCAGACAACAGCGTTGTACTCAAAATCCCCCAGGCAGAAGTCGGCCAGGGGACATTCACAGCACTGAGTCAGATTCTTGCAGATGAACTGGACGTCAACTGGAACGATATCCGTCCGCAGTTCTATGACCCCGGCTACAACCTTGCGCATGACAATGTCTACGTGTGGACAGCCACACTCGGCAGCAAAGCCATGACGGACTTGTTCATGCCCGCACGCATTGCTGCCGCGACTATTCGCACATTGCTCGAGCAGGCGGCAGCCCAGGCACTTGGCGTTCCGATTCAGGAGTTGAGCACTCGCACAGGTGTGGTTCATCACATCCCCAGCGGTCGACAGTTGCGCTACGCAGAGCTGGCCGAGACAGCTGCGCGGATTCCTACTCCCGCCCCCGAAAGCGTCCAGCTCAAGCAAACCAACTTCAATTTCATCGGCAAATCGATGAAGCGCCTGGACCTGCCAGGCAAAACTGATGGCTCGCTGGTGTATGGCATCGACATGCGACTGCCCGGGATGAAATACGCCGCCGTACGGCAATGCCCGGTACCCCATGGCCGCCTCAAGTCCTACGACGCCGCGGCCATAATGCAACGTCCCGGCATCGTAGCCGTGGTCCCCATCCGCGGCGGTATCAGCGGCATCAACGATGCCACACCCGGATGGGGTATCGACTACGGCATGGACGATGCCGTTGCCGTCATTGCCGATGACTGGTGGACTGCCAGGACAGCACTGGATGCACTTCCAATTGTCTGGAGCGAAACCAAGGATGCAGCGCTCAGCAGCCAATCTCTTGAACACGAATTCCTGCACGCGCTCACCCATTGGCCGAACGATCTCAAGCCGTTTCGCAACGATGGCGATGCCTTGGCTGCGATCACAGAATCCGCTCAAACCCTGGAGCGAGAGTTCTGGGTGCCCTATACCGAACACGCCTGCATGGAGCCTTTGAACGCGACCGCATGCGTCGAAGACGACAAGTTCGAGGTCTGGACCGGAACCCAATTTGCCGATGAAGCCCTACGCATTGCCGCGCACTACGCGGGCCTTGCGCCTGAGAAAGGGAAGTTCCATTTGCTGCCGGCCGGTGGTGGCTTTGGCCGGCGCATCAACAGTGATTTTGTCGCCCAGGCCGTGCAGATCGCCAAAGCGATTAAAGGAGTGCCCATCAAGCTGACCTGGAGCCGCGAGGAAATGATCCAGCACAGCTTCTATCCGCCACTCACCGTTACACGGCTGCGAGCAGGGATTGATCGATCAGGCAAGATCGTTGGGTGGGCATCGAAATCCGTGGGTGGCACGACAACCGACCAAACCTACGGTGAAACGCGTATTGCGCAAGTCATTCCCAACGTACTTGTCGAATACCAACTGCGTGAGACACCGTTGCGATTCGGTTGGAAACGCGGGGTCGGCTTTGCCCAGCACACCTGGATGAACCAGTGCTTCATCGATGAGCTCGCCGAACTTGCGGGCCGCGATCCACTTGAGTACCAACTTTCGATGCTGCGCTCCGAGGACATTCCAGCGGACTTTGAAAAGCGGGAACTGCAGGTGGAGCGTGTCGACAAGCAACGCCGCGTCCTCGAAGAACTGGGCCGCATCGCGCAGTGGGACCAAAAGCCGGGACCGGGGCGAGGCAAAGGCCTCGCCGTGCATGATCTCAGCTACTGGCCCGAGTACCGCTCTACTGGTGCGGCGGCGATAGCGGAAGTCACACTGAGCCATGGCGAACTGAAAATCGACCGTGTCGTGGCCATGCTCGATTGCGGCCGCATCATCAATCCCGATAATGCCAGAGCCCAGATCGAGGGCGGCATCGCCTTCGGGCTCACCGATGCACTCTACAGCGAGATCACCCTCGCGCAGGGGCGCGTGACGCAGTCCAACTTTCACGACTATCCGATACTCAGAATGAACGAAATGCCCCGCATTGAGGTGCATTTCATCGACAGCGACCGCGCGCCTGAAGGACTGGGTGAATACGGCGTTCCCATGGCCATCGCGGCACTCGTCAATGCGATCAGGAACGCAGGTGGCCCGCGCCTTTACCGACTGCCCCTGGCCCCTCAATTGGCCAACCTGCGCAATGCCACGGCAACGGGTTCCACAGGCACATCAGCGAGCTGTTGAAAGACGGCACTGACGGCGTGCTCGCCACCTTTGCATCACCCACCAAGTCCCACCATGAATCTCTACCTGTCGGAGACAAGCGATGAGCACGCCCCCAAGCTCTATCGCGGACGAGGATCGTTCCTTGCCCACGGCCACACCAACCTCATCACTTGGCACATTGCTGCGAAGCCGCTCAATAATTGCGACAGGACTCGGCAATGCCTTGGAGTGGTTCGACTGGACCCTCTATGCCGTGTTTTCCACCTATATCGCCGGGGCCCTGTTCAACCCGGCGGATCCGGTATCTGCCTTGCTGGGCACGCTGGCCGTGTTTGCAGTTGGCTTTGTCTCCAGACCGCTAGGTGGCATGTTCTTCGCTCGACGCGCCGACCGTATCGGCCGCAAGGGCGTGCTATTGAGTTGCATGCTGCTCATGGGTTTTGGCAGCCTCATGATTGCCGTGATTCCTACCTATGCGCAAATTGGTGGATGGGCTTCATTTCTGATTCTGCTCGCACGTCTGCTGCAGGGCTTCGCCCATGGCGGCGAAGCGACCGCATCATATGCCTACGTGGCCGAAATCGCGCCTCGGGAACGACGGGCGTTCTGGTCTAGCAGCATGTTCTTCAGCGTCGGCCTGGGAAGTATCCTGGCCACGCTACTTGGCGCATTACTCAATCGCTTCATCCCCGCAGACGACATGGCTACATGGGCCTGGCGGCTTCCGTTCTGCCTTGGCGCACTCTTGTCCCTGGCGGTGTTCATCTTGCGCCGCGGCATGATGGAGAGCGACATACACGAGTCTCATGTCGCCGATACCCAAAGCGCCAGTGCATGGAGCCGCGCCAGGATTTTCAAATGCGCCGTGGGCATTTTCTTCTATCAGGCCGGTGTCGGCCTGCCCTATTACATCTGGACAGGCTATGCCGCCATCTTCGCTATTACGCAGCGAGGAATGGATCCCGCCCACGCTTTCACAGCCAGCGTGTTCGCTCAGATCGTCTACATCATCTCCACACCCACCTGGGGCTGGATCGCGGACCGCATCGGTCGCAAGCCCGTGGCGGTCTTCTATTTTTTGGCCGTAGCCGTGCTTTCGTTCCCTTTGATCAGCTTCATCTCCAGCGAGCCATGGACACTCTTTGCCTCTCAAGGACTAATGCTTGCATTGACAGGCTGCGTGGGTGGAACGATGCCCGCCATTCTTGCCGAGCAAATTCCCACACGTTACCGCGCCCGTGTGCTCGGTACCGCACTCCCTCTCTCTGTTGCCATATTCGGTGGCACGGCACCCTACCTGAGCAATTGGTTCAGCAGCATGGAGCTGGAATGGATCTTTAACCTGTATGTGACCGTGATGGTCCTCATCGCTGCCGCCGTGGTCTGGAGTTGGAAAGAAACCAAAGGCATTGATCTGCGGGATGTCCATTGATGTACCCCCGAGCTCCCCACTCTCCTTGCAGTTTCAGCCGTAGACGCGCACCGCAAGTTACCCCTTGGCAGGTTCGACACGCCTCCCGGGCAGCGGCATCACAGCGTTCTTGACGGCCAGGACCTCGGCCATCACGCTCACCGCGATTTCGGCGGGGGTCTTGCTGGCGATGTACAGGCCCACCGGTGAATGCAGGCGCATCAAGGATTCTTCCGACTCGTCGAAGTGCTCGATAAAGCGTTGCCGGCGATTACTCGCATTGCGGCGCGAGCCGATGGCGCCCACGTAGAAAGCGGGGCTGTGCAGTGCTTCCAGGAGGGCCAGGTCATCGAGCCTGGGATCATGACTCAAGGCCACGATGCAGGTGCGCGGGTCGGGGCTCAGGGTGCGCACCGCGTCGTCAGGCATTTCAGTGGTGATCTGCACACCGGCCACGGACCACGCGCCACGGTGCTCGGCGCGCGGGTCACACACCGTCACTGCGAAGTCGTTGAACAGGGCCATGGTCGCCACGTACTCGGCCAGCGAGCCAGCGCCGATGAGCAACATCCGGTACTGCGGTCCCAACGTATTCGACAGAGTGGCGCCGTCGAATTGGAGCGCCTCGGGCACAGATGCGGGTGCGAGTGTCACCACGCCGGAGATGCAATCCACCGTGCGCTGCACAAGCTGTCCCGACTCCAAGCGCCGCACCAGCTCATCGAGCGCCTCGAAATCCGGCACGAACTCCAGCAGCAGTTCCAACGTGCCGCCGCACGGCAGGCCAAAGCGATGCGCCTCGTCTGCAGTGACGCCGTAGCGCACAAGCCTGGGCGCCGATTGCGGCATGTCCGCCTCGCCGTATGCACGCGTGTAGTGATAAATCAGGTCATCCTCGATACAGCCACCAGAGACCGAACCCATGCAGCGGCCGTCTTCACGCAGCACCATCATCGAGCCAACCGGTCGCGGCGAAGAGCCCCAGGTCTTGACCACCGTCACCAGCATCAGTCGGTGTCCACCGGCATGCCAGTCGCGTGCAGCGCGCAGCACCCGCACATCAACACTTTCCATACAGTGTCTCCAGTCGCGCAGGACAGGCCACGATCAATGCCTGATCCTGTGCCAGATTGTCAGCAGTCCAGATGCCCGTGACCGCCCGCCTGGCCTGTCACAGCCAGGTAGATAGTTGAGCGGTAGCGGTCATTACTTGCCGTTCTGGGCCAGGCGTCTGGCGGCCTGCTGAATCGCAGCGCGAATGCGCGGATAGGTGCCGCAGCGGCAGATGTTGCCGCTCATGGCATCGTCGATCTGCTGCTCGGTGGGCGCAGGCGTAGTCTTGAGCAGGCTAACGGCCGACATGATCTGGCCGGACTGACAGTATCCGCATTGGGGGACGCTATTCTCGAGCCAGGCCCGCTGCACTGCCTGTCCAATTCGGTCGGCCTCCATGCCTTCGATGGTGGAGATCGCCCGCCCGCTCACCGCCGCGATCGGAGTGACACAAGAACGGATGGGGGTACCGTCCATGTGGACAGTACAGGCACCACACATGGCCATGCCGCAACCGAACTTGGTGCCAGTCATGCCAAGCACGTCCCGCAGCGCCCAAAGGAGGGGTATTTCGTCTGGGGCAATGATGTCTTTGTCCTGACCATTGACTTGAAGACGTGTCATAGGCGAGTTCCTTTTTTAAAAAGCAGGCATCGTGCGACGCCTGCGAACCTGAGTGGATGCGCAAACAACTGATGAATGTGGGGATAAGCGCTATCGGCGTCATTCGGGATAAGCCGAAACGCTGAAGATCGAAATACCGGGAGAAAAACTGGCCTGCCTGGGTAGAGCGAGGACGGGCAAGTCAGCCTGGTGCAACACCGGATGACTTACCCAGAGGCTCCCTAACTACGCTGGGCATTCGTATCGATGCTCTTGTGCCGCCCCTCACCGCGTACAACCCATTCGGCATAACCGGCAATAAAAACGAGCAGGCCGAACGCACACCACGAGGCGATATCGAAAGGCGCCGGTGGTAAAGGGGTCAGTTGCGACTTCACGGCAAGTAACATGATGGCTACCGTCACAAGCGGTGCGATGTATGTCCGTAGACCAGAATGTCCTTTCGATTTTCCGCGAACAACCGCACTCACGCAGATGAGGACATAATTTGAGATGAGGAAGATCGGGACTGCGAAGTAGAGCCAGGTGAAGAAGGTAATTGCGCTGTCCTGACGGTCGCCCACCATCACAAAACCCAGCGCAAACGAGATAACGGTCAGCACCGCCAGTACCGTAATGGAAAACCACGGTGACTGTCGGACATCAAGCGCAGCACACCTCGCCGGAAGATAACCATCCTGCGCCATCGCGAGCATCACCCTGGCAATGTAGTTGGTGAAACTGATGACACCCGCCAATGCCGAAGCGGCAACAAGCGAAAGGGTGATAATCGCAAACCCCTTGCCCACATATGTCGTTCCAAGCTGGCTGATCACCTCGGGGCCGTTTTTCCCCCAGAGGTCAACAAGCGCATGAGAAGGGAGGGCCGCTGAAAAAGCCAGCGAAGTGAGCAGGTAGAAAAGCGCTGCGACACCAATGCTTCCATACACCGCCCATGGAATATGCCGCTTCGGATCTTTCGCCTCCCCGGCGAGGTAAATTGCACTCTCGCTTCCTGCCAGCGTAAGCACTGCGACGCCGACCGAAAGCAGCATTCCCGTACTATCTGCGTGGCCACTCTGGGCAGGTGCATAGAGAGCAGACCACGGCACAGCCGCCGAACCGACATGCCCGATAATGATCACATCGAGAAAAAGGATTGCCACCATCCCACACCCGATAATCGCCAGCACAACACGACCGGATACTTCCGCACCCAGATAGGACACGAGGAACGCCAGTGGAGTAAGAATCGCCACCCAGAGTAACCAGCTTTGCGCGAACATGTTGTCAGGTGCCCAGGCGCCTACAATCAGCTGGAGAAGATAGGCGGCCGACACGACGGTGGCAGGTATCGAAAAAACCCCATTGAGCACGAGCGCCCCGCCAAACCAGAGAGCCGCGCGTCGCCCCAGTGTTGAACCAACGATACCGTAGAGGCCACGCGCCGAGGTCGCACTGTCAGCCAGCGAAACGATGGTAATGCCGTAGAACACCATTGCGAATCCGGCCAGCAAAAAAGCAGCCGCAATGCCATGTCCGGAGAGTAGTGCAATTACCGACCCCACCACGATGCAGTTATAGGGTGGTGCCATCGCTCCCAGGGCCTGCGCGAATAATGCAGCGAACCCTAGTCCTTGCGGGCGAACATCAATCTCCCTAATACCGTTCACTTGTTTCATAGAGGCCACGTTTTTTTATTGTTGTTTGAAAGAGCCATCAAGGTTATTGAAGAACAACGCCTTGATTCGCAATCACTTTGCCGCCCACAACTATCTGCAATTGAACTTATGCTGTTCCTGCCGCACGCTTTCCATCAGCCAGAATGCTCTCATCGTAGGGACTTGCTGCCGCGGCGATACTGAAGTCTTCGTCCCTGAGAACGATGCTCGGCTCGTTCATCTCGACCCAACCGCAGTAGGGGGTGCACATCTTGTAGCCAAGTAATTCCTGGACCTGTTGCGAGTACTTTTTCACGGTATCCCTGGGCACGACGAGATACTGGTTCTCTTCCTGGCGTCGGTACCCCTGGGTGAACGAAAGCGCGATTGCGACACGACGCTGGTTTTCGGTCGTGTTGGCACCTCCGCCGTGATAACAGCTGCCGAAATACATCAGCCCGGAACCACGCTTCATCTCGGTCGGAATGGCTTCCTCCAGACGCGGGCGACGGTCCATGTCCCATTTATGGCTTCCCGGGATTACCAGCGTGCCACCATTTTCAGCCGTGAAGTCCGTGCCGGCGAATAGCGTCTGCAGCAATGTCTGCTGCGTCGAAGGGTGATGGACGTGGAACATGCCGTCGTCGCGGTGCAGGTCCTGCGCTTTCTGTCCCGGCCAGATATCGATTGCCTGCGTGCAGCACACCTGAATGGTTGGCTTCACCATGACACGGGCGTCACCGGACATCATCGGGAATGGATGTGCCAATGAGCGCTCAGCTGTTTCGATGAACTGTTGCTGAGTAAGCATCTCTGCCGTATGCAGCGACTTGGCAAACAAGGCAGAGACCCGTCGTGTTCTCGCACCTGAGAATCCATCGGCACTGAATTGCACCCGGTCGAGGAAAGGTTGAATGTCCGCAAAGAAGGCGTCGAGCGTCTTCCGGGAAACCATATCCTCGATGATGATCCCACCATCACGCTCCAGTATTTCGCAAATGTTATCGACCGATGTTGTATTGGAAACCCGCTTCAGGCCACTCATATAAACTCCATCCAAGATTAACGATTTCGCCACACGGCTAATGAATGACAAAAGCCTTCATGCACCGTGCCTGTAGGCGCAAACCCGATCGAGCGAACGTCGCTGGCAAGCCACGATTGTGTAATCGCAGGTACTCACCCGCACATTCGCAATCCGCGCACCGAAGTCTCCTGCTGGCCCCACCGTATCCCGGTCAGTGCTGACCGCTAAGGTTATTAGTGGCCATTTCTTTCATGCGCGCGCGCAGGTCTTGTGGCGATTCACCAGTCAACCGCTTGACTGCCTGCCTGAGGTTGGACGCATCGCTATAGCCCACATGCTCCGCTATCTGATCCAGGGACCATGAGGTTTGCGTCAGGTATCGACGAACATGCATCCTGCGGGCTTCAGCCATCAACGTGCTAAAACGCGTGTTCAGCTCGAACAACCGACGCCGCAAGGTTCGTGGCGACAGTAGGAGTGCTTGCGCAACATCGGCAAGCGCTATCGGTTGACGCTCAGGCACATCGAGCAACTTGAGAATGGTCTCGAGCAGTTGCTCGTCGGCCGCCCCCTCCTCGGTTTTCCAGCGAGCATTCACTGGATTGGCATGTGAAATGAGCAAATTTTCCATGTTCCCCTCCGAAAAGCCGAGTGCCCTGCACCGGGTACGCCAATAAGAAGCTCTTGAACGAACCGTAGAAATCTAATGAGCTGCAATGGCGCCCTTGTCCAGGTCGAGTCTTAGTACATGCGCGAGCATCTGTTCTGCGGAATCGACAATTTGCTCTGGCGTTGCTTGATCGGCGTCATGAAAGACAAAGGCGGGAAGGAACTTCATGCCGATCAGGTGAGCCGTCTGCTGCAATGGCTTGAGCGTTTCACTGATGGAAAACTGGTTGAGTCCGCCCGCCTGATAGGTATGTGCAGACCCGCCCGTGGAAATAGCGGTTATCCATTCCTTGCCCTGTAAAGCAGTGCCTCGCGAACCATAGGCCCAGCCGTATGTGAGTACGTCATCGAGCCATTGCTTCATGAATGGCGGTACGGAATACCAAAACAGTGGATGCTGAAAAACAATTCGGTCGTGCGCTTCCATCACTGATTGTTCACGAGCGACGTCGATCTTTCCGTCCGGATACAATTCATAGAGCTTACGTACATGGAGACCGGGTTCACTACCCAGGCGCTCCGCCCAGACGCAATTCACTCGCGAGCCGTGCAAATCGGGATGAAAAACCTGGATTAATGTTTTCATATACATGCCATCAAAGTTTGGATGGACGTAGTCTAGGAGCTCGCCTTGAGTGGAAATAGCGCAGAGTTGGCAATTCATTCGTGCTCTCATTGCACGACTGCAAATGAAACGGCCATGCGTTCCAGGAGACCACATGTATCCCCAAGACTGGCTTAGCCCCATAGACCCGCAGGACCTGCTGCGTTTTTTGGCAGTGGCGGATGCAGGTAGCTTTCAAGCCGCGGCAGATCGACTCTATATCGATCGTTCTGTCATTTCTCGCCGCGTAGCTGCGCTGGAAAAGACCCTGGGTGTGAAGCTACTGAGGCGCACCACCCGATCACTCTCGTTGACTGAAGCCGGTATTGCCGTTGCAGCGCGCGGGCGTCGCCTCCAGGAATTGCTGGGTGAGGTCCGGCAGATCGCCGATGAAACCTGTCAAGAGGCAAGAGGAATGCTGCGCATAACCTCCTCTACTCATTTCGGCAATCGTTACGTGCTCCCCACAGTGTTGCGGTATCAACAGCTGTATCCACACGTCGTTGTGGAGCTGGAACTGGACAACCGAAATACCGATCTCACTGCACAAGGCTTCGATTTGGCCGTCCGCATTGGCGAACCCAAAGACTCCAGAATCTTTGCGCGTAAACTTTGCAACAACCCTGTATGCCTTGTCGCGTCGCATGAATTCGTTGCACGCCATGGGCCGATCACTAGCTTGTCTGGACTGCTCAACCTGCCAGCGGCCTCCTATAGCGGCGACGGCATGTGCTTTGAGCACCTTAAGTATCTGGATGAGATGAATACCCAACGATCCGCCCCGATGCGCGTGGCGTTCTGGAGTAATAACGCGGAAACGCTGTATCAGGCCATCAAGGGCGGCGCTGGCTGGGGTTGCATGTCTCGGTTTCTTGCACATCAAGACCTTCTTGATGGTCATCTGGAATTGCTGCTGCCGCAATTACGACTACCACCTTACAACTCCGTTTACATCGTCTATAGCCAGCGGGAGCTGCCACTTCGCACGCAGCTCTTTCTTGACTTACTGCATAGCGCCGTAACGGATGATTTATGGTCCCCTGCACACCGGCTGACGTGACTATGCCCCTATGGCTTGTGCTGCGACGAAAAACAAAAAAATGTCATTATTGAAGAAAATGCCCAGAAAGTTCGTGAGCATTCCGTGCTGCTCCGGATACCTGTGAGGTCAATCGCCAGTCCCGCCTTTTATGTGGATCATCACACAATCCTGGGAAACACCGATAACGCCGTACCTGTCGGAGCAGTTGCCGGCGATGGCCTCAAGTGCGTCGCGTTTATCCGGTTCACACACGTTATCGTTAACGACCATCGCTGCGATGCGGCGACCCGTCAAGCCAGCTTCAACAAGACCAAGTGACCTCTAAACCAGTGAAAGCCCAAAAAACGCGCCTGCAAGGGCGCCTAAAACCGCTTCCCAACCATGGGAGCGAAATTGCACTCCACTTGACCATCCGTTTGCACTCGACCTGCCCGGGTCATTTGCATTCGTTCTGACCACCAATTGCATCGGGTTTGACCAGCTTGCTTCGTGGCCATGACCGGCAGTGAACGGCCGATTCTGTTGAAAAAGTAGCTCCCCTGTCTGGCCTGCGGCAAAATCTCTGC
>CAYVPI010000136.1:0-14709 GCA_964453495.1 uncultured Pseudomonas sp. | reverse complement strand
ACCGCAAGCCCGGCCAGAAGGGCGTTCCACAGCGCGGTTGAAAAAACAGGGGCGGGCGGCAAACGCCGCCTGCCCCACGTAACACGTTGCACATGCTTTATATAAAAACAAATACAAGTTACGCCTGAGGAGGCAGCATGGCCTTTCACACCAGCGCCGCAACCGACGAAGATCCGAATGCCGTCGTGGTTGAGCGCAAGTACGCCTGGATTGTCTTCGCACTGACCTTTGGTCTGTTGATTTCCGACTATATGTCACGGCAAGTCCTCAATGCCGTGTTCCCCCTGCTCAAGAGCGAATGGGCGCTGACGGATGGCCAACTCGGCCTGCTCAGCGGCATCGTCGCCTTGATGGTAGGCCTGTTGACGTTCCCTCTTTCGCTGCTGGCCGACCGTTTCGGCCGGGTCAAGAGCCTGGCGCTGATGGCCATGCTCTGGAGTGTGGCGACCCTTGGTTGTGCCCTGGCCGAGAGCTATGAGCACATGTTTATTGCCCGCTTCATGGTGGGTGTCGGTGAAGCAGCGTACGGCAGTGTCGGTATTGCCGTAGTGATTTCCGTATTTCCCAAGCACATGCGTGCAACGCTTTCCAGTGCCTTCATGGCCGGCGGCATGTTTGGTGCAGTGTTGGGCATGGCCCTGGGCGGCGTGATTGCGGCGAAGCTGGGCTGGCGTTGGTCGTTCGCCGGCATGGCGCTGTTTGGCCTGCTGTTGGCGGCGCTGTATCCGATCATCGTCAAGGAGGCACGTATCGCTCCTCAACGCGCTATCCATGCGGTCAACAAGGCTGCTGCCGCAGTCAAGCGCCCATTGCGCACGCTGTATTGCAGCCGCTCGGTGGTCAGTGCGTACATCGGCAGTGGCCTGCAATTGTTCGTCGGTGCCACTGTGGTGGTATGGATGCCCAGCTACCTGAACCGTTACTACGACATGGGTGCGGACAAGGCTGGTGGCCTGGCTGCACTGATCGTGTTGTGCAGCGGCGCCGGGATGATCCTGTGCGGCATGCTCAGCGACCGCCTCAGCCAGAAAACGGCCGAGCGCAAAGTGACCCTGGCCATTGCCTACTGCCTGGGCAGCTGCCTGCTGTTGTCGATCGCCTTCGCATTGCCGCCGGGGCCGTTGCAACTGGTACTGATCTGCCTGGGCATGCTGATTGCCACAGGCATTACCGGCCCTGCCGGGGCCATGGTTGCCAACCTGACCCATTACTCGGTGCATGGCACGGCGTTCGCCACCCTGACCCTGGTCAACAACATGCTGGGCCTGGCCCCGGGCCCCTTCGTGACCGGCAAGGTCTCGGACCTGATCGGTTTGCAGGCAGCCTTCCAGCTGGTGCCGCTGATCAGCATCGCAGCTGCAGCAGTGTTTTTCTATGCCCGGTGCCATTACCAAAACGACATTGCTCGCCTGGCCGGCGAGAGCGTCACGGCGCCGGTCGGCGACGCAGTATTAGAGGTGAGATCGTGAGTCATCGTCTGAACATTGAAGTGTTTTTCGACTTCATCTGCCCCTGGTGCCTGATCGGCAAGCGTCAGTTGGAGATCGCACTGGACCGGTTGCGCGTTGAGCAACCGGATGTGGAAGTCACCCTGACCTGGCAAGGGTCGCAGTTGCTGCCGCATATCCCGGCACAAGGCGAGCCTTTCGCCTCGTTCTACTTGCAACGCCTGGGCAGTGCCGATGCGGTGCGCGCGCGTCAGGCGCAGGTTCAGCAAGCCGCGGCTGCGGTCGGCCTGGCCATTGATTTGACTGCCATCGAGCGCATGCCCAACACCGCCGATGCGCATCGCTTGCTGGAGCGGGCTGCTGCGCTCGGCAGCGCTTTGCAGCGTGATGCGTTGTTGGAGCGCTTGTTCAGCGCCTACTTCCAGCGCGGCGAAGACCTGGGTTGCCAGGACACACTGCTGACCATCGCCCAGGCGTGCGGTTTTGACCGTGCGGCCGTGGCCGATTGTTTGCGCGGCGATGCCAGCCCTTATGTGGGCAACGGCGCGGCGCTGGTCAAGAGCGTGCCTTATTTTCGCATCAACCGCCTGCTGACCATCAGTGGGGCACAGCCGGCTGCGGTGTTGTTCGAGGCCATGTGCGAAGCACTGCTGCTCGACGAAAAGGAGCGGCAACCGTCATGAAACTGCGTGTAGCCGTACCTGCCAACAAACTTCCGCAAACCGGTGGCCGTTCGCTGTTCGAATTCGACGGCAAGAGCCTGGCATTGTTTAACGTTGATGGTCAGTTCTATGCCATCGACGACAGTTGCCCGCATCAAGGTGCGTCGTTGTGTGGCGGGCGTCTGGACGGGCGAGTGATTCAGTGCTGCGCCCACGGTTTGCGTTTCGACCTCGCCAGCGGCTACCTGCTTAATTCCACCAAGCTCAAGGTCAACAACTACCCGATCGAGGTGGTCGACGACCAGGCTTACATCGTTATCGTTGCCGAGGAGTCCGCGCCATGAGCGCCATTGCTCTGACCCAAATCCAAAGCCGTGCGCGCGAACTGGCGCCGGGCTTTATCGTTAGCCTGACCGTTGCCGCCGCAGCGACTTTCCTGTCCGAGCACTACGGTGCTCCGGTCATGCTGTTCGCCTTGTTGCTGGGCATGGCGCTGAACTTTCTCGCCGGCGAAGGCATTTGCAAGGCCGGCATCGAGTTCACCGCACGCACCGTACTGCGCATCGGCGTGGCCCTGCTGGGCATGCGCATCACCCTTGAACAGATTGCGGGCCTTGGCTGGAAGCCTGTGGCGCTGGTGGTGATCCTGGTGGTGGTGACCATCAGTGTCTCGGTGATTGCGGCCAAGGCCCTGGGCTTTTCGCGCTTGTTCGGCATGCTCACCGGTGGCGCCACGGCGATCTGTGGCGCATCGGCGGCACTGGCGCTGGCCGCGGCGCTGCCCAACCATCCGCAGAAAGAGCGCGCCACCCTGTTCACCGTGATCGGGGTTTCGGCACTGTCCACCATGGCCATGATCGTCTACCCGATGATCGCCAACTATTTCAATTTATCGCCGCAAACCGCCGGCGTGTTCCTCGGCGCGACCATCCACGATGTGGCCCAGGTGGTGGGCGCCGGTTACAGCATGTCGACCGAGACCGGCGACACGGCCACGGTGGTCAAGCTCATGCGGGTGGCCATGCTGCTGCCGGTGATTGTGACTGCCGCCATGATTACCCGTATGCAGGGCGCCGACCCTACCGGCAAGCGGCCACCGCTGCTGCCATGGTTTGCCGTGGGCTTTCTGATCCTGGCGTGCATCAACAGTACCGGCTGGATAGCGCCGGCAGTGCAGGGCGGGGTCAACGAACTGTCACGCTGGTGCCTGGTGGTGTCCATCAGTGCCCTGGGGATGAAGACCCAGCTCAAGGAGCTTGCTGCTGTGGGGATCAAGCCCATCTTGCTGATGGTGGGGGAGACGGTGTTCCTGGTGGCGCTGGTGCTGCTGCTGCTGCACTGGGGGCTTTAACGCCAAAACGATTACGAGTAATACCCGCGCTACGTTAGCTCCATGGCGTAGAGCGGCTTCAGACCGGTGCCACAGCCATCGGTCTTTGGCGGGCGCTGTGACGGCAGCTCCCGCTTTTTTTTGGTTGTGAGGTATTGGGTGTCTGCTAGGGCCTCATCGCGGGCAAGCCCACTCCTATACAGTGCGCCGCCGAGTGTTTGCGGCAATGCACCAGGGCATCGCGAATCATGAAATTCACCAGGGTCGGCGATACACCCAGCTCCTTGGCAATATCTTTCTGCGCCACGCCGTGCAGGCGATACATCTCGAATGCGTAGCGGGTTCGCTCCGGCAGCTCGGTCAGCGCATCGGCGATATGCTCCAGGGTCGAGAAATTGATGTGCAAGGTTTCCGGCGAAGCGCCTTGAATCACCACATCCAGGCCTTCCTCTTCCGGCCCCGAATACTTCAGTTCCAGCGCCTGCTTGCGGTAATGGTCGATGGCCAGGTTACGCACGATCTGAAAGAGGTAGCTGAGCTGAGCCTTGATCGAGGAGGTGATCTGGGGGGCTGATTGCAACCGGAAGAATGCATCCTGCACCACGTCTTCTGCGCGTGACCTGCAGCCGGTAATGCGTGCTGCGATTTTGACCAGGGTCAGGCGGTTTTCGATAAAGGCCTGGAGCAGAGGCGAATGGCTGCGGCTGGAGAGTTGTTCCGTCATGGAATCACCTAAGAGCGAAGGAGATAACAGGGCGAATGTTATTGGAAGGCGCCCTACACATCGCGTAACAAGTTACGGCTAATGATAATTATTGTCAATTGTGAACAAGAAATGTTCACCTCCTGAAGTTCTCATGTAATCGGCCGAGTGCTTGCCGACGGAATCACCCTCCTGCTCTCGACTAATTATTCCCAAGGGCCATCCGTTCTCTTGGGTAACAGGCCGCACAGCCGTCTCGGCCAAGGCTCTCAGCTCTCGCCCCGCCTTTTCGACCCAATTAATTGGCTCACCGAATCCACTCAGGACTTTCATGATGGACGCGTTCGAACTCCCCCAAACCCTGGCCCATGCCCTTCAACACCGCGCGGCATCGACGCCGGACCGTCTGGCTTTGCGTTTTCTGGCCGACGATTCGCAACAGGGCGCCGTGCTCAGTTACCGCGACCTGGACTTGCGCGCCAGGACCATTGCGGCGGCGTTGCAGGGCAGTGCGGGTGTGGGTGATCGCGCGGTCCTGTTGTTTCCCAGCGGTCCGGATTATGTCGCGGCGTTTTTTGGCTGCCTGTATGCCGGGGTGATCGCGGTGCCGGCGTATCCGCCGGAGTCGTCGCGCCGGCATCATCAAGAACGCCTGGTGTCGATCATTGCCGATGCGCAGCCGCAGTTGGTATTGACCAGCGCCGCCTTGCGCGAACCGCTGCTGGGCATGGAGGCGCTGTCGGTACCTGGCGCGCCGCAGTTGCTGTGCGTTGATAACCTGGAAAGCGCCCTGGCCGGTCGCTGGCAAATGCCGGACCTGGCAGCGGATGACATCGCCTTCTTGCAATACACCTCCGGCTCGACCTCGCTGCCTAAAGGCGTGCAGGTCAGCCACGGCAACCTGGTAGCCAATGAACAGCTGATCCGCCGGGGTTTTGGTATCGATCTGAACCCTGATGACGTGATCGTCAGCTGGCTGCCGCTGTACCACGACATGGGCTTGATTGGCGGGCTGCTGCAGCCGATTTTCAGCGGCGTGCCTTGCGTGCTGATGTCCCCGGCCTATTTCCTGGCGCGGCCGGTGCGTTGGCTGGAAGCAATCAGCGAATTTGGCGGCACTATCAGTGGCGGTCCGGATTTCGCTTACCGCCTGTGTAGCGAACGGGTCAGCGAGGCAGCACTGGCGCGCCTGGACCTCAGTGGCTGGCGTGTCGCGTATTCGGGTTCCGAGCCTATTCGCTTCGACACCCTGCAGCAATTTGCCGCCAAATTCGCTGCCTGCGGTTTCAGCGAACAGAGCTATTTCGCCTCATACGGTCTGGCCGAGGCCACCCTGTTTGTCGCTGGCGGCCAGCGAGGCCAAGGCATTGGCGCATTGCGCCTGGACGATCGCGCACTGGCCCAGCACCAAGCCGCGCCAGGCCAGGGCAGCACCGTCATGAGTTGCGGTACCGATCAGCCGGACCACGCCGTGCGTGTAGTGCAACCTCTGAGCCTGGCCGTGCTGGGGGAAAACGCCGTCGGTGAGGTCTGGGCTGCCGGGCCGAGTATTGCCCATGGCTACTGGCGCAACCCTGAAGCAACGGCACAAAGTTTCGTCGCGCAGGACGGCCGCACCTGGCTGCGCACTGGCGACCTGGGCTTTATGCGTGATGGCGAGCTGTACATCACTGGTCGTCTGAAAGACATGCTGATCGTGCGCGGGCACAACCTCTACCCGCAAGACATCGAACACACCATCGAGCGTGAAGTCGAGGTGGTGCGCAAAGGGCGGGTGGCGGCGTTTGCCGTTACCGTCGATGGTGAGGAGGGCATCGGCATTGCCGCGGAGATCAGTCGCAGCGTGCAGAAGATCCTGAGCCCGGAGGCGCTGGTCAAGACCCTGCGCCAGGCCGTGGCCGAAGCCTACCAGCAAGTGCCGAGCGTGGTGGTCTTGCTCAATCCCGGTGCCTTGCCCAAGACCTCCAGCGGCAAGCTGCAGCGCTCGGCGTGCCGCGAACGCTTGGCCGATGGCAGCCTCGACAGCTATGCGCAGTTCCCCGGCAACGCCGAAGCCGCAATGAGCGAGTTGAACGCTGCAGGCACTGCACTGGAGGTGCAAATCGGCCGAATCTGGGCCGAGCACCTGAATCTGGACAACGTCGCCAGTGACGACCATTTCTTCTTGTTGGGCGGCAACTCGATTCTCGCCACCCAAGTGGTTGCGAGCCTGCGCGACGCGCTCGGCATGGAGCTCAACCTGCGCTTGCTGTTCGAAGCACCGACCCTGGGTGCCTTCACCGCGCAGGTCGCGCAGCAACAACAAGACGGCGGTTTGGCCCAAGGCGCAATCACCCAACTGCCCCGCAGCGAATGCCTGCCGCAATCCTTGGCCCAGAACCGTTTGTGGTTCCTCTGGCAGCTGGAACCGGACAGCCATGCCTACAACATTCCCGCCGCCCTGAGCCTGCGCGGCGAACTGGACGAGGCGGCCCTGCGCAGCAGCTTCCAGCGCCTGGCCGAGCGGCACGAATCCTTGCGCACGCGCTTTTACGAGCGCGATGGTCAGGCTATGCAACATATTGACGAGGCTGGCAACTTCACTGTCGAGTTGGTCGATCTCAGCGGGCTGCCTGACGATCAGCGGGAAAAACTTGCGCGGCAGATTCGCGAAGACGACGCCCGGGCGCCATTTAATCTCGAGCAAGGCCCCTTGGTGCGGGTGACATTGCTGCGCCTGGACGAAGATCAGCATCACCTGCTGGTGACCCTGCACCACATCATTGCCGATGGCTGGTCGCTGAACATTCTGATCGATGAATTTGCGCGGCTTTACAGTGCCGCGACCCAGGGGCAACGCGCCGAGCTGGCGCCGTTGCCGTTGCAGTACGCCGACTACGGCAGCTGGCAGCGCCAATGGCTGGCCCAGGGTGAAGCCCAGCGGCAACTCGCCTACTGGAAAACCCAATTGGGCGATGAGCAGCCCGCGCTCGACCTGGCCACCGATCACCCGCGTGCGGCACAGCAGCATCACACCGCATCGCGGCTGAGCCTGCGCCTGGACGCAACCCTCAGCGAAGCCGTACGCAAAACCGCACTGGGCTATCAGTCGACCCCGTTCATGCTGTTGCTGGCGGCGTTCCAGAGCCTGTTGCATCGCTACAGCGGCCAGACCGACATTCGCATCGGCGTGCCCGGTGCCAACCGTCCGCGCCTGGAAACCCAAGGCCTGGTGGGCTTTTTCATCAATACCCTGGTATTGCGCGGCGAGTTGGATGGGCGCACGCCATTTGCCGACCTGTTGGCCCGCACCCGCCAGGCGACGCTTGGTGCCCAGGCCAACCAGGACCTGCCGTTCGAGCAATTGCTCGAAGCCTTCCCCGAAGCGCGGGAACGCGGCCTGTTCCAGGTCATGTTCAACCATCAGCAACGCGACCTCGGTGCCTTGCGCCGCTTGCCTGGCCTGCTCGCAGACGAAATGCCCTGGCACAGCCGTGAGGCCAAGTTCGACCTGCAACTGCACAGCGAAGAGGACCGCAATGGCCGCCTGAACCTGTCTTTCGACTACGCCGACGAGTTGTTTGATGAAGCCACCATCGCAAGGCTGGCCGAGCATTTTGTCAGCCTGTTGCGCCAGGTCAGCGCACAGCCACAGTTGGCCATCGGTGACGTGCAGCTATTGAGCGCCGACGAGCAGGCCTATCAGCAGCAGTGGAGCAGTGTGCTATGCACGCCTGCCGCGCGCTGGTTGCCGGAATTGCTCAACCAGCAGTCGCTGCAGACCCCCGAGCGTATCGCCCTGATGTGGGAGGGCGGTAGCCTGGATTACGCTGCGCTGCACAGCCAAGCCAACCGCCTGGCCCATTACCTGAGCGACAAGGGCGTGGGGCCGGATGTGTGCGTGGCCATTGCCGCCGAACGTTCACCGCAGCTGCTGATCGGCCTGCTGGCCATCATCAAGGCTGGTGGCGCCTATGTGCCGCTGGACCCGGGCTACCCGGCCGAGCGCCTGGCCTACATGCTCCAAGACAGCGGTGTGGCGCTGCTGTTGACCCAGAGCCAACTGCTCGATGCCCTGCCTGCGACTGAGGGCGTCAGTGTTATCGCCATGGACCTGCTGCACCTCGAAGGCTGGTCGCCCCATGCCCCGGACGTGCAAGTGCACGGCGACAACCTCGCCTACGTGATCTACACCTCCGGTTCCACCGGTCAGCCCAAGGGCGTCGGCAACAGCCATGGCGCCCTTGCCGAGCGCTTGCAGTGGATGCAGAACACCTACCGGCTCGATGAGTCCGACGTGCTCATGCAGAAGGCGCCGATCAGTTTCGACGTGTCGGTGTGGGAATGCTTCTGGCCGCTGATCACCGGTTGCCGTTTGCTACTGGCGGGACCTGGCGAACACCGCGACCCCCATCGCATCGCGCAGCTGGTGCGTGAGCATGGCGTGACCACCCTGCATTTCGTGCCGCCGCTGCTGCAGCTGTTCATCAATGAACCGCTGGCGGCGCAGTGCACGAGCTTGCGCAGGCTTTTCTCCGGTGGCGAAGCCCTGCCGGCGCAGTTGCGCAACCAGGTGCTGGCGCAGTTGCCAGCGGTGCAGTTGCACAACCGCTACGGCCCGACCGAAACCGCCATCAACGTCACCCATTGGCACTGCCAGGCCCAAGATGACGCAAGCTCACCGATTGGCCGGCCGCTAGGCAACGTGGTCTGCCGCGTGCTGGACAGCGACCTCAACCCACTGCCCAGCGGTGTGCCGGGTGAACTGTGCATCGGTGGCATCGGCCTTGCCCGGGGCTACCTGGGGCGGCCGGGCCTGACCGCCGAGCGTTTCGTCGCCGACCCCCTGGGCGAGGCGGGTGCGCGTTTGTACCGCACCGGTGACCGCGCGCGCTGGCGTGCCGATGGTGTGCTGGAATATTTGGGGCGCCTCGACCAGCAGGTCAAACTGCGCGGCTTGCGCGTCGAGCCTGAAGAAATCGAAGCCCGTCTGCGTGCCCAGGCGGGCGTCGACCAGGCCGTAGTGCTGGTGCGCAATACGGTTGCAGGTCAGCAGCTGATTGGCTACTTCACGGCCAAGGCAGGCTACGCACAATCCGAACAGGATCACGTCCAGTCGCTCAAGACGGGGCTGGCAGCCGAGCTGCCTGAATACATGGTCCCGGCGCAACTGATGTGCCTGGCTGCCATGCCCCTGAGCCCCAGCGGCAAGCTGGACCGGCGTGCCTTGCCGGAGCCGGTGTGGCAAGTACGCGAGCATGTCGAACCGCAGTCGGCACTGGAGCAACAGATTGCAGCGATCTGGCGCGAAGTGCTGGGTCTGCCGAACATCAGCCTGCGCGATGACTTCTTTGCCCTGGGCGGCCATTCGTTGTTGGCCACGCAGATCATTTCCCGCGTTCGCCAGGCCTGCGATGTGGAGCTGGCACTGCGGGTGTTGTTCGAAGCCAGTGAGCTGGGCGAATTCGCTGAGCGCGTGCAGCAGCTGCAGGCGGGCGGTGAGCGTAACCAGCAGGCGGCCATTGTTGCGGTCGACCGCGGCCAACCGGTGCCACTGTCTTACTCGCAACAACGCATGTGGTTCCTCTGGCAGATGGAGCCCGACAGCCCGGCCTACAACGTCGGCGGCATGGCGCGCTTGAGTGGCGTGCTGGACGTGGCACGCTTCGAGGCGGCATTGCAGGCATTGATCCGGCGCCATGAAACCTTGCGCACGACCTTCCCGAGCATCGACGGCGTGGCCTACCAGAGGGTCAACCCCGAAACCGGTTTCACGCTCACCTGGCAGGATTTCTCCAGCCTGGACGAGGATCGCTGCCAGCAGCAGCTGCAGGCAATGGCCGACAGTGAAGCGCACCAACCGTTTGACCTGGAAACCGGTCCTCTGTTACGCGCCCATCTGGTCAAGGCCGGCGAACAGACCCATTACTTCGTACTGACGTTGCACCACATCGTCACCGAAGGTTGGGCGATGGACATTTTCGCCCGGGAGCTGAGCGCCCTCTACGAAGCCTTTATCGACGACCGCGAGTCGCCATTAGCGCCGTTGCCGGTGCAGTACCTGGACTACAGCGTCTGGCAGCGCCAGTGGCTGGAAGCCGGTGAGCGTCAACGCCAACTGGACTACTGGACCGCGCAACTGGGCAACGAGCACCCGCTGCTGGAACTGCCGAGCGATCGCCCACGGCCACCGGTGCAGAGTCATCGCGGCGAGTTGTACCGCTTCGAGCTGAGCGATGATCTGGCAGTACGGGTGCGTGATTTCAATGCCCGCAATGGCCTGACGTTGTTCATGACCATGACGGCCGCGTTGGCAGTATTGCTGTATCGCTACAGTGGCCAGACCGACCTGCGTATCGGTGCGCCGGTGGCCAACCGCATTCGTCCGGAAAGCGAAGGGCTGATCGGCGCCTTCCTCAACACCCAGGTGTTGCGTTGCCAGCTCGATGGACAGATGCGTGTCGGCGAGTTGTTCGAGCAGGTGCGCCACACCGTGGTCGAAGGCCAGTCCCATCAGGATTTGCCGTTCGATCATCTGGTCGATGCACTGCAACCGAGCCGTAGCGCAGCCTACAACCCGTTGTTCCAGGTGATGTGCAACGTCCAGCGCTGGGAATTCCAGCAAAGCCGGACCCTGGGCGCGATGAAGGTCGAGTACCTGGTCAACGATGCCCGTGCCACCAAGTTCGACCTCAACCTGGAAGTCACCGACCTGGACCATCGCCTGGGTTGCTGCCTGACCTATAGCACCGATTTGTTTGACGAACCGAGCATCGCACGCATGGCCGGTCACTGGCGCAACGTATTGGAGGCCTTGTTGGCCGACCCCGCCCAGCGCCTGAGTGAATTGCCCCTGTTGCACGGCGAAGAACAGCAAGCGCTGCTGGACAGCCTGGCTTCTCCTGCCACGGAGCACCACCTGGACGACTGCATTCACAACCTGTTCAGCCAACAGGTGCAGGCCCGCCCCGATGCGCCGGCGCTGACCTTTGCCGGCCAGACCCTGAGCTATGCCGAACTGGATAAGCGGGCCAACCGCCTGGCCTGGCGCCTGCGCGAGCAAGGTGTCGGCCCGCAGGTGCGCGTCGGGCTGGCCCTGAAGCGATCGCTGGAGATGGTGGTAGGCCTGCTGGCGATTCTCAAGGCTGGTGGCGCCTATGTACCGCTGGACCCGGAATACCCGCTGGACCGCCTGCATTACATGATCGAAGACAGTGGCATCGGCCTGCTGTTGAGCCACGCCGAGCTTCTGAACGCTCTGGGCGAGTTACCACCGAGTGTGGCGCGCTGGTGCCTGGATCAGGATGGCCCGGCACTGGCCGGCTACCCGTCCAGCACGCCACCGCAGGTCAACTTGGCGCAGCACCAGGCGTACCTGATCTACACCTCGGGCTCCACCGGCAAGCCCAAGGGCGTGGTGGTGTCCCACGGGGAAATCGCCATGCACTGCCAGGCGGTGATCGAACGCTTTGACATGCGCCCGGATGATTGTGAACTGCATTTCTATTCGATCAACTTCGACGCCGCCACCGAGCGTTTGCTGGTACCGCTGCTCAGCGGCGCTCGCGTGGTGCTGCGCGCCCAGGGGCAATGGGATGCCGAGGAAATCTGCGAACTGATCCGCCAGCAGAAGGTCAACATCCTTGGTTTCACCCCAAGCTATGGCAGTCAGTTGGCGCAATGGCTGGCGACCCAGGAACAGACCCTGCCGGTACGCATGTGCATCACTGGCGGTGAGGCCCTGACCGGCGAACACTTGCAGCGTATCCGTGCAGCTTTCCAGCCTGTGCTGTTCTTCAACGCCTACGGCCCGACCGAAACCGTGGTGATGCCGTTGGCAAGCCTGGCACCGGCACAACTGGAGGAGGGCGCCGCCAGCGTGCCGATCGGCAGCATCGTCGGGGCGCGGGTAGCTTACATTCTCGACGCCGACCTGGCGCTGGTGCCGCAAGGTGCGACCGGCGAGCTGTACATCGGAGGCGCGGGCCTGGCCCAGGGCTACCATGAGCGCGCGGCCCTGACCGCCGAGCGTTTCGTTGCCGACCCGTTCTCACAGGTTGGCGGGCGGCTGTACCGCACCGGCGACCTGGTACGCCAGCGTGCCGATGGCCTGGTGGAATACCTGGGGCGCATCGACCATCAGGTGAAGATCCGTGGCTTTCGCATTGAACTGGGAGAGATCGAAAGCCGTCTGCTTGAGCGCCCGGGCATTCGCGAAGCCGTGGTCCTGGCGCTGGACATGCCGGGTGGCAAGCAGCTCGCTGGCTATCTGGTCAGCGATGCGGCCGGCGATGAGCAACAGGCGCAACTGCGCGAAGCGCTGAAGAGCCATCTGCGCAGCCAACTGCCGGACTACATGGTGCCGACTCACTTGATCTTCCTGGACGCCATGCCGCTGACGGTCAACGGCAAACTCGACCGGCGAGCCTTGCCGGCGCCGGACCCAAGCCTCAATCGTCAGGCCTACGAGGCACCGAGCAACGCGCTGGAGCAATGCCTGGCCGAGATCTGGGCCCAAGTGCTGAACCTTGGGCAGGTGTCGCTGAACGACAACTTCTTTGAGCTGGGTGGTGATTCGATCCTGTCGATCCAGGTGGTCAGCCGGGCCCGGCAGGCGGGGATTCATTTCAGCCCGCGTGATCTGTTCCAGCACCAGACTGTGCAAAGCCTGGCTGCCGTGGCGACCCAGACGGCCCAGGTCAGCGCCGAACAAGGGCTGCTCAGTGGCGAATCGGGCTTCACGCCGATCCAGCACTGGTTCTTTGAAAGCGACATTACCCAGCGCCAGCACTGGAACCAGGCACTGGTGCTCGAGCCGTTGCAGCGTCTCGACGCGCCTTTACTCGAACAGGCACTGCTGGCCGTGTTGCACCAGCACGATGCCTTGCGCCTGACTTTCAGCCACGAGGGCGGGCAGTGGCACGCCGAATATCGCGCCGTCCCCGACCGCAACCTGCTGCGCCAGGCACAAGTCGTGTCGATGGACGATTGCACTGACCTGTACAGTGAAGCGCAACGCAGCCTCGACCTGCGCAATGGGCCATTGGTCCGTGCTGTGCTGGTGGACGGGCCGAACGGCGAGCAGCGCTTGCTGCTGACCATCCACCACCTGGTGGTCGATGGTGTGTCCTGGCGTATTCTGTTGGACGATCTGCAATCGGCCTATCGTCAGTTGCTTGCCGGCCAGCCGCTGGCATTGCCGGCCAAGACCGGCGCGCTGCGCGACTGGGCTGCTCGCTTGCAGGCCTACGCCGGCAGCGAACCCCTGCGCGAGGAACTGCTTGGCTGGACCGAACGCCTCGGCGGCTCGGCAACCGAGCTGCCGGGCGTCAATGCCCAAGGCGGTCGGCATAACCGCCTGGCCGAAACCGTCAGCGTGCGCCTGGATGCGGCACAAACGCGCCAGCTGCTGCAGCAGGCACCTGCGGCCTATCGAACCCAGGTCAACGATCTGCTGCTGACTGCGCTGGCACGGGTGGTTTGCCGCTGGACCGAACAACCCTCGGCGCTGGTTCAGCTCGAAGGCCACGGCCGTGAGACTCTGTTCGATGAGATCGACCTGACCCGCACCGTGGGCTGGTTCACCAGTGCCTACCCTGTGCGACTGACACCCGTGTCCTGCGCAAGCGAGCAAGGGCAGGGCGACTCGATCAAGGCGATCAAGGAACAACTGCGCGCCTTGCCGCACAAGGGCCTTGGCTATGGCGTGCTGCGCTACCTGGCCGATGACGCCAGCCGCGCGAGCATGGCGGCCTTGCCGCAAGCACCGATCACCTTCAACTACCTCGGCCAGTTCGACCAGAGCTTCGGCGACGGTGCGTTGTTCCATCCGGTTGAAGAGTCCGCAGGCGTTGCCCATGACCCTGAAGCGCCATTGCCCAACGAACTGAGCATCGACAGCCAGGTGTACGGTGGCGAACTGGTGCTGCGCTGGACCTTCAGCCGCGAACGCTACGCCGCAGGTGCCATTGCCGATCTGGCCGAAGCCCATCTGGGCGAGTTGCGTAGCCTGATCGCCCACTGCCTGGACGACAGCAGCGGTGGCCTGACCCCGTCCGACTTCCCGTTGGCACGCCTGACCCAGGCCCAGCTCGACGCATTGCCGGTGGCGGCGGGCGGCATCGAGGATGTCTACCCGTTGACCCCGATGCAGGAAGGCATGCTGCTGCACACACTGCTGGAACCGGGCACGGGCCTGTATTACATGCAGGACCGCTACCGCATCAACAGCGAGCTCGACCCGCAGCGTTTCGCCCAGGCCTGGCAGGCGGTGATCGCCCGGCATGAAGCCTTGCGCGCATCGTTCTGCTGGAACGTCGGCGAAGACATGCTGCAGGTGATCCACAAGCCTGGCAGCACGCCCATCGACTACCTGGACTGGAGCTGCGAGCCCGAGGAAAGCCACGAGCCGCGTCTGCAAGCGCTGCTCCAACGCGAGCGCGAAGCCGGTTTCGATCTGCTGCGCGAAGCACCGTTCCATCTGCGCCTGATCAAGGTCGCAGCGCAACGCTACTGGTTCATGATGAGCAACCACCACATCCTCATCGATGCCTGGTGCCGTTCGCTGCTGATGAACGATTTCTTCGA
>CAYVPI010000135.1:0-14909 GCA_964453495.1 uncultured Pseudomonas sp. | reverse complement strand
TTCGACTGCGCCAGAAGTGGGGCGAATTATAGAGGGATCCGCAGGGGCGTCAAGGGCTAATCCTCAACTTCTCAAAATAAGTCCTTAGTGCTCAAAAAATGAACAACCCTTCTATATGAAATAGGCTTCCAAGTTTTCCTACTTATAAAAGAGACGCCGACGCTTGACGGACGGATCAACCTGCTCCGCCTTGGCGCTGGAACTCACGCGGTGACATACCGAAGCGAGTACGGAACTCGCGGGAGAAATGCGCACCATCGGAAAACCCACAATCCATCGCGATCTGAGTGATGCTGCTGTGACTGTTTACCAGCAACCAACTGCCGTATTCGATACGCAATGAGCGTTGGAACTCCATGGGCGAAATACCGAGCGATTGCTGGAAAGCACGTGTCAGTTGCCGCCGCCCCAGCCCCACGTATCGAGCAATCGCATCCAGGGTTGGCAGGCTGTCCATGCGCTGTTCGATATAGTGTGCAGCCTGCCGCACCCGCTCGTCCTTGATGTCAGCCAGGTTCGCATAGAAATGCGCCTGTGGCTGGCGCCCCTGGCGAATGCCTTGCAACATCATGTGCCTAACCGCTTGCTGGGCCTTTTCTCGCCCACAGTGTCGCGCCACCAGGTACAAGCCCAAGTCAATCGCTGCCGTGGAACCGGCGCAGGTGATCAAGTCTCCCTCATCGATGAACAGATGATCGACTGCTGCGGGTGTCTTCGGGAAGCGTGCGCGAAATGCATCCAGCACATTCCAATGCACGCACACGGATCGGTTACCCACCACGCCCGCTTGCGCCAATGCGAAGGTTCCCGTGCAGATGCCCAGCAAACGCGCTCGACTGTTGGCTGCGCGCTGCAGCCAATCGCGCAAGGCCTTGGGTTGGTGGGGATTGGGGTAGTCGTTGCCACCACAAATAGCCACATAATCAAATTCGCCCGGATCCTGCGCAAGGCCGCCGGAAACTTCCAGCACAATGCCGGCACTCGAGGTGCGGGGAAGCCCATCGACACTCATGACTTTCCACGCGGTATGGATCTGCCGGCTGCCGCCGCCCAGATCGGCCGATAACCGCAACACGTCCACAAAGCCTGAAAACGCAGCAAGGGTGAATTGATCCAGCAGGACCAACCCCACCGACAGTTGCGGGCCAGTGCCTGCCTCGGGACCGGGCTGGTCGGCCGAAGCATGGTAAACGCTGTTTATCTGGGTCATTTTTAGCATGACCTAACTATTCAACTTTAAGACCCCACTGTGCAAGCCTCGCAGCTGTGCTGCGAGCAAGATGCAGACAAGGGGAACATAAAAAAACAACTCCCCAGAGGACATGACATGAGA
This sequence comes from uncultured Pseudomonas sp., assembly GCA_964453495.1. GTDB lineage: Bacteria > Pseudomonadota > Gammaproteobacteria > Pseudomonadales > Pseudomonadaceae > Aquipseudomonas. The sequence goes on along the minus strand of CAYVPI010000135.1, from coordinate 13,576 downwards.
CTCAAGACTCGTAATCAAATCACAGTCGCGCTGTTGCTGGCCGGCTGCATCTCCTCACAAGGCGCCATGGCAGAACAGCAGAAGCTGACCGTTGCGTTGTACGGCGGCAATTGGGGCGAAGCGTTCCTCAGTTGTGTCGCAGAACCCTTCACCAAGGCGACCGGAATTACCGTCGCACCCGAAGTCGGTACCTCCACGACCACCTTGGCAAAACTCCAGCAGCAAAAGTCCAGCCCGACAATCGACGTGGCCTGGATGGACGGCGGCATAAGTGAAATGGCCCATGCCGCAGGCGTCATCGCCGACCTCGACCCGGCCGCCATTCCCAACCTGAAAAATGTGCTTGAAAAAGCGGTCTACACCAACGCAGGCCACGCCTTTGCTGTCAGCACAGGCTTCTACTCACTGGGCCTGACCTACAACACTCAGGAAATCAAACAAGCGCCAACCAGTTGGAAAGACCTGTGGAAGCCGGAATATGCCGGTGCAATTGCCCTGCCTTCGCCAGCCAACTCTTCCGGGGTGCCGTTTGTATTCTTCATGGCCGATGTCTGGGGCATAGACAAGACCGACCTGGCGCCGGTCTACGGCAAGCTCGGCGCGCTCGATACAGCGCTGTTTTTCGACAGCTCCGGCGCTGCCACCAATGCCTTCCAAAGCGGCGAGGCGGTCATCGGCGCTCACTTTAATGTCGGCGCCTGGGACCTTATCGACAAAGGCGCCCCGATCGCTTTCACCATTCCCGCAGAAGGTGCCTGGGCAACCGACGCGCGTTTGCATCTGATCAAGGGTGCGCGAAACAGCAAGGCCGCCGAGCAATTCATCAATACCGCCCTGACAAAAGAAGCAGCCTCCTGCCTTGCCGGCAAGCTCTACCTGGGCCCGGCGGTGAAAGACGTTCAAGTGTCCGAAGACGTGGCCCGCAAGTTGCCATGGGGTGTGGGCGGCACGATCGAAAGCCTGCGGTTGTTCGACTGGAGCCAGATCAACGCGCAACGCGCCAGCGTCACCAATGACTGGAACCGCAAAGTCGCCAGCAACTAGCTCAAGAGGTCTGCAATGTCAGTTTTATTGAGCATAAAGAGTGTCTGCAAAAGCTTTGGGGCTTACCGGGCACTGGACAACATTCACCTGGACATCGAGCAGGGCGAGTTCATTGTTCTGCTCGGCCCCAGCGGCTGTGGCAAGACCACATTGCTGCGTTCGATCGCCGGCTTCCTGCAGCCGGACTCCGGCACCCTGAGCATCGATGGCCAGGACGTCAGCCGCCTGCCGCCCTACCGTCGACCGCTGAACACTGTCTTTCAGAACTACGCGCTGTTCCCGCATATGACCGTGCTGGAAAACGTGGCGTACGGGCCACGGCGCCAAGGTGTCAATCGCGTGGAGGCACAGGATCGAGCGCGAGAGGCGCTTGCAATGGTTGGCCTGGAAGCACTCGAAGAACGTTTTCCGCGTGGCATGTCCGGCGGCCAGCAGCAACGCGTGGCGCTTGCACGTGCCATCGTCAACCGACCGAAACTGCTGTTGCTTGACGAGCCGCTTTCGGCACTGGACATGAAGCTGCGCAAACGAATGCAGCTTGAACTCAAGCACCTGCAGGACAAGCTTGGCATCGCGTTCATCTTCGTCACCCACGACCAGGAAGAGGCGATGACCATCGCCGACCGCATCGTGGTGATGAACGCCGGCCGAATTGAACAGACCGGTTCCTGCGGTGAAATCTACAGTGCCCCAGCTTCGCGCTTCGTGGCGGACTTCATTGGCGAGGCCAACCTGATCGGCTATCAAACCATCGGTGCCGGCGAAATTCGCCTGAAGATCCGAGAGACACCGCTTTCAAGCAACGCGAAGGATATAGCCCCCCAAGGTGTGGCCGTCCTGCGCCCCGAACATTTGCAAGTGCTCGATGCATCGAGCCCGGAAAGTGCCAACTGCTGCGCCGTGCAGGGCACAGTGACCGATATTGTCACCGTGGGCAGCCACACCCTGATCCATACCCTGATAGACGGGCACTCTATCGTGGCTCGCACCATGGGTTTCCCTCGGGCCGATCTGATTGCCGGGAGTGCCGTGCGCCTGGGTTTCAGCCCCGCTCACCTGCATCTGATCGGGGAGCCGGTATGAAACGCTCGGCATTGACCCCACTGTTGATGCTCTCGGCGGCCTTGGCGTTTTTCGCGGCTTTCTTTCTTGCCCCGTTCGCCGTGGTGATTTTCGCCAGCTTGACCAACGCCACCGATCAGGCCTTTACGCTCGACCACTACATCCGGGTACTCGGTGATCAGTACCACTGGGATGTGATCCTGGTGACCTTCCGCATTGCCGCGCTCACCACACTGGTTTCGTTGCTGCTCGGCTACCCCTTGGCCTGGTACCTGGTGCGAGTGGTGAAGTGGCGCGCCTGGCGGCGAGCCTGCGTGATCCTGCTGGTGGTGCCGATGTTCACCAGTAACATCGTGCGCTCGTTCGGCTGGATGGTGCTGCTGGGGCGCAATGGCCTGGTGAACAAGAGCCTCATGGAGACGGGCCTGGTGGACACACCGGTGCGTTTCCTGGGGACTGAACTGGGCATCCTGATCGGCATGGTCTACATCCTGCTGCCTTTTATCGTGCTGGCTGCAGGCAACGCCCTGGCCCAGGTCGACCCGGCTCTTGAACAGGCCTCAGAAGACCTGGGCGCCAGCCCGCGGGCGACCTTTTTTCATGTGGTCCTGCCGCTGACCATGCCCGGAATCATTTCCGGCTCGATCATGGTGTTCACCCTCGCAGCCAGTGCCTATGTCACCCCAGCACTCCTTTCGGGCGGGCGTATTTCCGTGCTCTCGATGCTCATTTTCCAACAATACAGCTCGGTCTTCGACTTCAACTATGGCGGCGCGCTGAGTGTCGTATTGCTGATCTTTACCCTGGTAATGGTCGGGCTTGCCGGGCGTGTCGCAAGCATCCGCGGGAGCAACCAATGATGACTCGCTTGCTGGTTCGACTGGTGTCCTGGGCCGTGCTTGGGTACTTGCTGCTGCCACTGGTGGTGATTCTCGGCGCGTCCTTCACCGCCTCGTCGTTTCTCGCCTTCCCACCCAAAGGCTGGACCCTGGGCTGGTATGGCAAAATGCTCGGTGACCCGAGCTATGTGGCCTCGTTTGCCACCAGTACGGTGCTCGCCCTGGCCGCCACCTTCGTTGCGGTGTTGCTCAGCGTTCCGGCAGCGTTGGCGATGGCGCGTTACCAGTTCCCCGGTAAAGGCGCAATCCTGGCGGCCCTGACCTCGCCGCTGGTGTTCCCGCATATCGTTCTGGGTGCAGCGCTGTTGCAGTTCGGTGGTTACTTTGGCTTGACCCGCAGCTTTCTCGCACTGCTGATCGGCCACACCGTCATCATCTCGCCCTTCGTGTTGCGCTCCGTACTGTCGATGCTGACCCCGGAGCAACGGGCACTGGAAGAGGCTTCCAGCGACTTGGGTGGCACGCCCTGGGCAACCTTCTTCTTCGTGGTTCTGCCGCAAATTCGGCCAGGCATCGTCACCGGTTCGATCTTTGCCTTCATCTCGTCCTGGATCAACGTGGAGCTGTCGATTTTCAACACCACGCCAGACCTGAACACCATCCCGGTCAAACTCTTCAACTATGTGCAGTACACCGTCGACCCCACCATTGCGGCCGCCGCCGGCGCAACCATCGTGGTAGTGGTCATCGCCGTCATCCTTCTCGACCTGTGTATCGGTCTCGACCTTTTGTCAGAACGCAAGTAAGCCCAACCCATACATCCCGTAAGCCTGGAGTTCTGTTATGCGCATGCAAGACACGTTCGATGTCATCTATACCCATACCGAAGGCGAACCGCTGTGCATCGTGCATAGCGGTATCCCTTACCCTGCCGGCTCCAGCATTCTGGCCAAGCGCACTTTTCTCGAGCAGAACTATGATTGGCTGCGCAAAGCGTTGATGCAGGAACCTCGCGGCCACAAGGACATGTTCGGCGTGTTCCTCACCCCGCCATCGAGCAGTGAGTACGATGCAGGCCTGATCTACATGGACGGCAGCGTGTACTCCCACATGTGCGGCCACGGCACCATTGCCGTGAGCATGGCGATGGTCGCGCTCGGCCTGGTCCCACGCGGTGCCGACGGCATAACCAAAATTCGCTTCGAAACCACCGCGGGCCTGGTCGTGGCCGAGGTTGCCTCAGAAGGCGACAAAGTGCTCTGGACCCGTTTTGAAAACGTGCCAGCCTACGTGGCCGCCCAGGACATCCCTGTGCACCTGCCCGGCTACGGCGATCTGAAAGCTGACCTGGTCTGGGGTGGCAACTATTTCGGCATCATCGACCTGAGCCATTGCGACCTGCGTATCAGCCCGGAAAACGGCAGCGAGCTTTCGCGCCTCGGCTTGCTGGCCCGCGACCAGATCCGCAGACAACTGAAGATCCAGCACCCTACCGAAGCCCATATCAACGACCTCAATTTCATCACCTTCTGGCATCCGGCAACCATCGAGGGTGCCTTCTACAAGAACGTCCACGTCTTCAGTGCCGGCCAGCTCGATCGCTCCCCCGGTGGCACTGGCACCAGTGCGATGATGGCGATGTTCGAGGCGCGCGGAAAACTCGACCTTAACCAGCCGATCCTGTCCGAGGGCCTGCTGGGTAGCGGAACCTTCGAAGGCTGCCTGCTGGGCGAGGTAGATCTGAATGGCACGCGCGCTGTTCGCCCGACGGTCAAAGGTACGGCCAGCATCCTGGGAACATCGCGCTGGGTAATTGAGCGTAGCGACCCCGTGGGTGCCGGCTTCGTGGTCAACTGAACATGAAAGTGCGCGATTGAAGCGCGACCCGCAAAAACACCAAGCCGCGCCCTGCGCGGCTTTTTGCGCTCTATCGGCTTTGAAAGGATAATGTGCCAGGCAAGCGTCAGGGGCATGCCAACACAATAGAGGTGAAAACGCGTGAAACTCTCCGGTGGCAGGCTGCTGACAGGTATCGAGTTGGATCGCACCAGTTCCGTTCCCCTTTATCGCCAACTCTACCTGCAAATCCGTCAGCAAATCCTCGCCGGGCGTTTGCCGGGGGGCACGCGATTGCCTTCCACGCGTACGCTGTGCACGGAACAGGACCTATCACGCATAACCATTCTGACTGCCTTCGACCTGCTGACCGCCGAAGGTTTCCTGACCACCCGAACCGGCTCGGGAACCTTTGTCTGCGATGAATGGGAGGGTCGCTCGCACGCCACCGATGTCGCACGCAAGCCTTTACGGCTGTCGGCGCTGAGTCAGTCAGTGCTGTCCATGCGCAGTGACCATTTCAGTGGTGTCTCCTACGCGGCCTGGGAACCCAACTGTCCCACCTCGTTCTTGCCCAGCCACCCAGCCTTCGATGCCTTTCCGTTGCCAATCTGGAAGCGTCTGCTCAATCGCCAGCTGCGCCAGCCAACCAAGGCCATGCTCGGGTACGGCGAGGTAAAGGGGTTGCTGGCGCTGCGCGAGGAAATTGCCGGCTACGTCTTTGACGCACGCGGCATCGAGTGCGACGCAGAACAGGTGGTGATCGTCTCGGGTGCCCAGCAGGCGTTCAATCTGCTGGGCATGTTGTTGCTCGACCCACAAGACAACATCTGGATGGAAGACCCTGGCCATATTGCCGCGCGCATAGCACTCCAGTCCCTGGGATGCCGGGTTGTACCCTTGCGTATCGATGAACAGGGTATCGATGTACAACAAGGCCTGCGTGAATGCCCCGAGGCACGCCTGGTGTTCACTACGCCTTCGCGCCAACACCCTCTGGGCGTCAGCATGAGTTATGCCCGACGCCTGGAACTGATCGAGTGGGCCGGCAGCGCGCACAGCTGGATCATCGAAGATGATTGCGACAGCGAGTTCCGCTACCGGGGGCGACCACAGCCTTCGCTCTATGCAATGGACCCATGGGCCCGGGTTATCCATGTCGGTACTTTCAGCAAGGTGCTCTACCCTTCCCTGCGCCTGGGCTATGTGATCCTTCCTCAAGCCCTGGTAGAGCCATTCTGCGCCATACGTGCCGTCATGGATCGCAGCCCTTCGACCTTGCTTCAGGCGGTCACCGCCGACTTCATGCATGAAGGCCATTTTCTCGGCCACATCCGGCGCATGCGCACGCTCTACCAGGCGCGGCAGGAATGCCTGCTGGACAGGTTGCATCAACGCCTTGGCAATTTCATGCATTGCAAGCCGGTGGAAGCCGGCATGCACCTGATTGGCTGGCTGCCTCCCGAGGTGGATGACGATGTTATTGCCCGCGACCTGGCGCGTCAGCAGACCCACACCTATGCCCTGAGCGACTACTGCATCCAGCGCTACCTGCCGCCCGGCCTGCTGATTGGCTTTGCCGGCACTCCCGAAGAGCAGGCCACAGAGAAGGTTGAAGCCATGGCCCAAGCGCTGCTGAACATGGGCTACAGCCTCTGACACCTGCAGCCGCCAGCGGAAAAGTGGTCATGAAAATTAAAAAATAATGGATATATGGCTAGCTCCACCCTAGTGCGATAAAGGCGTCACCGCCGACCAGGCGCCTGCACCAGGAATGAGCGAATGAACTGTATCCAAGCGCGCTTCAACACGTTGCTGAATAATAAAACCAATGGAGATCACCCGCCTCTTGAACTGACCCCACAACTGGCCAGCAAGCTGATCGACAGGCTGGAGCACCTTCGCCTGTTCGCCCATGGCTACCCCTTCCTGTGCAATCTCACCCATGGCCGCGTGACCCCTGGCGACCTCCTCGACTTTGCCTACCGCCATGAGCTGCAAGGCCTGAGTCTGCACTTGCTCGACGGCGAACAGAACAGCCTTGCCAATATGGACTCGCAGCAACTCCAGGGCTTCTGCGCCAAAGCCCGGGCGCTGGGCCTTGATGTCCACCTGGAGATCAGCAGCACGCGCAAGGAGGATGTCGATCAGGTTATCGCCATCGCCAAGGCCGTGGGTACTCGCAATATTCGCGTCTATTCACGCTATGAAGGCCACCTTTCGCGGGTCATGGACCTCATCGAGTCCGACTTGCGCTACCTGGCGCAACAGGCGGACCTGCACGACCTGTACTTCGACTTCGAACAACATGAAGAACTCAAGAGCTTCGAAATCGCAGAACTGCTCAACCGTGTAGGCCACCCGCGCCTGCATGCGCTGTTCGACTTCGGCAACATGATCAATGCCTGCGAACAGCCCCTGCCGGCCCTGCGCGCACTGGCCCCGCACATCCGCCAGGTCCACCTCAAGGGGGTGCGCATCGTCCCTGAGCAAAATGGCTTTGGCCACTACGGCGTACTTCAGGGCAGCGCCGAAGACGACTTGCCTGGCGCGCGCATGCTGTTCGAGCTGCTGATGCTGGGTGAGCAGGCGCCACAAGTGATCGCCTTCATCCTCGAGCAAGAAAACCACTACGTCGCCCCCGCCTTCCGCCAGACGACAGAGGATGCGGACCCTTTCATCGCCTACCGGGAAATGAGTGAAACAGCGCTACCGCCCGGTTACTCGGCAGACCGAATGATGATCGAGGAACAGCGCTGGGCGAACAACCAGCTGCGTCACGTACGCCACCTGCTCGGCGAAATGAAGCTCCTGGCCGAACTGACACTGGCGCATGCGCCACTTTCCAACAGCTGACGGCGCACCGCGCTTGGCGACACTCACCTGATTACTGTGGAGAACAAAAATGACAACACAGAACAAAGCCAAATGGATGAGGTTCCTGATCCTCATCCTCGGTGGCGGCACTATCTACAAGCTGGCCAACCTCAAGGATGCCTTCTACATTCCCATGCAGGAATACATGGGGCTGAGCCACACGCAGATCGGCACGTTACTCAGTGCCAATGCCATTATCGCCACCGCGCTGTTCGTCCTCGGCGGTTACCTGGCTGACCGCTTCGACACTCGCAAGTTGATCCCGCTGGGTTTGATCGGCACAGGCAGCCTGGGCCTGTACCTGGCCACATTTCCCGGCTTCAACCAGTTGCTGATGGTGTTTGCTCTGTTGGCCATCTGTGCCGACTGCATCTACTGGCCTGCCTTGCTCAAGGCCATTCGAAACCTGGGCGACGATAATGAGCAGGGACGGATGTTTGGCTTTCTCGAAGGTGGCCGCGGCGTTATCGATACCCTGGTCGCGTTTTCTGCCCTGGGCGTATTCGTGGCCATGGGTTCCGGCGAAGCGGGGCTAAAATCAGCCATCCTGTTCTATTCGCTGATCGACATCGCTGCCGGCATCGTCACCTGGTTCCTGCTCAAGGATGGCAAGGCTCAGCCGGTAAGCAAACAGACCTCCGGCATGTCTGGCTTGCTCGAAGCCATCCGGGTACCGGGTATCTGGCTGGTGAGCCTGAACGTGTTCATGGTTTACATCGTTTACTGCGGCCTGACCTACTTCATTCCTTACCTGAAGGATATGTACGGGTTGCCAGTGGCCCTGGTTGGCGCCTATGGCATCATCAACCAGTATTTCCTCAAGGTATTGGGTGGCCCGGCAGGCGGCTTCATGGCAGACAAACGCTTCAAGAGCCCGTCCCGTTACTTGAAGTGGTCGTTCCTGGCGCTGCTGCCCCTGATGGCCGTGATCATGCTGATGCCAAAAGGCGAAAGCTTCATCTATGCCGGCATGGCGGGCACCCTGTGCTTCGCGTTCATTGTATTCACCATGCGCGGTGTATTCTGGGCTCCCATGAGCGAAGTGGGCATTCCCCAGCGCATTACCGGTTCGGCGTTTGGTATCGGCTGCCTGATCGGCTATGCACCCGGCATGTTTGCCTACATGATCTACGGTGCAATCCTGGACCACTTCCCGGGTCAGCAAGGCTACAACTATGTGTTCAGCCTGATGTGTGTGCTGGCATTGATCGGCTTTTTGGTCTCCAGCCTGCTGTATCGCGCGGTGCAAAACAAACCCACGGCCGTGCAAGGTGATGCACTCGCACAGGCTTGATAGCCACCCTTCCTTTGCCCATGAAAAAGCCCCGCCAGGTACTTCCTGAGCGGGGCTTTTTCGTGGACCGCGTCCCAAAAAGTGAGCGGCTTATCTGTTGGGTATTACCGGCCCCTGATAGTAAGGCAATTGGTCAATCCGTGGTTTGTAGACACCATCGGATACGCTTTTCTGGACATGTGCGGCGATTTCATCAAGGCGTGCAAACCAGACATCACCCTTGGTCATCATGTAATCGATCAGCTTCGTGACCTCATGCCAGCGCGCCAACCGGCCAGAGAGGAAAGGATGCCAGACCGGTATGAAAAGCCCTCCGTACTCCCACGCCGCGTCGAACTCGGCCTTGAACACTTCGACCGCCCGTTGCGGCGATTGAATCGGCATCTGAAAATTCAGATCGATGCTGTGCATATACTGCGGCCAGTCATCCAAAGCCCAGCTCGAAGGCAACTCCACCAGATCGCCAACAGATGAACGCAACAGATAAGGGACGTCATCGCCCATCAAGGAGGCGTCATAAGTGAAGCCGCGTTCAATCAACAAGTCGGCAGAGTGCTCTGACATGTTGTAGAGCGGTGCCCGCCACCCTCGCGGTGCCTGGCCGGTGAAGCGCTTGATGGTGTCACAACCGCGGTCCAGCCAATAGGCTTCCTCTTCCCGGCTCAGTTCATTCGGGTGCTCATGGATGTAGCCATGATGGCCAATTTCATGCCCACCTTCGACAATCGCCTCGATGGCCTTGGGGTATTGCTCGATGCACCAGGCGGGGATGAAAAACGTCTGCTTGATCTCGAACTGTCGATAGGTCTCCAGAATCCTCGGTATCGCGACCTTGGGTCCGTAGTGCAGCATTGAAATACTGGCAACACGCGTTGCGGAATCCTTGGGGTGCGCTACGTGCAGAATGCTGTCGGCATCCATATCAAAGGTAAAGGCTACGGCACAGCGTGCGCCATTAGGCCACACGATAGGATTTTCAATCATGCTTAATCACCCGCTGAAAGTTTCTGAGTCGCCTTGAACTGCAATCGACACCGATATCAATACTCGTGCTCGAGCAACCAGTTGGAGTAATGCGCCAGCCCCTCCTCAAGTGACCACTGCGCGCGATAGCCCAACGCCTGGTGGGCAGCAGAAAGATCCCACTCGCCCTGCCGGTCCAGATGCCCGTAGCCACCGCCGATTTCAATGTCGGCATCGGGAATCAGCTTCCTGATGAGCTCCACCGCTTCGAACAACTTCCAGGGACGATCCCCGGCAATGTTGAACACACTGCCCTTGATGTCCTTGGCTTCAGCCGCCATCAGTACAGCGCGAACAACGTCCTCTACATGGATATAGTGGAACCGATGGTCTCCACCGGATGGCAAGGTGAATTTTTCGCCTCGATGAACCGTTTTAAGAATATCCCTGAGAATCTGCGGCATTTTGTTTTCCGGGCCGTAAACTTCTGCAATCCGTAACGAGACCACCTCCATGCCATAAAGGTCGTTGTAAACTCGGCCAAAATGCTCGGTAGCCAGCTTGGTTACACCATAGGGTGTCGTGGGATTAGGCGGTGTCTGCTCACTGACACTGCCCTCGACGTGCCCATAGACGGTTTCAGAAGAGAAATTGACGAGTTTTTTAATGCCCGCCAAACGCATGGCCTCAAGCAAATGAATGGTGCCATCGATGTTTGCGGCTACCGTTGTGATCGGCAGATCGATGGACAGGTCTGGATGCGACATCGCCGCGGTATGAATGACACGGTCAACACCAAACTTCTGGATCGTGCGGACGATCCGCGGGATATCGAACAACTCACCTTGTACAGCGGTCATGAACTCCGAACCGGCTTCGGAATAATCGCGGTTGTAACTCACAACTTTGATGCCCTTTTCGCTGAGCGTTTTAGTTAAATACCTGCCTACATAGCCCAACCCACCGGTAATCATTACAGCGCTCATGCTTTATCCCTCTTGTTATCGATCGCATCTGAGACATTCATTGAACGGGCGAAATCAGATGGCCGTTCCGCCATTAGGGCTGATCACCTGGCCTACCATGTAATCGCCCGCCGGGCCGGCCAACGCTTCGACCATCGCCGCAATCTCTTCCGGCTTTCCGAAACGCTTCAAAGGCACCGACTCGCGCGTTTCGTCGTTGTATTCGATGGTGTCCTTGATCAACATATCCGTCTCGATTGGCCCCGGTGCTACGGTGTTCACCAATACACCTGAGGGGGCAACCTCCTTGGCTACCGCTTTTGTCAGGGCAATCACTCCACCTTTGGAGGCGCAGTAAGCCGCATAGGTTGGAAAGCCGATCAATCCCAACTCGGAACTGATGTTGATAATTCGCCCCTCGCCGCGGGCGAGCATGCCGGGCAAAACGGCCTGCATGCAGGCCCAGGTTCCACCAAGGTTGGTATTAATCATGTCTTGCCACTGGGCCCAGGTTGTCTGCGCAACCGTCGCGGAAACGAGCCTTCCCGCATTGTTGACGAGAATGTCGACCCGCCCGTAGCGGCTCTCCGCCTCGCGAATGATTGCGGCCGCCCCTTCCGGATTACTGACATCAGCCTGGATAGTGAATCCGCCTCCACCGTTTTCTTCGGCCAGACGGAGCACTGCATCCAGCTGCTTGCTGCAATCGAAGTAATTCAGGACCAACTGGTCCCCCATCGCAGCAAAACGCTTGGCGGTCGCTAGCCCAATACCTCTTCCAGCCCCGGTGATAACGACAACACGGCTCATGAGTTCACCTTTGTTATTAACGATAAGTACGCGCGACGCTCATACCGGCGCCCCTGTTTACACGTGGGAAAGTACGGCGCGTTTTGAGATTCGCGATTGCCATACCAGAATCAGCGCACCAGAAAGGATGGTGAGTAAGCCCAGGTACCAGGCGGTGTACTGGTCTTCCGGAGAAACTGGATTGGCCCCGGCGGTATAACCGATGTAGCCCAGTACAAGGATGGCGAGAGTTGCAGGGATCGACAGCAACAAAGCCAGGCCGAAACGTTTGGTTCGAAAGGTCATGACGATGAACGCTGCGATAGCGGCCATGTAGGACATCACCAAGGTGATAGTCACCACATCGTAGTACCACATGATCTTGTCCAGCGGCTTCCACCAGAGCAGAGAGATGGCAACAGCCGCGACGATCACGCTCGCAAGCCAGGGTGACTTTGATTTGTTGACCGAGCACAACACCATTGGCAGGTGGCCTTCCTCACTCATGCGGTAGAGCGTACGCGCCGCCGCGCTGGCGGATATCTGCAAGCCGGCACAGGCCGATGTGATGACCACGAACAATGCGATCCAGGCCATGGCAGGTGGCAAATAGACGTTCGCTACCGCAGCGATGGGCCCGCCGTTACCGTCTTCGACGATGGCAGCCAATTGCTCGACAGGCACCGCGTATTGCCAGCCGATGGCCGCGATGCTGTAGATAAGAAAGGCCGATGTCAGCACCAGTAACATGGAACGTTGCACTGTGCGAACGGGAACACGTGATTCTTCAATGTAGTTGATCGCCGAATCGAAGTTGGCGAGCATCCATACGCCAAACAGTACGCCAGGCCCAATCACAGACCAACCTCCAGCCCCCTCAAGCGAGTACATGGATGTTATCGAGAGGTCTTCTACCTTAGGATCAATCACTCCCATTAGCCCAAGGCCGGCGACAACACTTATTTCAAAGATCAGAAAAACGCTGGCAACTTTGGCAGTAGCATTGACGCCCTTGCAGGAAATGGCCAGGAAGATCAGAACCATGCACGTCGCAATTATTTTTGCGTTAAGCGAACCTGCCAGCGCGGGTATCAGCGCCTGTATATATTCGGTGCCGATAATAGAACACATCGCCATCACTGCCATGCAGGCAACAGCATAGGCCCAGCCGAGAATCGTCCCTACGCTGGGATGTAGAAACCGCGAAGTGAAGGTAAACACGCCACCTGCTGACGGTGCCTGCCGCGTTAGGGAAATCATGCAGAAAGCCATCACCAGCATTGGGAAGAAATAAGCGATCAGAATGGCCAGGGGCGCGTGATGGCCTGTTATTGAGTAAAGAATCGACATCGACGATGCTGCGATCCAACCAGGAGCGTTGAAACCCAATGCAGAAAACGTTACATCCCGAGTATTGAGTGTGCCCTTGTTTAGGGCTGTATCGAGTTCACGAACAGTGCCATGACGGTCATAACCGATTAGTTCAGATAGGTTCATTTTTATGCTCTGATCAATAGCTATAGAAGATGTTATAACGCCAAGTAATACGATTACTTTCGCGCCTCTTTTATGATCCAGCTAAGCAGAATGTAATTTTCAAAATCTGAACAAGCCAAGCTTAAATATCTGACAGGCTTGCTTTGTATTTTTATTATTTAGGTCTGCGCAACTCCGTTCAGGCCTGCAGCAATAGGCCTGCAGACAGCCACGAAATAGAATGTGAACTTTGGGTGGGCAATTGAGTATAGGGGCGGGCAAACAATCCCTACCATCCGAAAGATCCGATGCTTGGATCGGAGTAATCGAAGTAATCTGGGGCATGCTCCACGTGGGAATGCAGCGCCAGCGCAAAAGCGACGCAGCCTGGCGGCAGCTGCTACGAGGGAAGGTGGCGTGGGCTGGTTTTT
>CAYVPI010000134.1:0-15119 GCA_964453495.1 uncultured Pseudomonas sp. | reverse complement strand
AAGCCTGCGAAAGCGCCTACTACCTGCGCATTCAGGCCAAGGACCATCCGGGCGTTCTCGCTCAGGTGGCGAGCATCCTGTCGGAGCGCGGCATCAACATCGAGTCGATCATGCAGAAGGAAGTCGAGGAACACGACGGTCTGGTGCCAATGATCCTGCTGACCCACCGCGTGGTCGAGCAGCGCATCAACGATGCCATCGCCGCCCTCGAAGCGCTGGCCGGCGTCAATGGTCCGGTTGTACGGATCCGCGTCGAGCACCTGAACTAAACAGAAGCAGCTGCAAGCTTCGAGCTTCAAGCTGCAAGTAAAAGCACAGCCGCTTTTCACTTGTAGCTTGCAGCTTACGGCTTGAAGCCCAAACCGAAGGTTTGCCCTTATGCGTTATATCAGTACCCGCGGCCAGGCACCGGCCCTGAATTTCGAAGACGTCCTGCTGGCTGGTCTGGCGACCGACGGCGGTCTGTACGTTCCGGAAAACCTGCCACGTTTCACTCAGGAAGAAATTGCTTCCTGGGCCGGCCTGCCTTATCACGAGCTGGCTTTCCGCGTCATGCGCCCGTTTGTCACCGGGAGCATTCCGGATGCCGATTTCAAAAAGATCCTTGAAGAAACCTACGGCGTGTTCGCCCACAGCGCCGTCGCGCCGCTGCGTCAGCTGAACGGCAACGAATGGGTCATGGAGCTGTTCCACGGCCCGACCCTGGCGTTCAAGGACTTCGCCCTGCAACTGCTCGGTCGTCTGCTCGACTACGTGCTGGAAAAACGCGGCGAGCGCGTGGTCATCGTCGGCGCGACCTCCGGTGACACCGGTTCGGCCGCCATCGAAGGCTGCAAGCACTGCGAAAACGTCGACATCTTCATCCTGCACCCGCACAACCGCGTGTCCGAAGTGCAGCGTCGCCAGATGACCACCATCTTCGGCGAGAACATCCACAACATCGCCATCGAAGGCAACTTCGATGACTGCCAGGAAATGGTCAAGGCCAGCTTCGCTGACCAGAGCTTCCTCAAGGGCACGCGTCTGGTGGCGGTGAACTCGATCAACTGGGCGCGGATCATGGCCCAGATCGTCTACTACTTCCACGCGGCCCTGCAGCTCGGTGGCCCGGCCCGTTCGGTGGCATTCTCGGTACCGACCGGCAACTTCGGCGATATCTTCGCCGGTTACCTGGCGCGCAACATGGGCTTGCCGATCAGTCAGTTGATCGTTGCCACCAACCGCAACGACATCCTGCACCGCTTCATGAGCGGCAACCAGTACGTCAAGGAAACCCTGCACGCCACGCTGTCGCCGTCGATGGACATCATGGTCTCGTCGAACTTCGAACGCCTGCTGTTCGACCTGCACGGCCGCAACGGCGCTGCCATCGCCGGCCTGATGGACACCTTCAAGCAAGGTGGCGGTTTCAGCGTCGACGAAGACCGCTGGACCGAAGCCCGCAAGCTGTTCGACTCGCTGGCCGTCGATGACGAGCAAACCTGCGAAACCATCGCCGAAGTCTATGCCCAGACCGGTGAGATACTCGACCCGCACACGGCGATCGGGGTCAAGGCCGCGCGCGAATGCCGTCGCAGCCTGGATACGCCGATGGTGGTGCTGGGCACTGCGCATCCGGTCAAGTTCCCGGAAGCCGTCGAGAAAGCAGGTGTAGGAAAGGCTCTGGAGTTGCCGGTGCATTTGTCTGATCTTTTCGAGCGCGACGAGAAGTGCACTGTGTTGCCGAATGATCTGAAGGCCATCCAGAACTTTGTCGGCCAACACGGTAACCGTGGCAAGCCGCTCTGATTGACTAGATCTGCAACACATAAAGCCCGTCAATGACGGGCTTTATTATTTCTACGTGCCACACTGCTGTCGTTTCAAATGATCAAGGGCTGGGCAACACAGTGGCAAAGGAGCGGGGTGTGAGGGAATCTTGGGTATCGCCATGGGTGCGAGCTGTATTGTGCCTTTGGTTGATAGGCCTTGGCCCTTCGGCTCAGGGCGCGCAAAGCCTGCCTTTCGCCCTGGTCCAGCCGTTCGCCGAGCTCGACCCCCTGGCCTTGCACACCGGTGAGCGGCAATGGCTGGAGCATAACCCGGTGCTACGCGTGGGTATCTCCATCGCCGACTACGAGCCGGTGGATATCACCATCGATCGTAACCGTTACCAGGGCATCAGTGCCGATTACCTGAGCCTGATCGCGCGACGCCTGGGAGTGCAGACGCGGGTGCTGGGCTACGCCAAGCGCGAGGAGGCCATCGAGGCCTTGAACAGTGGGGATATCGATGTTCTGACCAGCGCCAATGGCTTCGAGCGCAGTGTGCCGGGGTTGGTGTTTTCCCCCGATTACATGCCGGACCGCTCCATGGTGGTGGTACGTGGTAGCGGCAACCAGCAAGGGATCGATCTGGCGGGAAAAAAAATAGTCCTGCTCGACGGTTACGCCGATACCGATGTCGTTCACCAGGTCTATCCGGGCAGTGAGATCATCCTTGCGCCCAATCTCTTCAGTGGTTTGGAGGCGCTGAATCAGGGTGAAGTGGATGCCTTTATCGGCAATGAAGTCATCATCCGCTCTTACATGTCCCTGCGCCCTTATATAGGCCTGCAAATCGTCGGCCCCAGCGCCTTGCCACCGATCGGCTTCGCCTTCGCGACTCGCGACACAGATCCGCTGCTAACGAGCATGATCGACCATGCCCTGGCCAGCATCGATGAGCCATTACGACGGGAAATTTTCGCGCGCTGGACCTCAGGCCTGGGATCGGACATCGGCCAGCAGCGAGTGACGCTGACTGCCCAGGAACGGGCTTGGGTACGCCAACATCCACAGGTGGTGGTAGCGGCCACCGAATATGCTCCGTATCTATATCGCAATGAACAGCAAGCCTGGGTCGGCCTCAATAACGATGTGCTGGCCACCATTTCGCAGATGACCGGCCTGCAATTCGTCTTCAAGCCATCGGCTTCGATCGCGCAAAGCCTGCAGCTGCTGCGAAACGGCCAGGCCCAATTGAATACCACGCTCAGTGACACCCCGCAGCGTCGTGCTTATCTGACGTTTACCCACTCATTCGGCGGTCAGAGCTGGGTGTTTATCGTCCGCCCGGCTGATAGCGCCCTGGGCTCATTGCAAGAGCTTTCGGGGCGTGTACTGGTCTTGCCGGCTGAACATGCGCTGGAACGCACCATACGCCACGAGCATCCGCAGATTCGCCTGCGCCTGGTCGATTCGCTCGAGCAGGCCCGTGAACTGGTACGAAAGGGCGAAGCTGACGCGACCATCGACAGTGAAGTCGGTGCCTATCGGGCGGTGGGGCGTGAGGGCAATGGTGAGCTCAAGGTGGGGCGCAGTGTCGAAGGCATGTGGGCTGCCGACCGCTTTGCAGTGAGCAATGCACAACCGGAGTTGGCGAGCATACTCAACAAAGCCCTGGAAGCCTTCCCGGTCGCAGAATTGCGTGCGGCGCGGATGAAGTGGCTGGGGGCGGTGACCACGCCCGTGCCCGTCTGGCAACGCATTCCCCCATGGCTGTATTGGGCCGTAGGCGCGGCACTGGTGTTCGGTCTGGCCTCGCTGATCTGGAGCAATCGCCTTCGGGTTCAGGTTCGCCAGCGGGAAAAGGCCGAGGAGGCACTCAACGATCAGCTTGCGTTCAAAAGAGCACTGCTCGACAGCATACCCAACCCGATTTATGTACGTGACCTGCAAGGCCGATTGATCTCGTGCAACCGAAGCTATGAACAGTGCTTTTCGCTCAGGTTCGAGGATGTAAAAGGCCGTACGCTGCCTGATATCGACATCTTGCCAGTGCGGGAGGCGGCGCAGATGCATGCCGATTACCTGGCTTTGTTGCGGAACCCGGAGCCGGTATTCGGCGATCGGCAGATCGAGATGTGCGGGCGCACGATCGATGCCTATCAATGGACAGTACCCTTCTATCGCGCCGATGGCCAACTGCAAGGGCTGCTCGGGGGCTGGATTGACATCAGCGAACGCAAGCAACTCGAAGCCGCCCTGGTAGAGGCCCGTCAGCAAGCCGAACAGGCCAACCAGGCGAAAAGCGCGTTCCTTGCGACCATGAGCCATGAAATCCGCACCCCCATGGCGGTCATCATCGGTTTGCTCGAGCTGGAGCGTGAAAGCGCGCGGGCCCAAGGGCAGCCCCCCTCGCAGACCCTGGAGGTGGCTCATCAATCGGCCCGCGACCTGATCGGGTTGATCGGCGACAGCCTGGACATGGCCAGAATTGAAGCGGGCAGCATGCAGCTATCATTCGAAGCCTTGCCGCTGCGGCCGCTTTTCGACAGTTTGCTTGAGCAGTTCCACGCCCAGGCCAGGAAAAAGGGCCTCGCGCTGAAGCTAGAGTTCTCGGCCGCAGCCGAAGGCTCCTATTGGTTCGATCCGCTGCGACTGCGCCAGATATTGGTCAACCTGCTGGGCAATGCCATCAAGTTCACCCATCAAGGGCAGGTACAGGTCGTCGTGGGTCGTACAGCACTGGCCGAAGGCCGAGCCAACCTGCGTATTTGTGTCAACGACGAAGGTGTGGGCATCAGCGCCGAGCAACAGGCTGCGCTGTTCAAGCCCTTCGTGCAGGCAAGCCCACAATCGGCCGGGGAGTATGGCGGCTCCGGGCTGGGCCTGAGCATCTGCAAGCAACTGGTGGAGTTGATGGGCGCACGCATTGCTCTGCTCAGCACGCCCGGCCAGGGTACCCAGGTGTGCGTTGAGCTTTCCCTGGTCGTTGCTGCCAGGGCCACGCCCAATGAAATAGTCAGTGAGCCTGGTAGGCCTGCAATGCCTGCGCGGCGGATATTGCTGGTCGACGACCTCGGGGTCAGCCGTCTGGTCCTGTGCCAGCAGCTCGAGTTTCTGGGGCATGAGGTTTTAGCCGTGGGCGATGGCGAGGCGGCCTTGCAGGCGTGGCAGGAACAGGCCTTTGACCTGGTGCTCACCGACTGCAATATGCCCCGCATGGACGGCTTGGCGTTGGCTCAACATATCCGGGATATCGAAGCGCGCGAGCAGCGCAGGGCAACGCCGATCATCGGTTGCACCGCCAATGCCTTGAAGGGGGAGCGCACACGCTGCCTGCAAGCTGGCATGGATGAGTTACTGGTCAAGCCGGTCGAGCTCGATCGCTTGGCGCAAGTAATCCAGCATCACGCAAAAATCACCTCTTTCGATATGCAAACACTGCAGCAAATAACCCAGGCCAATGCTGCGATCTTGCAAACAATGTTGCAGGAGTTGCACAGGAACCTGGAACAAGAGCGTGAAATCCTGGCCGATGCCATTGTGCGGCAAGCCCGTGAACCGGTGCGGGCCTCGTTGCACCGCCTGAAGGGCGCCGCCTGCTTGATCGACGCCGTGCCCTTGGCGCGCGCTTGTGCGGCGGTGGATGCTTATTGTCGAGAGGAAAAGTCTGAGGTTCCTGAACAGCTTTGGCTGACACTTCAATCGGCAATTGGGCAATTGCAGGACGATATCGCTGTCGAGATTGCGGAAAACCCTCGCGTGTTTTAGGACTTGTCCTATGTGTTGTTGGGAAGGTCTTTTCTAGAGTGCAGTAACCCGTGGCTTGTTCACGGCTGCAATTGCGGAGAAAACCTATGCACTCTCTCAAGGTCCTGATTCTTGAAGACCATCCCTTTCAACTGATGGCCCTGCACCAGATGCTCAATGCCAACGGTGTCTTCGATGTGATGACTGCCGAGAGCGTTGAGGCGGCGTGCGGGTCGCTGCAGCGGCGCGGGCGTGTCGATGTGGCCATTTGCGACTTGCAGATGCCTGGCTCCGATGGCTTGGCGATGATACGGCATCTGGCCGACAACGATCTGGCAGGTGCCTTGGTCATACTCAGTGGTGCCGAGCGTAATGTGCTCGAAGGTGCCGGCCAGTTGGCCAGGCAACTGGGGTTGCCGGTGTTGGGCTGGCTACAGAAACCTGCGTGTGCGATGTCCATGCGCAGCTTGCTGGAAAAGTACCTGCAACAGGTGCCGGGGCAAGAGTCGGGTGCAAGGGGAGGTGCGAACGAGGATGCGCTGGATCCTGAAGTGTTTCAACCACAACACCTCAAGCAAACGATGGCCCAGTGGGTGGTCCACTACCAGCCCAAGGTCTGTTTCGAGGGCAACCTCGCGGGTGTCGAGGCACTGGTGCGTTGGCAGCATCCGCGCCTGGGCTTGCTTTGGCCTGGGCACTTTCTGCCGATGGTCGAGCAAGCGGGCCTGCTGGAAACCCTGACCTGGCACGTGCTTGACCGCGCACTGGCGTTGAGCGCCCAACACCGGAAGGAAAAAGCAGCCTATCTGCCGGTGGCCGTGAACATCGCCCCGCAATTGCTGGAGTGCGAAGATTTCACCTGCCAGGTAACCACCGCCCTGGACCGTCATGGCGTGCCGGCCGGTGTCTTGACCCTGGAAGTGATTGAAAGCCAGGGATGCCGGATTGGCACGCAGCAACTCGAAGGCTTGTTGCGCTTGCGGCTGTTGGGTTGTCAGCTGTCGATCGACGATTTCGGCACAGGGGAATCCAACCTGCAACGGTTGCTGGAAATGCCCTTCAGTGAGTTGAAACTGCCCAGCGAGTTCGTGCGAGGCATGGCCGAGGACGGCAGAAAGGCTGCCATCGTAGCGGGGGCGCTGATGATGGCCAGGCGCATGGACCTCAAGGTGGTGGTCGAAGGGGTGGAAACGGTCGAAGACTTGCTCGCCATCAAGGCGCTGGGCAACCCGATAATGCAGGGCTATTTCATTGCCCGGCCGATGGCGGCTAGCCAACTCATGCACTGGATCGCCAAGCGCGAAGGCACAGTTTGCCCGCAAGCCGGCACCGCCTGAGTATTGCTGCTTCAGCCGATGCCCAGCTCCTGGAGGCAGAGGTAAAGCGCTGCATCATTGACCACGCCCAGTTTGCGCATGGCGCTGACCTTCTGGCTGCTGACTGTCTGTTTGCTGCGGTTGAGCAACGCGGCTATCTGGCCAACCGTATGGCCCCCCGCGAGCAGGCGCATGACCTCCAACTCCTTGGGCGACAGCGGGCCCAGGGTTAGCGCCTGGTCTGGGTGAACATCACCATCGTTAAGCAGCAGCCGCTGCACCGAATCGGGTAAAAAGCGTTTGCCACGTTGAAGTTGGCCGATGGCCTGAGGCAATTCATTGGCCAGGCTTGCCTTGCTCATGACGCCTGCAACACCCAGGGCGAGCATCGCCCGAAACAGGCCGGCGTTGTTGAGCATGGTCACTACCAGGATGGGCAAGTCCGGGTAGTGGCGACGAATCTGTTCCAGCAGCTTCAATCCGTCGTTCTGTTGTCGCACCGGCATCATGAAGTCGGTGACCAGGGCATTGCAGTCGCTGGCCTGCAATTGCGCCATTAACTCCAGCGGGCTGCCGGCCTCACCGACCACGGTCACCTGCGGTATCTGTTCCAGGACTGCGCGCAGGCCAATACGGAAGATCGGATGATCGTCCGCCAGTACGATGCGCAAAGCCGGGAGGCTGGGGTGGATCAAGACAGGGCTCCGATAGATATCAATAACGCCGGTATTTCGTGATGGTGTTGGCTTTTTTCACAACCTGAATGGGGAACCTTCGCGAAAACAGCTACTCCTATTATGCAAGGGCAGGGGATAGGCATTGAGCTCCGGTGTCGATTTCCTGCCGTATCAGTCATTGACGTGGTTGTGCGCAATGACCTGATTTAACCCCGGACGGCTCCCCAACGTCCGGGGTTTCTTTTTTTCAGCTTCAATCTCTTATCTTGCAGCTTGCAGCTTGCAGCTTGCAGCTTCAGACCACTCCCTGTTCGCGCAGGCGCGCCACTGCCTGTGCGTCGTAGCCCAGTGTTTCGAGCAATGCGTTGGTATGGGCACCCAGTTCCGGGCCTACCCATTGGGCTGAGCCGGGCGTTTCCGAGAGCTTGGGCACGATGCCAGGCATCTTGAAGGGCTTGCCATCGGGCAGCTTGGCCTGCAGGAACATTTCCCGCGCGAGGAATTGTGGATCGGTGAACATGTCTTCGGCCGAATAGATCCGGCTGGCCGGAACCTGTGCCTGGTTGAGGGTTGTCATGAGCTCGTCGAGGGGCAGCGTGCGCGCCCAACGATCGATGATGCCGTAGATTTCGTCGCGGCGCAGGTCGCGGCCATCGTTGCTGGCCAGGGTCGGGTCATTGGCCAGGTCCTCGCGCCCGATGGCGAGCATGAAACGCTTGAAGATGGCATCGCCGTTGGCACCAATCTGCACGTGCCGGCCATCGGCGCTGGTATGGATCGAGGAGGGCGTGATGCCTGGCATGATGTTACCGGTGCGCTCGCGGATAAAACCGAACACGTCGAACTCAGGGACCATGCTCTCCATCATGGCGAAGATCGCTTCATACAGCGCCACGTCGACCACCTGACCTTGGCCACCATTGACCTCGCGATGTCGCAGGGCCATCAAGGCACCGATAACGCCCCAGAGTGCGGCAATCGAATCGCCGATGGAGATACCCGTGCGGACCGGGGGGCGGTCCTCGAAGCCTGTGATGTAGCGCAAGCCGCCCATGGACTCGCCGACGGCGCCAAACCCGGGTTGGTCTTTCATTGGCCCGGTCTGGCCGAAACCCGACAAGCGGACCATGACCAGTCTGGGGTTCAGCGCGTGCAATACATCCCAGCCCAGGCCAAGCTTCTCCAGTACGCCCGGGCGGAAGTTTTCGATCAGGATGTCCGCTTCGGCCAACAGCTTCTTGAGAATTTCCTGGCCTTCGGGCGCCTTCAGGTTCAGGGTCAGGCTCTGTTTGTTGCGGGCCTGGACGAACCACCACAACGACGTCCCTTCATACAGCTTGCGCCATTTGCGCAACGGGTCGCCGCCATCGGGGGATTCGACCTTGATCACTTGCGCGCCGAACTCGGCGCAGATACGTGAAGCGAAAGGGCCGGCAATCAGAGTGCCGAGTTCGATGACTTTCAGACCAGCGAGGGGTTGGGCGCAAGCTTGCATGACGAATCCGTGACGGCAGGGCGGGATCGTTGTTTTTAACACAGGCACGGCTTGATGGCATTCGTTCATTGGGCATGCATCGGTTAGACTGGGCGACTTTCCTCGCAGCAAGAAGCCCGTTCATGGCCCAGCCGTCCACCACCTACAAGTTTGAACTGAACCTTACCGACCTCGACCGCGGGGTGTACGAAAGCGTCAAGCAAACCATCGCCCGCCACCCTTCGGAAACCGAAGAACGCATGACCGTGCGCCTGCTCGCCTATGCCTTCTGGTACAACGAGCAACTCTCGTTCGGCCGCGGCCTTTCGGAAGTGGACGAGCCGGCCCTGTGGGAAAAAAGCCTGGATGACCGTGTGTTGCATTGGATCGAAGTCGGCCAGCCCGATGCCGAGCGCCTGACCTGGTGTTCGCGCCGTACCGAACGCACCAGCCTGCTGGCCTACGGCAGCCTGCGCGTATGGCAGACCAAGGTGGTCGATGCGGTCAAGAACCTGAAGAACGTGAACATTGCCGCCGTGCCCCAGGAAGTCCTCGAGACCCTGGCCAAGGACATGCCACGGGTCATCAAGTGGGATGTCATGATCAGCGAAGGCACGATTTTCGTGACCGACGACCGTGGCCAGCACGAAGTCCAGCTCGAGTGGCTGCTGGGCGAGCGCGGCTGAGCCATGCGTATCGAACCGCGCCAACTGCCCACGACCCTGCCGTTTCTCGGTGATTTGCCACCCTTGCTGACCCGGTTGTATGCCGCCCGTGGCGTGCAGTGCGAAGCTGAACTGGACAAGAGCCTGGCGCGCTTGATCCCTTTCCAGCAGCTCAAGGGGATTGAAGCGGCAGTGGACTTGCTGGTGGTGGCCCTGGAGCAACGCCAGCGCATCCTCATCGTCGGCGACTTCGACGCCGATGGTGCTACTGCCAGCACTGTTGGCGTGCTGGGGTTGCGCCTGCTGGGCGCGGCCCATGTCGACTATCTGGTGCCCAATCGCTTCGAATATGGCTACGGCCTGACACCGGAAATCGTCGCGGTGGCGCTGCAACGCCAGCCACAGCTGTTGATTACGGTCGATAACGGCATTTCCAGTGTCGAGGGCGTGGCTGCGGCGAAGGCGGCCGGCTTGCAAGTGTTGGTTACCGATCACCATTTGCCTGGCAGTGAATTGCCCGCAGCCGATGCCATCGTCAATCCGAACCAGCCCGGTTGCGAGTTCCCCAGCAAGGCGCTGGCCGGCGTTGGCGTAATTTTCTATGTGTTGATGGCCCTGCGTGCACGCTTGCGCAGCCTTGGCCATTACGCAACCCGGCCGCAGCCGAACATCGGCGAGTTGCTCGACCTGGTGGCGCTGGGCAGTGTCGCCGACGTGGTGCCGCTGGATGCCAACAACCGTATTCTGGTGCACCAAGGGCTCGAACGTATTCGCGCCGGCCGTGCGCGGCCCGGGCTCAAGGCTATCCTTGAAGTCGCTCGCCGCGACGCTTCCCGTATCACATCGACCGACCTTGGCTTTATTCTCGGGCCACGGTTGAACGCAGCCGGTCGCCTGGATGACATGAGCCTGGGCATCGAATGCCTGCTCAGCGATGAGCTTGCACTGGCCCGGGCCATGGCCGTGCAACTCGATGAGTTGAACCAGGACCGCAAGTCTATCGAGCAGGGGATGCAGCGTGAGGCGCTGGCCCAGCTCAAGGACTTGCCACTGGAATCGATGCCGTTCGGCTTGTGCCTGTTCGAGGCGGACTGGCACCAGGGCGTGATCGGCATTCTTGCCTCACGCATGAAAGAACGTTATCACCGCCCGACCATCGCCTTCGCCGACGCAGGTAGTGGCATGCTCAAGGGCTCGGCTCGCTCGGTGCCGGGGTTTCACATTCGCGATGCACTGGACGCGGTGGCTGCAGGGCACCCGCAACTGATCAGCAAGTTCGGTGGGCATGCCATGGCGGCCGGCCTGTCGCTGCCGGTGGAAAACTTCCCGGCCTTTGCCGCAGCCTTCGACGCCGAAGTGCGCCGGCAACTGCGTGAAGAAGACCTCACCGGTCGCTTGTTGTCCGATGGCACCCTGGCGGTCGAAGAGTTTCACCTGGAGCTGGCGCGTGCCTTGCGCCATGCCGGGCCGTGGGGGCAGCACTTTCCCGAGCCGCTGTTCCATGGTGTATTTCAGTTGGTGGAGCAGCGGATCGTTGGCGAACGGCATTTGAAAGTCGTACTCAAGACCGAATGCGGCTCGGTGAAGCTCGACGGCATTGCCTTCGGTGTCGACCGTGAGGTCTGGCCAAACCCTTCGATACGCTGGGTGGAACTGGCCTACAAGCTCGATCTCAACGAGTTCCGTGGCCAGGAAACCGTGCAATTGATGATCGCGCACATCGAGCCGCGTTGAGCGAATAGCGGGGAAGCGCCAGCAAAGTGGTCTAGGCTCTAAACACTGTCTGATCTGTCATGTGAACCTGCGGGGAAGATTCTCGTCTGTCGACTTTTCAAACAGAACCTGGAGCCTTACCACTTGATTTGAGAGGTGCCCCATGAGTCTGCTGCTTGAACCCTACACCTTGCGTCAACTGACCCTGCCCAACCGAATCGCGGTTTCTCCCATGTGCCAGTACTCCAGTGTCGATGGCCTGGCCAATGACTGGCACCTCGTTCATCTGGGCAGCCGTGCCATCGGGGGGGCTGGCCTGGTATTCAGCGAAGCGACGGCCGTCAGTGCCGACGGACGCATCACTGCCCAGGACCTGGGCCTGTGGTGCGACGAACAGATCGCGCCCTTGCAACGAATCACCCGCTTTATCACTGCCCAAGGTTCAGTGCCGGGCATTCAGCTGGCCCACGCCGGACGCAAGGCCAGCACGTATCGACCCTGGTTGGGCAAACACGGTAGCGTACCAGTGAGCGACGGCGGCTGGGTCCCGGTCGGGCCTTCGAAAATTGCCTTTGATCCGGAACACACTGCGCCCACAGAACTCAGCGTGGGGCAGATCCAAAGCGTCATCCAGGCGTTCGTCGACGCTGCCAGGCGTGCCCTCACCGCAGGGTTCAAGGTGGCTGAAGTGCATGCGGCGCATGGTTATCTGTTGCACCAGTTTCTTTCGCCCATCAGCAATCAGCGGCGTGACCAGTACGGGAGTTGTTTCGAAAATCGCATCCGCCTGACCTTGCAAGTCACTGAAGCGGTGCGCGCGGTGTGGCCGGAGGAGCTGCCAGTATTCGTGCGGGTTTCAGCCACCGACTGGGTAGAGGACGGCTGGAATCCTGATGAGACTGTCGAGCTGGCGCGGCGCCTGAAAGCACTGGGTGTCGATTTGATCGATGTCTCGTCCGGCGGTACTTCTGTGAATGCCGAAATCCCTACGGGTCCCGGTTATCAGACCCGCTTCGCCGAGCGGGTGCGCAAAGAGTCGGGAATTGCTACCGGCACCGTTGGCATGATCACCGAACCTGCACAGGCCGAGCACATCCTGCGCACAGGCCAGGCTGACATTATCCTGCTTGCCCGAGAATTGCTGCGCGACCCTTACTGGCCGCTGCATGCCGACGATGACCTGGGCGGGCAAAAGGCTGTATGGCCGGCGCAGTACCAACGTGCGACGCACCGGGACCAGCCGATACATGAGTCCGATTTGCGCGATTGAAGGAATTGGCCGCGACGGCGCTGTGCTATCAAGCGTGCGCTTCGCGGTTTAACACATCACTGACCCATTGATTGATGCTCTTGTGAGCCAGTTCGGCCTTTACTGCAACGCATGCGTGCAGGGCAGGCTCCAGTCGCAGGCTCAGTTTGCCAGAGTAGGCTTTTTGCGGTGGGCGCCCGATGCGTGCGCAGGCATCGAGATAATCGTCTACCGCGACTTCAAAAGCCTTGCGCAGCTCGGCTACCGACTCCGCGTGAAAGCCGATCACATCGTGAATACCAGCGACATGACCTATCAGCAGACCGTCTTCGTCACTGTATTCAATGCGGGCTGCGTAGCCTTTGTAGTTCATTACATTCATGGGGTAATTCCCGCCTTTTCCAGAAAGGAGCGCCCATCGCGTACCTGGTACGGCTTCGCTTCCTTATCCGGATGTGGTCGATGGAACGTGGCGACAACGCCGTTGAGTTCAAAACGAACCCGCGATCCATTGCCCTCGATTGTTCTCGCTCCAGCAGCGACTAGCAGTGATTCGATACAAGCCCATTCCAAGGTCTTGGGAACGGGGCTTGCGAATATCGACTGAAGGGTCGAGCGTTGATGATTATTCATGGTATCAGATTATGATACCGCTACGCGCTACTCAATGGATGAGCAGTGGGAGGGGAGAGCTGCGTGTTGTCGGAATCTTCTTTTGCTTGGCGGTAGCGCACCCTGTAAAAGCCCGACCGCCAAGACGGCCGGGCTCAAAACACTACTTCCCGACCTTCCAGGCATCGCCCGCCGGCGCAGTGCCGTGGTCATACGGCTTGGCCAGCCACATGTAAATCAGGCCCAGGCCAATCACGATAACGGTACTCACCACCATCGAATAGTTGATGTACCAGGCGGCGTCAGGCGTGCGTGGCCAGGCCATGTTGATGATGGCGCCGATGCCGTAGACCAGGGCGCCGATGTTCACCAGCAGGCCCCAGCGACCCAGGTTGAACTTGCCGCTGGGTTTCCAGCCGCGAGCGCGGGCGTACAGGGCAGCGAGGACAATCATCTGGAAGGCCAGGTAGATGCCGATGGCGGCGAAGCCGACGATGGTCGCCACGGCGTCTTGCAGGAAGAAGCCCATCACGATGATCAGCGCCGGCAATACCCCGGAGACGAACAGTGCAGCGACTGGTACCTGGGTGTTGGGTGAGATGCGCTTGAGCAGGTGGCTGCCGATGATCATCTGATCGCGCGCATAGGAGTAGAGCAGCCGGCTGGCGGCGGCTTGCAGGCTGATCACGCAGGAAATGAACGAGACCATCACCACGGCCATGACCATCTTCGAGCCGACGCTGCCGAAGGCGTTGTTGAGGATGGTGGTGACCGGGTCCTTGTCGGTGCCATTGATCACGGCGTTCATGTCCGGCACGGCGAGAATCAGTGCCAGGCAGGCGAACATCGCGGCAATACCGCCGATGTAGATGGTCATGCGCATGGCAATTGGAATGCGCCTGCTGGGGTTGGGGGTTTCTTCGGCCACATCACCACAGGCTTCGAAGCCGTAGTAAAGGAACATCCCGGCCAGAGACGCGGTGAGGAAGGCTGGCAAGTAAGACCCATTGATGCTGATGTCGAAGGTGTTGAACAACACGCTGATCGGCTGGTGCCGTTCGAATACCAGTAAGTAGACGCCGACGACCACGGCGCCGATCAGCTCGCAGAGGAAGCCAAACATGGCAATACGGGCCAGCACCTTGGTCCCGCTGAGGTTCACCAGGGTGGCGAACAGGGTGAGTATCAGGGCGATGACGATGTTGGTATCGCCACTGGGTTCGAACCCGAGCATGGCCGCCAAGTAAGGGCCGGCACCCACAGCAACTGCAGCGATGGTCACGCACAAGGCAATCGCATAGATCCAACCCACCATCCAGGCCCAGCGCTTACCGACCAACCGGCGCGCCCAAGGGTAGACGCCACCGGAAATCGGGAACTGCGAAACCACTTCACCGAAGATCAGGCACACCAGTAACTGCCCACAACCGACCAGCAGATAGGCCCAGAACATCGGTGGGCCACCGGCGGCCAGGCACAAGCCGAACAGGGTATAGACGCCTACGACGGGGGACAGGTACGTGAAGCCCAGGGCAAAGTTTTGCCACAGGCTCATGCTGCGGTCGAAGTTGGAGGTATAGCCCAGTTGCCTGAGCTGTTCGGCATCATGGTCGACTGCTGCGTTGCTTGGGGTGACACTCATAGGTGGGTGCTCCAGAAAGATCGGCAGGTTTTGAGGCTCGGTTGTTATTGTTTTTTATCTGGATTGCGGTGGAGCGTGTTGCGGGAGTTCCCCTCACCCCAACCCTCTCCCCCGAAGGGGAGAGGGGGCTAATTTGTGTCGTTTGCAAAGTTGTGTACGACCAAGATCAGTCCCCTCTCCCCTTCGGGGAGAGGGTTAGGGTGAGGGGTGGATCCAACGCCTTAATGCTTGAACATCACATGCCGTACAACGGTGTAATCCTCCAGCCCATACATC
>CAYVPI010000133.1:0-15418 GCA_964453495.1 uncultured Pseudomonas sp. | reverse complement strand
TGGCCCAGTCCTGGGCTTCGGTACCGCCGGAGCCGGCCTGGATGTCCAGGTAGGCATTGTTCATGTCCATTTCGCCGCTGAACATGCGACGGAATTCCAGCTTGGCCAGGGACTCTTCCAGGCGCTCGAGCTCGGCGACCACGTCACCGACAGCACCTTCGTCATCTTCTTCGACGGCCATGTCGAGCAGGTCGCGGCAATCGGCCAGACCGCCGGACAACTCGTCCAGGGTCTCGACGATTTGTGCCAGCGCGGAACGCTCGCGGCCCAGTTCCTGGGCGTATTCAGGCTTGTTCCAGACGCTTGGGTCTTCAAGCTCGCGGTTGACTTCGATCAGGCGCTCATGCTTTTGATCGTAGTCAAAGATACCCCCGAATAGTTTCGGAGCGCTCGGACAGGTCCTTGATGGTGTTAAGGATCGGGTTGATTTCCATGGCGGGCAGCACTCGTACGTAACGTGTCAAAAGCCGATGAGTATAACGCACTCAGGTGCGCACGGCAGCCCGCCGGGCCACCTGGCCCGACGAAAACCCGTGCCCTGTCATCGGCTTTTGGGCCAAACGGTTACTTTTTAGGCGATGCCCACCTGGTTGCGACCGCTGTGCTTGGCCAGGTACAAGCCCTTATCGGCTGCCGATATCAACTCCCGGCAATGGCTGCCGACCTGCGGCGTCATGGTGGCCAAGCCGATACTGACCGTCAGGCTGGCACCCGGCGCCGGGGCAACGTGGGGTATTTGCAAGCCGGCAATGGTCTGGCGCAGCTTTTCCGCCAGCAGGCGTGCACCGCCATGGGAAGTGTTGGGCAACACCAGGACGAACTCTTCGCCGCCGTAGCGCGCCGGCAAGTCAGAGGGCCGGCTGCACGACTCGCGAATGGCGTCGGCGACCTTGCGCAGCGCCTCATCACCGTCCAAATGACCAAAATTGTCGTTATAAGTCTTGAAATAGTCGACATCGATCATCAAAAGCGACAATTGCGTCTTGTCGCGCATGGCCCGGCGCCATTCCAGTTCCATATACTCATCAAAATGCCGGCGGTTGGACAATCCAGTCAGCCCATCGGAGTTCATCAGCTTTTGCAGCACCAGGTTGGTGTCGAGCAATTGCTGCTGGCTGACCCGCAAGGCGCGGTAGGCTTCATCGCGCTGCAACAGGGTCATGTACGAGCGTGAGTGATAACGAATGCGCGCGACCAGTTCGATATTGTCCGGCAGCTTGACCAGATAATCATTGGCCCCGGCCGCGAACGCCGCGCTCTTGACCAGCGGGTCTTCCTTGGTCGACAGCACGATGATCGGTATATCGCGAGTTGCAGGGTGGTTGCGG
The DNA here is from genome assembly GCA_964453495.1 of uncultured Pseudomonas sp. Taxonomy (GTDB): domain Bacteria; phylum Pseudomonadota; class Gammaproteobacteria; order Pseudomonadales; family Pseudomonadaceae; genus Aquipseudomonas. The sequence continues at coordinate 14,090 of CAYVPI010000133.1, read as the reverse complement.
TACTCACGCACCAGCGTCAGGCCGTCGAGGCCGGGCATCACCAGGTCCTGCAAAATGACAGTGGGCTTGATCAGCACCGCCTGGGCGATGGCCTGGTGCGGGTCGGCGCAGAAGTGGAAGTCGATGTTCTCTTCCTGGGCCAGGCCGCGGCGCACTGCCTCGCCGATCATGGCCTGGTCATCGACCAGCAAGACCATGGCGGCGTTTTCATTGGCGGCCACTAAACCATCGATGGGTAAATCATGCATGCGCAATCACCTGGTTACTGCCTGCGAGCGGGCATGGCGTGTTCGGGTTCATCTCGAAAAAATCTCCTTGAGCCGTGGTGCAATCCGCTCCAGCGGTCGCACCTCGACAGCGGCATCTATTGCCGCGGCAGCCTTCGGCATGCCGAAGACCGCACTGCTTTGTTGGTCCTGGGCAATGGTCAAAAAGCCCTGCTGACGCATGAGCTTGAGCCCCTGCGCCCCGTCGCGGCCCATGCCCGTCAACAGCACGCCGACGGCATCGCCTCGCCAGTGCTGGGCCACGCTCTGGAAAAACACATCGATCGAAGGCCGGTAGATTTCATCCACGGGCTCGGCGGTGTAGGCCAGGGTGCCATTGCTCAATAAACGTATATGGTGGTTGGTGCCAGCCAGCAGTACCTCCCCCTTTTGCGGCGGCTCGCCTTCACGGGCCAGGCGTACCGACAGCCCCGAGGCACTGGCCAGCCATTGCGCCATGCCGGCGGCAAAGACCTGGTCGACATGCTGGACCAGTACGATGGCTGCGGGAAAATCCTTGGGCAACCCGCGCAACAGAACCTCCAGCGCAGCCGGGCCGCCCGCCGAAGAGCCGATAGCCACCAAGCCATTGCGCTGGGCCAGGTCGCGAACCGGCGCGTCCAGGGTGCTCAACGCCGGCGGGCGCTGGCCAATCAGCCAGCCGATGTTGAATATCTTGCGCAGCAACGGTGCAGCAGCCTCCCGCGCATTGCCGCCACCGAGTGCAGGCGTATCGACCACGTCCAGGGCGCCATGGCCCATGGCTTCGAATACACGGTGCACATTCTGCTTGCGATCGACTGTAACGATGACAATGGCGCACGGCGTCGACGCCATGATCGCCCGGGTGGCCTCGACACCATCCATCACCGGCATGATCAGGTCCATCAGGATCAGGTCCGGGGTCAATTCGGCACACAAGCGCACCGCCTCGGCACCATTGCTGGCGACCCATACCACCTGGTGCGCCGGCTCGAACGCCACCGCCCTGCGCAAGGCTTCCACGGCCAAGGGCAAATCATTAACGATAGCGATCTTCATCCCTGGGCTCCCCCGATCAACTCCACCACTGCGTCGAGCAGGGCATCGTCATGAAAACTGGCCTTTGCCAGATAATAGTCGGCTCCTGCGTCCAGGCCACGTCGGCGATCTTCTTCCCGATCCTTGTAGGACACAACCATCACCGGCAACGACTGCAAACGGCTGTCGCGGCGCAATAACGTAACCAACTCGATACCGTCCATGCGCGGCATGTCGATATCGGTAATCAGCAGGTCGAAGTCCTCCGCGCGCAAAGCATTCCAGCCGTCCATGCCATCGACCGCCACCGCGACCTCGTAGCCGCGGTGGCTCAGCAACTTGCGTTGCAGCTCACGCACCGTAAGGGAGTCATCGACCACCAGGATGCGCTTGCGCACCGCTTCATTGAGCGGGCGCACGCTCCGGTCGATGCGCTCCAGCCGGCCGGTAGTGAGGAGCTTTTCCACCGAACGGAGCATGTCTTCGACATCGATGATCAGCACCACCGAGCCATCGTCGAGCAGGGCACCGGCAGAAATGTCCTGGATCTTGCCCAGCCGTGCATCGAGCGGCAACACCACCAGGGTGCGCTCCCCGATGAAACGCTCCACCGCCAGCCCGTAGACGCTGTCACGCTCGCGAATGACCACCACGCGAAGGCTATCGCCGGCATCCTGGCCTTTGGGCCGGTTCAACAATTGGCTGGCCGCGACCAGCCCTACATGCCGGCCTTCGAACCAGAAGTGCTGGCGCCCTTGGATCTGGACGATGTCCGTGGTGGGCAAGTCGATCGTGCGCTCGATGTGTGCCAGGGGGAAGCCATAGGCCTCGCCACCGACTTCGACTACCAGGCTGCGCACCACCGATAGCGTCAACGGCACTTCCAGGTGAAAACGGCTGCCCTGCCCCGCCACCTGATGCAGCTCGATGGAGCCGCGCAACTGACGCACCATGTGCTGCACGGCATCGAGCCCGACACCACGGCCGGACACTTCGGTAACCGTGTCGCGCAGGCTGAAGCCGGGCAGGAACAGAAAGCTCAGTAACTCGGCTTCACTCAACTGCGCAACGGTTTCGGCCGGCGACAATTGCCGCTCGACGATACCGCGCCGCAGGTGGGTAAGGTCAATGCCGGCACCGTCATCGCTCAACTCCAGCACCAGCATGCCGGCCTGGTGCGACGCCCTGATTCGGATCACTCCCTCGGCAGGCTTGCCGGCGAGGATGCGCCGCTCCGGCGATTCGATGCCGTGGTCGACGGCATTGCGCAGCAAATGCATCAGGGGCGCTTCGAGTTTCTCCAGCACATCGCGATCGACCTGGGCTTTCTCGCCCTCGATTTCCAGGCGCACCTGCTTACTCAGCGAGCGGCCCAGATCGCGCACCATGCGTGTCTGCCCGGCCAGCACATCGGCAAATGGACGCATCCGGCAGGCCAGCGCAGTGTCATAAAGCAGTTGCGCACGCTGGCTGGCCTGCCAGCCGAACTCATCGAGCTCTACGGTCTGCTGCACCAACATATGCTGGGTTTGCACGAGCAGGCGTTGCACCTGGGCCAGGGCGTCTTGTACGTCAGGGCCAAGGCCTGCGCCTTGTAACTGTGTATTCAAATCGTCCAGGGCACGGATGCTCTGGTTCTGCATGCGCTTGAGCCGTTGCATGGTCGCCAGATAAGGCTTCAGGCGCTGGGTCTCGACCAACGATTTGCTCGACAGGTCAAGCAGGCTATTGAGGCGCTCGGCAGTCACGCGCAGGACCCGCTCGCCGCCATCGCCGCTGCGCTTGCCCTTGCGTACAACCTGACTGACCGGCAGCTCAGGCGCAGGCTCCATAGGTTCAGGAGCGGGCGCAACAGCAGGCTCTGGCTCGGCCAACGGCATGCTGGGCGCTGTCGGCTGCGTAGTGCCCGGCCCCGCTGTCAGCAGGCCTTCCAGGCGCGCAAGGTAAGCGGCGACCTCATCAGGCCCACTGGAGGTATCCCCCGGTGTGGCAATGCGCATCAGCAAGTCAGTTCCCTGCAGCAGCGCATCGATATGCTCGGGCAGCAAGTACAGGCGCCCTTCCTGGGCGCTGACCAGGCAATCTTCCATGACATGGGAGACGCTGACCCCAGCCTCGACGCCGACGATCCTCGCCGCGCCCTTGAGCGAATGTGCCGCTCGCATGCAGGCTTCCAATTGATCGGCCTGCGTAGGGTTGCGCTCAAGCGCCAGCAATCCGGCATTGAGCACCTGGGTCTGGGCTTCTGCCTCCAGGCTGAACAGTTCGAGCAGCGAAGCATCGCGCATTTGTTCTGGGGTCATGACAGGCTCCGCGCGACAGCAGCCAACAGCTGCTCTTCATCCAGTACCCGCACACTGCGGCCCTTCCATTGCAGCACTGCATGGGTAAAGCGCAGGTTAGCCTGGGAGCTGGCACAACCCTGTTCGAAAGTACCGGGGTCAACCCGGTGAATACCGTCGACTTCGTCCACCGGCACCACTACCGAGCCGCCGGGTGCGGCGAGGATCAGCATGCGCGGCATGATCCGCGCCGTGGGAGCGCTGGCAGCAGTCACTTCAAGGCCGAGCAACTCACCCAGGGACAGGCAGGCAACCAATGCACCTCGCACATTGGCCACGCCCTGCAAGGCCTGGGAGCGCTGATGCGGCAATGAATGCACTGCCTGCACAGGCCCTACCTCGACCAGGCAGCGGGTGGCCAGCGCCAGCCATTCCTCGCCCAGGCGAAACAGCAGCATCGAGCGGGTTACTGCCCCGCTGCTCTGTTGCTCATAGATCTGCTGCGGTTCCTGGGACAAGGTGTAACGGTCCAGCAGCCGAGTCGCCGCCGCCGCATACACCGCGCAATTGCGGCAATGAATGTGCTCGGGCAACAGCGGGCAGCTCTTATTGCCCGCCACACCGATGCGGTTCCAGCAGTCATCTATGGCTTGGGCATCGGCCTGGATGACATTCAGCGAATTCACGCCACTCATCGTTTGCGCTCACTTTCAGCATTACGTTCGCTACGGGCAGCGCGCTCCTGCAAGCGCCGAGCGCCCGCCGTGTCACCCTGAGAAGCCAACAGCACGGCCAGATGTGCCAGGGCTTCAGCATGCTGCGGCTGCAAGTACAGTGCCTTGCGATAAAAACCCTGGGCCTGGAGGGTATTGCCCGCCACGTCGCTGAGCAGCCCTAGCCAGTAGAACACCTGGGCGTCGGGAGCATGTCGCTGCAGGTAGCGTTCGCAGGCAGCCCGCGCCTCGCTGCTCTTGCCTTCATTCGCCAGGGCGGCGATCTGCTCCAGCAAGATCGCCGGGACTTCATCGCGCGCTTCATTGATCACCCCCGGCCGCAGTTTCGCCCGAGCGTGCGGTCTTGGTTTCGGCAACTCCCGCAGCGGCGGTTGCAAGCGCGGTACCGGCAAAGCCTGTGGTAACTCACTTGCCGGCGCAGCTTCATGGCGCACAAACGCGAACGCCTGGGGGATACCCAGCGCACGCATGCCCAGGCGCGCCAACAAACTGCCCTCGGCAGGGCCAATGAACAACACCCCTTGAGGGCAAAGCAGCGACTTGAGGACTTTGACGACCCGCTGTTGGGTCGGCACGTCGAAATAGATCAGCAGATTGCGGCAAAACACGAAATCGAACGCGGGCTCGGTCGCCAGCAAGCCGGGCTCCATCACATTACCCACGCGCAAACGCACCTGCTCCTGGACGCGTTCACTGAGCCGATGCCTATCACCCTCTGCAGCGAAGTGCCGCCCACGAAACGCAAGGTCGGTGCCACGAAAGGAATTGCGCCCGTACAGTGCCTGCCCGGCCAGCTCGACCGAATGGGGGCTGACATCCACACCATCGACTTTGAACTGATGGGCCGCGATACCGGCATCGAGCAATGCCATGACAATCGAGTAGGGTTCCTCGCCTGTCGAGCAAGGCAGGCTCAGGATGCGCAAGGGTCGGCTGCCGTTCAACTCGGCCAGTCGCTCCAGGGCAAGGCGGGCCAGTGCAGCGAACGAGTCGGGATAACGGAAAAACCAGGTTTCCGGCACGATGACCGCTTCGATCAAGGCTTGCTGTTCGCAGGCTGACTGTTGCAGGGTCAACCAGTAGTCGTCCAGGTCCCGGGCCTGCACGGCTGCACAACGTAACCGCACGGCACGCTCGATCATGGCGTTGCCAACCGAGTGGGCGTCCAGGCCGATGCGCGCCTGCAGGAAACGAAAGAAACGCTGTTGTTCGCTCATGCCAGGTCCTCAGCCAATGGACCTGGCTGCTGGGGGAACAACAACATGCGAACAGCCTCAGGCAACAGATCGCCGACTTGAATCCATTGCACCAGGCCCAGCGCATCTTCGCGTACCGGGCCCAGATACGGCGCATTGCAATTATCCAGGCCATACGGCTGGAAGTCGGCCGGATCGCAGCGCAGTGTGTCTGTAGCCTGTTCGAGTATCAGGCCCAGCAGTAAATCGGGACGTTGTACATCCACCCGGTAATGCACCAGCACCAGACGCGTGCTGGTACGCGCCGCTGCAGGCAGTGCAAAGGTCAGCGCACTGACATCGATCACTGGCACCACGACGCCACGATGGGCAAATACCCCCGCCACCCAATGAGGCGCCTGGGCGATCGGCTTGAGCGCCAGGCGCGGCAGCACCTCAGCGACTTCAGTGGCTTGCAACGCGAAGCGTTGCCCACCGATGCTGAAGACCAGAAACAGCTTGTTTTGCGAGACCGTTCGGGCGTCGCGCCGTAGCGAAAACTCGTTCATGGACGGCTCAGACTTTAAAACGCTGGACGCCACCGCGCAGACCAACTGCCACCTGGCTCAACTCGTCGATGGCAAAACTGGCCTGGCGCAGTGACTCGACCGTCTGGCTGCTGGCATCGCCCAACTGTGCCAGGGCGTGGTTGATCTGCTCGGCGCCAGTGGCCTGGGCCTGCATACCCTCGTTCACCATCAACACCCGCGGTGCCAAAGCCTGGACCTGCTGGATGATCTGGCTCAGCTGTTCGCCCACTTGCTGCACCTCGAACATGCCACGGCGCACCTCCTCGGAGAACTTGTCCATGCCCATCACACCGGCAGACACTGCCGACTGGATTTCTCGGACCATCTGTTCGATGTCATAGGTCGCCACGGCAGTCTGGTCGGCCAGGCGCCGCACTTCAGTGGCGACGACCGAAAATCCACGGCCGTATTCACCGGCCTTTTCGGCCTCGATGGCAGCATTGAGCGACAGCAGGTTGGTCTGGTCGGCGACCTTGACGATGGTGACGACCACCTGGTTGATGTTGCCGGCCTTCTCATTAAGGATGGCCAGCTTGGCATTGACCAGGTCGGCAGCGCCCATGACCTGGTGCATGGTTTCTTCCATGCGCGCCAGCCCTTGCTGGCCGGAGCCGGCCAATGTCGATGCCTGGTCGGCAGCCGAGGTGACCTCGGTCATGGTGCGGACCAGGTCGCGGGAGGTCGCGGCAATTTCGCGGGAGGTGGCACCGATTTCAGTGGTGGTCGCTGCGGTTTCGGTCGCGGTTGCCTGTTGCTGGCGCGATGTCGCAGCAATCTCGGTCACCGAGGTGGTCACCTGTACCGACGAGCGCTGTGCCTGGGATACCAGTGCCGTGAGCTCGGTCATCATGTCGTTGAAACCGGTTTCCACCGCGCCAAACTCGTCCTTGCGGTCCAGGTTCAGGCGTGAACTCAAGTCGCCGGTGCGCATGACCTCGAGAATACTCACGATGCGCTGCATCGGTGCCATGATGCTGCGCATCAGCAGCAGGCCGCAGATGGCCGCGGCAATGACCGCCACCAGCAGGGAAAGCACCATGCTGATCTTGGCTTCGGAAACGTCCGAGACGATCGCATCGGTCGCTTCGTGAGTTGCTTGCCGGTTGTGCTCGATGACCCCGTTCACGTGCTTGCGCCCAGCCGTCCATGCGGGGTACAGCTCATCAATCAACAAATGCTCGGCCAGCACCAGGTCCTGCTTGCGGTAGGCATCCAGGACTTTGCCCAGGATCTGGTCATATTCGCTTTCCAGACGCCCGAACTCATCGAAGCGAGCCTGGTCTTCAGTACCGTGAATGGTGGCCTGGTAGCTGGCCTTGCTCGCCACCAGGCGCTCCTTGAAGCCTTTGTACTGCTCCATGTCTTCGGCGCTCAGGGCACGTTTATCCGAGAGCCCGACCAGGCGCTGGGTGAACACGAAGCTATCGACCCAGGCACTGCGGATCATGGAGCTGTAGTACAAGCCTGGAATACTGTCTGTGCGAACGCTTTCCTCGCTGGCCTCAATGGAGGCCAGGCGGGAGTATGAGGCAATGACCATCAACAACATGATCGCGATGATTACGGCGAAACTCGCCAGTATCCGTTGGCGTAAAGTCCAATTCTTCACAGTCAGCCCCTTAAACGTTCAACGCCAGCGCGCGAAAAATGGGCGAAGTATAGCCCACGCGACCTACGTTCTATCTGTCTACTTTCCGACAGACGCCAAGGAGTTTTCCAGTGTTGAATCAGCCCCAACAGCCTTGATAAGCGCCATTGCCTCTTAAGTGCTAGAGCGAGGCCTGCCTGGCTTGCCGCTCCAGCTCGATTTTCAGCCCAGGCTCGAGCTTGAGCTGGCGCGCCAGTTCATCGAGGTAGGCACGCTCCATGAAGTGTTCCTCATCGACCAGCATGACGCTGGCGATGTACATCTCGGCGGCCATTTCCGGTGTGGTTGCGGCGCGAGCGATATCGGCCGGGTCCAAGGGTTTGTTGAGTTCGGCGTGCAACCAGTGCTGCAACTCCTGGTCCGGCGTCAACTTGATGAACTCGCCCTCGATCAGCTCGCGTTCGCGCGCATCGATATGGCCATCGGATTTGGCCGCGGCAACCAGCGCCTTGAGCACCGCCTGGCTGTGCAGTTCGGCCTGCGCAGGCGGCAGGCGGTCCAGCGTCTGCGGCTCTGCAGTGGCAGCGTTGCTTTGTTGCGCCTGCCAATTGCCATACGCCTTGTAGGCCAGCACACCCAGCGCGGCCAGGCCGCCGTAGGTCAAGGCCTTGCCGCCATACTTGCGTGCTTTCTTGTTGCCCAGCAGCAGGCCCATGGCGCCTGCTGCCAGCGCACTGCCGCCGGCACCGGAAAGCAGGCTGCCAAGACCGCTCGAGCCCTTGCTGGCCGAGCGATCTGGCGTTTGGGTCTGCTTTTGCAAAAGGTCCTGGCCGGACCTGAGCAGTTGATCGAGCAAGCCACGGGTATTCATGGGGAAACTCCCTGAATCAAATGAAAGATGGTCCGAGAGTAAAGCCAAGAGGGGATTTCTTGAGCGAGGGATTTGCTTCCGAATGTTGCTTACCCAAGCACCATCATCGGGCCATCATTCATTGATTAAAACGATATACACTCATAAATATCTATAAAACTCACCAAGAAGCCCTCCGCCATGATGACGCTACGCCAGATTCGTCATTTCATTGCCGTCGCCGAGACCGGCTCCATATCCGCTGCCGCCCAGGCCGTGTTCATCTCCCAGTCGACCCTGACCCTGGCCATCCAGCAACTGGAGCAGGAAATCGGCGTCAGCCTGTTCAACCGCCACGCTAAGGGCATGACCCTGACGCACCAGGGGCACCAGTTCCTGCGCCAGGCACACCTGATCCTGGCCACGGTCGACAATGCCAAGCGCAGCCTGCAACAAAGCACAGACCAGGTTGCCGGGCAGTTGACCATCGGCGTGACCAGCCTGGTTGCCGGTTACTACCTGGCCGACCTGCTGACACGCTTCCAAAGGGCTTATCCCAACGTCGAAATCCGGGTAATGGAAGATGAACGGCCCTACATCGAACACCTGCTGGTCAGCGGCGAGATCGATGTCGGTGTACTCATCCTGTCCAACCTGGAAGATCGCCACGCCCTGCAAACCGAAGTGCTGACCCATTCACCGCACCGCCTGTGGCTGCCGGCACAGCACCCACTACTGGAGCACGACAGCATCAGCCTGGGCGATGTGGCGCGTGAGCCGCTGATCCAGCTCAATGTCGACGAAATGGACCGCAACGCCCAACGCATGTGGGCCGGCGCCGGCCTGCAGCCGCGCATCACCCTGCGCACGGCATCTACCGAAGCGGTCCGTAGCCTGGTGGCAGCCGGCCTTGGGGTATCGATCCAGCCGGACATGACCTACCGCCCGTGGTCGCTGGAAGGCGACATCATCGAAGCGCGCCCCCTGGCCGACCTCAACCAGACCCTTGACGTAGGCCTGGCCTGGCGCCGCGGCACAGCGCGCCCTACCCTGGTCGACCCCTTCCTGACCGTGGCACGCGAGCAACCAGCCGGTGGGCGCAGGCCATCGATTTAATCGATTGCCACTTTCAGTATTTAGAATTTGTAGACCTCATGCCTGGCCACTAGTCTGTTTCCATTCGAGAACATAAAGGCCGGGCTGCTGCTTCCTGAAATCAGAGAACTGGAGAGCACCTTGCCGACAAAAGAAAAGAGCGCTCGCAAAATGGCTGGCACGCAACCGCCCCAACTGTTCACTGCACTGTTGATCGATGGTGAACTGGTCGCGGGCCAGGGGCGGGTCGAGCCCATTTTCAATCCGGCCACAGCCGAAATCCTCGTCCAGATCGCCGAAGCCAGTACCGAGCAGGTCGAAGCGGCCATCTCTGCTGCCCATCGCGCGTTTGCCAGCTGGTCGCGAACCACGCCGCAACAGCGTTCGAGCATGCTCCTGGCCATTGCCGAAGCCATCGAAAAACAAGCCGATCAGCTGGCGCGCCTGGAGTCATTGAACTGCGGCAAACCCCTGCACCTGGCGCGCCAGGATGACCTGAGCGCCACCGTCGATGTCTTTCGTTTTTTCGCCGGTGCCGTGCGTTGCCAGACCGGTCAGCTGTCAGGCGAGTACCTGCCTGGCTATACCAGCATGGTGCGCCGCGACCCGATCGGTGTGGTCGCCTCCATAGCGCCCTGGAACTACCCGATCATGATGGCCGCCTGGAAGATCGCGCCTGCCCTGGCAGCGGGCAATACCCTGGTGTTCAAGCCATCGGAACACACGCCGCTGTCGATCCTGGCGCTGGCGCCGGCCTTGGCGCAGATTCTTCCGCCGGGTGTTTTGAATATTCTTTGTGGCGGTGGCGAGGGCGTCGGGAGCCACCTGGTCAGCCACCCGAAAGTGCGCATGGTGTCGCTGACCGGCGATATCGTCACGGGCCAGAAAATTCTCCAGGCCGCCGCCAAGACCCTCAAGCGCACCCACTTGGAACTTGGCGGCAAGGCGCCGGTAATCGTCTGCAACGATGCCGATATCCAGGCCGTTGTCGAAGGCGTGCGCAGTTATGGCTATTACAACGCCGGCCAGGATTGCACCGCAGCTTGCCGGATCTATGCCCAGGCGGGCATTCACGATCGTCTGGTCGCCGAGTTGGGGGCGGCCGTCAGCAGCTTGCGCTTTGCCGGCAAGCGCGATGCTGATAATGAGATCGGCCCGCTGATCAGCACGCGCCAACGTGACCGCGTCGCCAGTTTCGTCGAACGCGCCCTTGGCCAACCGCATATCGAGCGCGTCACCGGTGCCGCTGTGCATTCGGGTCCCGGCTTCTACTACCAGCCGACCTTGCTTGCCGGTTGCAAGCAAAACGACGAAATCGTCCAGCGCGAAGTGTTCGGTCCGGTCGTCACCGTGACCCGCTTCGAGGAGCTGTCACAGGCCGTCGACTGGGCCAATGATTCGGAATACGGCCTGGCGTCCTCGGTGTGGACGCAGAACCTGGACAAGGCCATGCAGATCGCCGCGCGCCTGCAATACGGCTGCACCTGGATCAACAGCCACTTCATGCTGGTCAGCGAGATGCCCCACGGCGGGCTCAAGCGCTCCGGCTATGGCAAGGACCTGTCCAGTGACTCGCTGCAGGACTACAGCGTGGTCCGCCACATCATGGCGCGTCACGGTGAGCATCTGACTTAACTACGCTAATAACGAGCTACAACGATTCATCGCGTTCAACTGCCCCGACCATAATTTAAAAAAGAGGGATAACCCATGTACGTGCACAAGACTGCACTGCTCAGCGCACTGACCACCGCCCTGCTGGCCAGCGCCAGCCTCCAGGCCGCCGAGCCGCTCAAGGCGGTCGGCCAGGGTGAAGGCCAGCTGGATATCGTGGCCTGGCCTGGCTATATCGAACGCGGTGAAACTGACAAGAACTACGACTGGGTCACCGGCTTCGAGAAAGAGACCGGCTGCAAAGTCAACGTCAAGACCGCTGCCACCTCCGATGAAATGGTCAGCCTTATGGCCAAGGGTGGCTACGACCTGGTCACAGCTTCAGGCGACGCCTCGCTGCGCCTGATCGGCGGCAAGCGCGTACAGCCAATCAATACGGCACTGATCCCCAACTGGAAGAATCTCGACCCGCGTCTTAAAGACGGCCCGTGGTACGTGGTCAACAACCAGACCTACGGCACGCCCTACCAATGGGGCCCGAACGTGTTGATGTACAACACCAATGTATTCAAAGAGGCGCCTACCAGTTGGGGCGTGGTCTTCGAGCCGCAGAACCTGCCGGACGGCAAGCCGAACAAGGGCCGCGTACAGGCCTATGATGGCCCGATCTATATCGCCGATGCGGCGTTGTACCTGAAATCAGCCAAACCGGAGCTGGGCATCCAGAACCCGTATGAGCTGAACGAAGCCCAGTACAAGGCTGTGCTCGATCTGTTGCGCCAGCAGCAACCGCTGATCCATCGCTACTGGCACGACGCGACCGTGCAGATGAGCGACTTCAAGAACGAAGGCCTGGCAGCCACCAGCTCCTGGGGCTACATGGTCAATACGCTCAAGGGCGAGAAGCAACCGGTGGCTTCGGTGATCCCTAAAGAAGGTGCTACGGGTTGGGCCGACACCACCATGCTGCACACCGATGCCAAGCACCCTAATTGCGCATACAAGTGGATGGACTGGTCGATGCAGCCGAAGGTCCAGGGTGATGTGGCGGCCTGGTTCGGCTCCCTGCCAGCGGTGCCGGCAGCGTGCAAAGAGAGCGAGTTGCTCGGTGCCGAAGGCTGCGCGACCAATGGCTTCGACCAGTTCGACAAGATCGCCTTCTGGAAAACCCCGCAGGCTGAAGGCGGCAAGTTCGTGCCGTATAGCCGTTGGACCCAGGATTACATTGCCATTATGGGTGGTCGTTAAGTAGGCCTCTGAAGGTCTCAGGCCTTATCGCGGGCAAGCCCGCTCCTACATCTGTAGGAGCGGGCTTGCCCGCGATCAAGCGCAAAGCGCTTGCCAGCATTGACGCTAATCGATTTCAGAAGTCCAGGCCGGGCCGCTGTGCACACCCGCGCCTATTTGGAGCACCGCATCATGACGCTTGCAGTCCAGTTCACCCAAGTCTCCCGTCAGTTCGGCGATGTGAAGGCCGTTGACCGGGTTTCCATCGACATCCAGGACGGCGAGTTTTTCTCCATGCTGGGCCCTTCGGGCTCTGGCAAGACCACCTGCCTGCGCCTGATCGCCGGCTTCGAGCAGCCCAGCGCCGGCTCTATCCGCATTCATGGCGCTGAAGCTGCGGGCTTGCCCCCTTACCAGCGTGACGTGAACACGGTGTTCCAGGACTACGCGCTGTTCCCGCACATGAACGTACTCGACAACGTCGCCTATGGCCTGAAGGTCAAGGGCGTCGCCAAGCAGGAGCGCCGGGCTCGCGCCGAAGAAGCCCTGGGCATGGTCGCCCTCGGCGGCTATGGCGCGCGCAAGCCAGCCCAGTTGTCTGGTGGCCAGCGCCAGCGCGTCGCCCTGGCCCGCGCCTTGGTCAATCGGCCCCGTGTACTGCTGCTCGACGAGCCATTGGGTGCCCTGGACCTGAAGCTGCGCGAACAGATGCAGGGCGAACTGAAAAAACTCCAGCGCCAATTGGGCATCACCTTCATCTTCGTTACCCACGACCAGACCGAAGCCCTGTCAATGTCCGACCGCGTCGCGGTGTTCAACAAGGGCCGCATCGAACAGGTCGATACCCCACGCAACCTGTACATGAAGCCGGCCACGACCTTCGTCGCCGAGTTCGTCGGCACCTCCAACGTGGTCCGCGGCGACCTGGCGCACCAGTTGAGTGGCAGCCAGTTACCCTTCTCGATCCGCCCCGAACACATCCGTTTCGGCGTTGGCCCGCTGGCCAGCCATGAAGTGGAAATCAGCGGCCTGCTGCATGACGTGCAGTACCAGGGCAGCGCCACTCGCTATGAGCTGAAGCTTGAAAACGGCCAACTGCTCAGTGTCAGCCAGGCCAACAACCAATGGCAGGAGCATGCCGCGGTGTTCGAACCCGGCCAGCGCCTGACTGCGCGCTGGGCTCGCGAGGCCATGACTGCCTTGCAGGATACCGCTGCGAGCGAGGGTAAGTGAGATGAGCCTGGCCCTGGAAAAAACTGCGCAAGCGCCGGCGTACTCGGCGTTTCGGCGCTTCTCCAATTTGCTCTACCGACGCCCCAACCTTTACCTGGCGATGCTGCTGATACCGCCGCTGACGTGGTTCGGTGCGATCTATCTCGGCTCGCTGTTGAACCTGTTGTGGCAGGGCTTCTACACCTTCGACGACTTCACCATGGCGGTCACCCCTGACCTGACCCTGGCCAACTTCGCCGCCCTGTTCAACCCGGCCAACTTCGACATCATCCTGCGCACCCTGGGCATGGCGGTGTCGGTGTCGATCGCCAGCGCCATCGTTGCCTTTCCCATCGCCTACTACATGGCCCGCTACACCACGGGCAAGACCAAGGCGTTTTTCTACATCGCGGTGATGATGCCGATGTGGGCCAGCT
>CAYVPI010000132.1:0-15449 GCA_964453495.1 uncultured Pseudomonas sp. | reverse complement strand
AGCCAGGCCAGCACCGGCAGCAGCTTCTGCCTTGGCAGCGGCTTCAGCCTGCATGATTTCGCGGATGACTTTGAAGCTGGCAGACAGGTCTTCCTGGCTCACACGGCTTGCCTGGCCATTGAAGGCGTCGGTCAGGCCGGCCAGGATCGCGTCCAGGCTGACGCCCGGTGGCGGGTTGTCACGCAGTTGGTCGCCCAGCTGGCGGCCAATGCCGTAGCTGACGCGGGTTTCGTCGGTGGACAGATTTACTTCGGACATGAGACTGCTCCGCTGTAGGGCGACTCCAGAAACTCAAGAGCGCCCTTAACCAAAAGGGCGAGCAGCCTAGCATACTGAAACGGACCTTATCAGCCCACTCGGCCACTGGGGCGGGTATGAAAGGCGATCGGCACGCGCAGATCTTCGTCGGCGTTATTGCTCATGCCGCACATTTCATCCTGTACAGACCAGTGCACCAGGTTCAACTGCATGTTTGGCAGGGTGTGCAGCCATTCCCGGGCATGCTCTACCGAACGAAACGGCAGGGTCTGGCCATGGGCATCGTGCAAAGGGTGGGCGGCACCGTGCATGCGGGCCTCGAGTAGATAAATACCGCCTTCGAGCGAAATCAGGTTGAGCTCGTCAATGCGGCCGGCCTTGGCATGACTGGTCAATTCGTGAAAGTTCATCGAATACCTCACTTGTACAAGGAATGCCCCCTCTTCCATTTGTTGTACAAGGTTGACCAAAGCACAAGGTAAAAACACAACCGCCCGTCCGTTTTGCAACGGCCGGGCGGCAGGTGCAGCAGCGCTGTAACAGGACACTCAGTGCTTGGTGAGCTTATCCAGGTAGCCCATGGCGAACGCCGACACCACGAAGGTCATGTGAATGATCACGTACCACATCAAATATTGCGTCTCGATGTTTCTTGCGTCCATGAACACGCGCAACAGGTGAATCGAGGAGATTGCCACGATGGAGGCCGCAACTTTCATTTTCAGCGAGGAAGAGTCCATCTTCCCCAGCCAGCCGAGCTTTTCCTTGCCGTCGTCGATGTCCAGCTGCGAAACGAAGTTCTCGTAGCCGGAAATCATGACCATCACCAACAGGCCGCCCACCAGCGCCATATCGATCAGCGACAAGAGCACCAGGATCAGATTGGCTTCAGCCAGGTTGAAGACATTGGGAAGTAGATGAAAGACTTCCTGGAAAAACTTCAACGCCAGGGCCAGCAAGCCCAGCGATAAACCGAAGTAGATAGGCGCAAGCAACCAGCGCGAGGCGTACATCGCATTTTCGATAAAGCGTTCCATTGAAACTCACTAGGTGGCCAGAAAAAACGAACGCGAGTATACCAGCCACCTATGACAGAAAAACCCCGCCTGGCGAAGTCATCACTCAGGATGGGACTGGAAATCGCCAACGCTGCGGCTGCGTTCGCCATTGAGACGGCGCAATTGCGCCTGCAGGTGCAGGCACCAGATTTGCGGCCCTTCACTGACCTGATAGCCATGCAGGGTCAGGCTGTCGACGATGGCATTGAGCACCGATTCGGCCACGAAGGGCCCGTGAAAAGGTCCCTGCGCCTTGATCGCCGAAGGTTGTTCACCGGCCATACCGGCAGCGAACAGGAGCGTCCACATGCCGTTGTCACCGGCAAGGGGGCGAATGGTGCATTCGATGCGGGTGACCAGACCCAGGCATTGGCGGGTAAGACAGAGGCTTCGCGGCATGGCGTCGATCCTCGTTGGAGCCTTTTTCAGCCTTCTGCGCAAAGGCTGTTTCCATCCCATGAGCGTGAAGATCCTAGTGGTCAGAATAGAAGAAAACTGACCACAACAAGAATATTCCGCGGCAACGGGCGCCGAGTGGTTAAATCGCCAACAGCGCCCGCCCAGCGCCTCAGGACGCCTTGACCTCCACCAGCGCTTCTTCTGCGTGTTCCTTTTCCGCCTCTTTGAGTTCCTCTTCGCTGACCATCTCGGCGATGACCCGCAACCGTTCGACCACTCGCGCGTTGACACTGCCCTCAGGGAACTGCCCATCGGCATCCGGCTCACCCGCAGGCTCGCCCACTAGCAGGCTCAGGGCCTCATCGGCCTGGCGCACGGCGTAGACATGGAACTGCCCCGCACGCACGGCCTGCAGCACGCGCTCGTCGAGCATCAAAGTGGCGACGTTGGCCTGCGGGATGATCGCGCCCTGCTCACCTGTCAGGCCGCGGGCCTCACAGAGTCGGAAGAACCCTTCGATCTTCTCGTTGACCCCGCCCACCGCCTGGACTTCGCCGAACTGGTTGATCGAACCGGTAATGGCGAAGCACTGCTTGAGCGGTGTTTTCGACAAGGCGGAAATCAGCGTGCAGGCTTCACCGAGCGAAGCGCTGTCGCCATCCACATACCCGTAGGATTGCTCCAGGGCGATGCTGGCCGAAATGGCCAACGGGAATTCCTGGGCATAACGACTCCCCAGGTAGCCGGTGAGGATCATCACCCCCTTGGAGTGGATCGGCTGGCCCAGGTTGACCTCGCGCTCGATGTCGACGATGCCGCTGCCACCAGGGTAGACCGTGGCGGAAATACGCGCCGGTATACCAAAGGCCGAATCGCCCACTTCCAGTACCGTCAAGCCGTTGCACTTGCCCACGGCGGCGCCGTCGGTATCGATCAGGATGATACCGGCCAGCATGTCATCGAGAATTCGCGCCGACACCCGGCCAGTGCGCGTGGCCTTGGCCTTGAGCGCCCGTTCGATATGGCCGGCGTCGGTCCTGTCGTCATTGGCCAGGTGGCGGATGAAGTCGGCTTCACTGACCAGCTGGAACAGGTCGCCGATCCGCGCCGAGAGGCGCCCCTGATGCTCGGCCAGGCGCGCACTGTAGGTTGCCAGGCGGGCCACGGCATCGGCCGTCAACGGCGCCATGCCCTCCTCCGAAGTACGGGTGGTAAGCAACTGCGCGAATTGCTCGAGGCTCTCGTCGACCATCGGAATGTCTTCGTCGAAGTCCACCAGCACCCGGAACATCTCCTGGAAGTCCGGATCATGGTCCTGCAAGGCGTAGTACAACTGGCGCGCACCGATGATCACCACCTTGACCTGCAGCGGGATCATCTCCGGCGTCAGCGTCACGGTAGCCAGGCGGCCGAATTCACCGAGCGGCGATTCCATTTTCAGCTTGCGCGATTGCAGGGCACGCTTGAGCGCATCCCAGACAAACGGCTCGCTGAGCATTTTCTCGGCTTCCAGAATCAGGAAACCGCCGTTTGCCCGGTGGAAAGCCCCTGGGCGCAATTGCCGATAGGTCGTGTACAACGCACCCTGGTCGGTGCTGTATTCGATGCGGCCGAACAGGTTGTCGTAGGTCGGGTGCGGCTCAAATACCACTGGCGCGCCGCCACTGAGCGGGTGGCCAACCACCAGGCTCGGTGCGTACTGCTCTTCAAGGAGCTTGCGCGCCTGGGCATCGGTCTTGGCGTCGTCGACCAGTTGCTCGACCACGGTGCGCAGCAGGTTGACCTGAATCGCTTGCAAATACGCGCAGACGGCAGCGTTTTCGGCGTACTTTTCCGACAGCGGCGCCAACAACGGCTGCAATGCCAGGGTGATGGTCTCTTCGTTCAGTTGGCGCAGCTGATTGCTGGATTCACGCTTCCACTGCGGCAAGCTGGCGAGCTCTTCGTTCAGGCGCTCCTCCAGCTCGGAGATATCGTTGTGGAAACGCTCGCGCTCGGCCTCGGGTAGTTGCGCGAACTCCGCCTCATCCAGCGCCTTGCCGTCGCTCATGGGGGTGAAAGCGATATTGCTGCTGTCACGGTAGAGGGCAACGTCCTTCTCCAGCGACAGCCGCTCGATTACATCCAGTGCGCGGTCATAGCGTTGGTTGAAGGCGCGGTCGATGGCGCTTTTCTTCTGTTGGTAGGACGGGTGCTCGAACACCGCCGGGAAGGTCGCCAGCAGGTTGTCGATCAGGCCACCGATATCGCTGATGAACGCCCCGGCACTGCCCGGGGGAAGCTCCAGGGCACGCGGTTCGCGGGGTTCGTCGTAGTTGTTGACGTAGACCCAGTCCGCGGGTGTTTGCATGCGCTTGGCTTCGGCCTTGAGGTAGCGCTTGACGAACGAGAAGCGGCCCGTGCCGGGCTCACCCATGACAAAGACGTTGTAACCAGGGCGGGGCATGGCGACGCCGAACTGCAAGGCTTCGACTGCGCGTTCCTGGCCAAGCACACCGCGAAAAGGCTCCAGATCATTGGTAGTGGTAAAAGCGAACTGTTCAGCAGAGAACGGACGGGTCAGCGCTTCGGGCGCAAGACGCAGGCTGGCAGCGACAGGATCGGGCATCGGGCATCCTTACTTCAGGCGGGGCAGATAGGGGCATTCTGGCGCTGCCCTTGCCTTCCTTGCAAGGCGCAAAGCAGTAATGGCACAACAAGCTTATAAGCCGATAATTTCAAGCAATTATTCGCAATTAATAACAGAACTTCGAGATCGTGCCTAAACTCCAAACTGTGCGGCTGGGTGAATAGCCGACCCGCTCTGGCTCCTGCTTTGCAGGCAATGCCAGCTAACCCTGACCCTTTGGTATGTACATCTAAAGAGAACAAAGCTATGAAACGGATTCTTCTGGGTACTCTGTTCACCGCGGTTTCGATCAATGCCATGGCCCAGGCGCCCGGCGGACCGGACTGCGGTTGGGGCAACATGCTGTTCGAAGGCCAGCGTGGCACCCCAGCGCACTTCCTGGCATCCACCACCAACGGCACCTCCGGCAATGCCACGTTCGGCATGACATCCGGTACCAACGGCTGCGCGACCAATGCCGCGCTGACCTACGGCGGCAAATCCTGGTTTGCCATGAACGGCATGATGAACGAACTATCCGAAGACATGGCCAAGGGCCAGGGCGAAGCGCTGACCACCTACGCCGTCGTGCTGGGCGTAGCACCGGAAGACCGTGCCCACTTCGCCGCCGTCACCCATGAGCACTTCCAGGAAATTTTCAAAAGTGCCGACGTTACCGCTGACGATGTACACGCCAACACCATGGCCGTGCTTAAAGGCGACCCACGTCTGGCCAAATATGCATCACAGGCTTAAGCTCGACCCACCCGCCCCAGCCGGGGCGGGACTCGCCTGACCGCTGCACCTGGACTTGCTTGCCCTGCCATGGACCCTGGACCTAGTTGCCGAACATGCTCAAACGCCTTGCCTACCTGGTGCTCTTTGCCTGCGCTTCGCTTCATGCTGCACCCCAAGTCGACAATGCACGTTTACAGCAACTGGCCCATTCCAAGTACTGGATTTCGCTCGGACACTACGAAACCGGCAAGCTCGGTGGCTGGCGCAGCTACGTCAACGACCCGAAGTTCTTTCTCGCCAGCGACGGCCCGGAACACCCGGCAAGCGAGCTGAGCGCTACGCTGCAAGCACTGTATGCCTCTGCGAAGCTCGGTGACGGGCATGCGCAATGCGTTTACCCGGCACGTACTCGCTGGCTGCGCGAACAACTGCAACTCACTGACCTGCCAACCGTGGACTGTAAGGCGTTCAACCAGTGGTACAAGGATGTTTCTCCGCACAGCGCAGTGATGATCTTTCCCGCCGCCTACCTCAACAGCCCCTCTTCGATGTTCGGCCATACGCTGCTGCGCATCGACCAGGCCCAGGTGCAACGGGACAACACCGCCCTGCTCAGCTATGCGGTCAACTTCGGCGCCTACATCGAAGGTAACGACAACAGCATCCTCTATGCCTGGAAAGGCCTGATGGGTGGCTACCCCGGCCTGTTTGCCCTGGTGCCCTACCAGGAGAAGCTGTCGGAATACCGCAGCCTGGAAAACCGTGACCTCTGGGAGTACCGCCTGAACCTCAGCCCCGAGGAAACCGGACGGATGGTCGAGCACATATGGGAGCTCAAGCAGGTTCGTTTCGACTATTTTTTCTTCGACGAAAACTGCTCCTATCGCTTGCTCGAATTACTGCAAGTGGCCCGCCCGAGCCTGGACCTGACGTCCCAATTCCAGCTCACCGCCATCCCCACCGACACCGTCAAGGCGGTAAAGCAGTCAGGTCTGGTGGAGAAGGTCGATTATCGCCCGTCTCGCGAGCGCGAGTTGTTAAGCCGCGCCGAGCCGTTGAATGACGCCGAACAACAGTGGGTATTGGACCTCAGTGCCGATACTTCGCTGTTGCAGTCCGCCGAATTCAACCACCTGCCCAAAAATCGCCGCGCCCTGATTCAGGATGCCGCTTATCGCCTTGAGCGCTATCGCGCCAATGGTCAGGAGCGCGATCCGGCGCGCAGCCAGCGCAGTTTCGAGCTGCTGCGCGCCATCAGCAAGAACCCCCCAACGCCCCTGCAGGTCACCCCGCCCGGCCTTCCCGAAGACGGCCACCAATCACGCACCTGGCAATTGGGGGCCGGTAGCCGGGATGATCGGGCCTTTGCCGAGTACGGGCTACGCATGGCCTACCACGATCTCAACGACAACCTTTACGGGTTTCCCCTCGGTGCCCAGATCGAGATCCTCCAACTCAAGTTGCGCCAGTACGAAGGCAACGACTGGCAAGTCCAGCGACTGGACCTGGCGACCATCCGCTCACTGACGCCGCGCAACGATTTGCTCAAGCCCTGGTCATGGCAGGTCGCCGGAGGGCTGGAGCGGGTACTGGGCAGGCACGGCGACGAAAACCTGGTGTCTCACGTCAATGGCGGCGGCGGTGGAACCTGGGAACTGGACGACGAATTGCTGGGGTTTGCCCTTGGCACCGTTCGTGTTGAACACAACAACGATTTTGCTGCCTTTATCGCCCCGGCGGCCGGCTTCAATACCGGCCTGTTGTGGCGCAACGCACTGGGCAACATGACCCTGGAAGCCAAAGGTGATTTTTTCACCAACGGTGAAGTACGCCGCAACCTGAGCTTAAATCAACAATGGGAGCTGTCCTCCAACCTTGGCCTGCGCTTGAGTGCACGACGGGATTTCAGCCACCTGACGTCCCCTATCAACGAGGTCATGCTCGAGCTCAAGTGGTATCAGTATTAATTGGCTGGCGATGAAACTAAAGGCCGGTCTGCATGGCCCAATCTTTTATCACCGGAGAATTCCCATGAGCCGAGCTTTCGTCAATGAAGACCAGGCCGCCGCCCTGGCCGATCTACCCGTGGAGCGGCATGTCAGCGATGAGCCCAATTACGTGACGGCCACAGGCCTTGCCCAGTTGCAGGAGCGGGTCGCGCGGTTGCATGCGCAGCATGACGAAGAGGTTGCCCGCGGCGAGCAGGGCAACGAACAACACCTGGCCGAGATCGAGCGCGATTTGCGCTATTTCAACCAGCGACTGCAAACTGCGCAGGTGGTCGCCCCTGCGACGTCCCGGGAAAGGATTCAGATTGGCAGTTGGGTCACCTACGTCGATGGCAGTGGCATCGAGAGGCGTGTGCAGCTGGTGGGGGAAGACCAGGCCGACGCCAGCGGCGGCCTGATCAATTGGGGTTCGCCACTGGGCCGTGCCTTACTGGGGGCAGGCCCCGGCGACGAGGTGTTGTGGCGGCGCCCGGCCGGCGATCAAATGATCGAAATAATCGCCGTCGGGCCGTAATGACTCAGACCACGCCCTGGGCCAGCATGGCATCGGCAACCTTGACGAAGCCGGCGATGTTGGCGCCCTTGACGTAGTTGATGCGACCGTTCTCTTCCCCGTAGTGCACGCAGGCATGGTGGATCGACTGCATGATGTTGTGCAGCTTGCTGTCCACTTCACCGGCGGTCCACAGCAGGCGCATGGCGTTCTGCGACATTTCCAGGCCGCTGACCGCTACACCACCGGCGTTGGATGCCTTGCCCGGGGCGAACAGAATGCCAGCCTCGATAAAGATATCCACAGCCGCCAGGGTGGTCGGCATGTTGGCGCCTTCGGCCACGCACAGGCAGCCATTGCGCAACAGCGTTTTGGCGTCTTCGGCATCCAGTTCGTTCTGGGTGGCGCACGGCAAGGCGATATCGCACGCCAGGCTCCATGGCGTGCTACCGGCACGGAACTCCAGGCCGAAACGCTCGGCCAACTCGCTGATGCGACCGCGCTTGACGTTCTTGAGCGCCATCACTGCCTGCCACTGCTCTTCAGTCAGGCCGGCTTCGCAGTACAAAGTGCCTTCGGAGTCGGACAGGGAGATCACTTTGCCGCCCAGGTCCATGACCTTGCGTGCGGCATACTGGGCCACGTTGCCGGAACCGGAGATGGCCACTCGCTTGCCTTCGACGTTCTGGCCGCTGCGCTTGAGCATTTCTTCGGCGAAATACACACAGCCAAAGCCCGTGGCTTCAGGACGAATCAGGCTGCCGCCATAGTTCATGCCCTTACCGGTCAATACTGAAGTGAAGTGGTTGGCCAAGCGCTTGTATTGGCCGAACATGAAGCCGATTTCCCGCGCGCCGACACCGATGTCACCGGCCGGTACGTCGACATCGGCGCCGATGTGCCGGTACAGCTCGCTCATGAACGCCTGGCAGAAGCGCATGACTTCAGCATCGCTCTTGCCCTTGGGGTCGAAGTCCGAGCCGCCCTTGCCGCCGCCCATGGGCAACGAAGTCAGGGAGTTCTTGAAGACTTGCTCGAAGGCCAGGAACTTCAACACGCCGAGGTTGACCGACGGGTGGAAGCGCAAGCCGCCCTTGTACGGACCGATGGCGCTGTTCATCTGGATGCGGAAGCCGCGATTGACCTGCACCTTGCCATGATCGTCGACCCAGGAAACACGGAAGGTCACCGCGCGTTCGGGCTCGCACATGCGTTCGAGAATGCCCGACTCCAGGTAGTGCGGGTTGGCTTCCAGAAAGGGCCAGAGGCTACGCAGTACTTCTTCGACTGCCTGGTGGAATTCAGGCTGGTCGGGGTCGCGTTTTTTCAGGCGAGCGAGGAAGCTTTCGACAGATTCGATCATGCAAGGAGTCTCGGCAAATTATTATCGTTGAAGAGATTTTGCCGGGACTTTAGCAAGTTGATTCGCACTGTGACAGTGCAATATGTCGTATTTATGAAATTATTTGGTGCAAATCTATAAGTTTTTTGGGTGCATTTGACATCGCTAATGCGGGCAAGCCCGCTCCTACAGGAACGCCAAACCCCTGTAGGAGCGGGCTTGCCCGCGATAAATCCCCCACCGCTTCCACAAAAAAAACGGGGCCCCAAAAGGCCCCGTTTCAGTGCAAACCCAGAGAGGTTATGCCAGTTTTTTGTGCCGTACCCGGTGCGGCTGGGAAGCCGCATCGCCCAGGCGCTTCTTGCGGTCCGCTTCGTACTCGGTGTAGTTACCTTCGAAGAACACCGCTTGCGAATCGTCTTCGTACGCCAGGATGTGCGTTGCCACGCGGTCCAGGAACCAGCGATCGTGAGAGATCACAATGGCCGCGCCCGGGAAGTCGAGCAAGGCTTCTTCCAGCGAACGCAGGGTTTCCACGTCGAGGTCGTTGGACGGTTCGTCGAGCAGCAGGACGTTGCCGCCCTCTTTCAGGGTCAGGGCCAGGTGCAAGCGACCACGCTCACCACCGGACAGGTCCTTGACGAACTTCTGCTGGTCGCCGCCCTTGAAGTTGAAACGGCCAACGTAGGTACGCGACGGGATCTCGTAGTTGCCGATGCGGATCTGGTCGGAACCGTCGGAAATCTGCTGGAACACGGTCTTGCTGCCGTCCAGGTCGTCGCGGCTCTGATCCACGCAAGCAAGCTGCACGGTTTCACCGATTTCGATGCTGCCCGAATCCGGTGTTTCCTTGCCCATCAGCATGCGGAACAGGGTCGACTTACCGGCACCGTTACCACCGATTACACCAACAATGGCACCTTTTGGCATGGCGAACGACAGGTTGTCGATCAAGACGCGATCGCCATAGCCCTTGCAGACGTTCTTGAACTCGATGACCTTGTCACCCAGGCGCGGACCGGCCGGGATGTAGATCTCGTTGGTTTCGCTGCGCTTCTGGAATTCCTGCGACTGCATTTCTTCGAAGCGTTGCAGACGAGCCTTGGATTTGGACTGGCGGGCCTTGGCGCCTTTGCGCACCCACTCCAGTTCTTCCTTCATGGCTTTTTCGTGGGCCGATTGCTGCTTGGATTCCTGGGCCAGACGGTCGGACTTGGCTTCCAGCCAACCGGAGTAGTTGCCCTCGTAAGGGATACCGGCGCCGCGGTCGAGTTCCAGAATCCAGCCGGCGACGTTGTCCAGGAAGTACCGGTCGTGGGTAATCGCTACCACGGTGCCCGGGAAGTCATGCAGGAAGTGCTCCAGCCAGGCAACCGAATCGGCATCCAGGTGGTTGGTCGGTTCGTCGAGCAGCAGCATGTCCGGAGCCGACAACAGCAGGCGGCACAGGGCCACACGGCGTTTTTCACCACCGGACAGGTGTTCGACCTTGGCGTCCCAGGCCGGCAGGCGCAGCGCATCGGCGGCGACTTCCAGTTGGCGCTCCAGGTTGTGGCCGTCGCTGGCTTGCAGGATGGCTTCGAGCTTGGCTTGTTCAGCCGCCAGCTTATCGAAGTCGGCATCCGGGTCGGCGTAGGCAGCATAGACCTCGTCCAGGCGAGCCTGGGCGTCCTTGATCACGCTGACCGCTTCCTCGACCACTTCACGAACGGTCTTGGTTGGATCGAGCTGCGGCTCTTGCGGCAGGTAGCCGACATTGAGCTCTGGCATCGGCCGGGCTTCGCCGTCGAATTCCTTGTCGACGCCCGCCATGATTTTCAGCAAGGTGGATTTACCCGAACCGTTCAAGCCGAGCACGCCGATCTTGGCGCCAGGAAAGAACGACAAGGAGATGTTTTTCAAAATTTCCCGCTTCGGCGGAACAACTTTGCTCAGCCGATGCATGGTGAATACGTATTGAGCCATGGAAAACCTAGCGTCAGTGACAGATGAAGAATGGGCGAGAGAGGTCCTGGGAACTGGAGCTCCCATGAAGGGGCCAAAGCTACCGGAATGCGCGAGACAGGGCAAACAGACCGACGAACAGAGCTGGCACTTTGCCACGCATCAAGGCATGCTAGCCGCCCTCCGGGCGTCCAGCTTATAGTGTGCTATCGCATTGGGCCATCAGCCCGCCCGACATGCGCGCATTTCATTCTACCTGCCACAGCCCGTCATTCCGCAGGATCACAGTTTGACCGAATTCACTGAGCTGACTTCCCTGCTGCTGGGCTTCTTGTGTGCGCTGCTGCCGGTATTGGGGTTGCTCTGCATGCGCAGACGCAAACGTGCCCTGAAAAAAGGGCGCCGGCGCTACCAGGATATTTTCGAAGGCAGTGGCGTTGCCCTGTGTGTGCTCGACCTCTCCAGCGTGCCTGGTTTTCTTGAACGCAACCGCCTGCATTCGGCCCAAGACCTGGACCGCTGGCTGCAGAATCACCCTGGGCAACGCCAGCAACTGCTGCAGGAAGTAAAAGTCACCGAGGTCAACCAGATGGCCTTGCAGCTGCTGGCCGTGGACAGTTGCGAGGGCGCCTGGAAAACCCTGGTCGCCGGCTGCCCTCTCGATGCCAGCGGCATCGGCTGCCAATTGGTCGAAGCCCTATTGGCGCACAGGCGCGAACTGGAGCTGGAAATCAAGCTGCACGACACTTATGGCCAGGATCAGCATCTGTGGCTCAAGGTCCGCTTTCCCGCCGATCGCTGCGATTACCAGGCCCTGATCCTCAGCCTCAGTGACATTACCAGCCGCAAGCGGGTCGAGTTGTCATTGCTCGAGCGCGAAGGCTTCTGGTCGGATGTGGTGCGCACCGTGCCCGATCACCTGTATGTGCAGGACGTCCTCAGCCAGCGCATGATCTTCAGCAATCACCATCTGGGCCAGACCCTGGGCTACAACCGCGAAGAGCTCCTGCAAATGGGCGAGTTCTTCTGGGAGATCCTGCTGCACCCCGAGGACGCCGAGCATTACCACAAGATCCGCCAGCAACAGCGCGCCAGTGGCTACGCCCAACTGACGCAATGCCAATTGCGCTATCGCCATCGCGACCGCAGTTGGCGGCGCTTTGATATCCGTGAACAAGCCCTGACTCGTGATGGCAACGGCCAGGTCACGCGAGTAATCGGCGTGGCCAAAGACGTGACCCACCAGATCGAGGCGAGCGAATCACTGCGTGACAGCGAACAACGCTACCGCATGCTCGCCGAAAGTATCAGCGACGTGATTTTCTCCACCGACAATACCTTGCAACTCAACTACGTCAGCCCTTCGGTACAGGCAATACTGGGCTATGACGTCGACTGGATCTTGGACAACGGCTGGCAGAGCACCATCGCCAACCCGGCGCAGTTGACTGGCATCCACGCGCTGCTCGATCGGGTCAGCAGTGCCCTGGGCGAGAGCGAACAGTTGGCCATGTTGCGCCAGCAGGTTCCCACCCAGTTGTTCCTGTTCGATTGCCTGCGTGCCGATGGTCGCAAGATCCCCATCGAGCTGCGGCTGGTACTGGTTTGGGACGAGCACGGGATATTCGAGGGCATCCTCGGCGTGGGCCGAGACATCAGCCAACAACGCCGCGCGGAAAAAGACCTGCGCATGGCCGCCACGGTATTCGAACATTCGACCTCGGCCATTCTGATCACCGACCCCGCCGGCTATATCGTACAGGCCAACGAAGCCTTCAGCCGGGTCAGCGGATACGCCGTCAGCCAGGTGCTCGACCAACTGCCAAACATGCTCACCGTCGATGACCAGCAAGAGGCGCACTTGCGCTATGTGCTCAAGCAGCTGCACCAGCGCGGCACCTGGGAAGGCGAAGTCTGGCTCAAGCGGCGCAGCGGTGAGCACTACCCCGCATGGGTTGGCATTACTGCAGTGGTTGACGACGAAGGCGACCTGGCCAGTTACGTGTGCTTCTTCAGCGACATCAGCGAGCGCAAGGCCAGCGAACAGCGCATTCATCGCCTGGCCTACTATGACGCCCTCACTCACCTGCCCAACCGCACACTGTTCCAGGATCGCCTGCATACGGCACTGCAACAGGCCGAGCGGCAGAAATCCTGGGTGGTGCTGATGTTCCTGGACCTTGATCGCTTCAAGCCGATCAACGATTCGCTCGGCCACGCCGCCGGCGATCGCATGCTCAAGGACATGGCCACACGCCTGCTCGATTGTGTGCATGACGACGACACCGTGGCCCGCATGGGGGGCGATGAGTTCACCCTGCTGCTGCAACCGCGCGCAACCCGCGAAATGGCCTTGAACCGTGCCATCCATGTAGCCGAGTTGATCCTGGCCAGCCTGGTCAAGCCCTTCGTGCTGGAGAACCGCGAATTCTTCGTCACTGCCAGTATCGGCATCGCCCTGAGCCCGCAGGACGGCGATGAGTTGAGCCAGTTGATGAAAAACGCCGATACGGCGATGTACCACGCTAAAGAACGCGGCAAAAACAACTTCCAGTTCTATCAGGCTGATATGAACGCCAGTGCTCTGGAACGCCTGGAACTTGAAAGCGACTTGCGCCATGCCCTGGAGCAGGAAGAGTTCGTGCTCTATTACCAACCGCAGTTCAGTGGCGACGGCAAGCGCCTGACCGGCGCCGAGGCGCTGTTGCGCTGGCGTCACCCGCGTCGCGGGCTGGTTCCGCCGGGTGATTTCATACCGGTTCTCGAAGAGCTCGGCCTGGTGGTCGAAGCCGGCGACTGGGTACTGCGCGAGGCCTGCCGTCAGCTCTATGCCTGGCACGAAGCCGGTGTACCGGTACCGAAAGTCTCGGTGAACATTTCTGCACGGCAGTTCTCCGACGGGCAACTGGGCACGCGCATCGCCAACATTCTCAAGGAGACCGGCCTGTCGCCGGCGTGCCTGGAGCTGGAGTTGACCGAAAGTATCCTGATGCGCGACGTCGAGGAGGCGATGCAGATCCTCGACAGTTTGAAATGCCTCGGCTTGAGTATCGCCGTCGATGACTTTGGCACCGGCTATTCATCGCTCAACTACCTCAAGCAGTTCCCGATCGATGTACTGAAGATCGACCGCACTTTCGTTGACGGCCTGCCCGAAGGCGAGCAGGACGCGCAGATCGCCCGCGCCATCATCGCCATGGCCCACAGCCTGAACCTGGCGGTGATCGCCGAAGGTGTGGAAGCCCATGAGCAGCTGGAATTCCTGCGAGAGCATGGCTGCGATGAAGTGCAAGGCTACCTGTTCGGCCGGCCGATGATCGCCAACCGGTTCGAGGAGCAATTCAGCGGCGAGGCGTTGTTCATCCTGTAGGAGCGGCCCTGGCCGCGAAGGGCTGTGAAACAGCCCCGGTTCCCGACTTCAAACCTTAAAAAGCGTCAACAAGGGCCGTTATGGTCAAGCAGGACTCCAAGGCCATCGCGGCCTGGGCCGCTCCTACAAGGCCTGCCCAACAATGAAGGCCACTTGTCTGCGACATGACGTCCTTTCATATGCCAGATAAAAGCTGATGGGGTAGAATGCCCCCCTTTTCAGCACGATCCTTGAGGACCGCCATGTTCAGCCGTGATTTGACACTCGCCAAGTACGACGCCGATCTCTTTGCCGCTATGGAGCAAGAAGCTCAGCGCCAGGAAGAGCACATCGAGCTGATCGCTTCGGAAAACTACACCAGCCCAGCCGTCATGGAAGCCCAGGGCTCCGTACTGACCAACAAGTACGCCGAAGGCTACCCGGGCAAGCGCTACTACGGCGGCTGCGAGTACGTCGACGTGGTTGAGCAACTGGCCATCGACCGCGCCAAGGAACTGTTCGGCGCCGATTACGCCAACGTCCAGCCACACGCAGGCTCGCAAGCCAACAGCGCCGTCTACCTGGCCCTGCTGCAAGCCGGCGACACCATCCTGGGCATGAGCCTGGCCCACGGTGGTCACCTGACCCACGGCGCCAGCGTTTCCTCCTCGGGCAAGCTGTACAACGCCGTTCAGTACGGCATCGACAGCAATGGCCTGATCGACTACGACGAAGTCGAGCGCCTGGCAGTCGAGCACAAGCCAAAAATGATCGTGGCCGGCTTCTCCGCTTACTCGCAGGTTCTGGACTTCCCACGCTTCCGCGCTATTGCCGACAAGGTCGGTGCCTATCTCTTTGTTGATATGGCTCACGTTGCGGGGCTGGTCGCTGCAGGCGTGTACCCGAACCCAGTGCCATTTGCCGACGTGGTCACCACCACCACCCACAAGACCCTGCGCGGTCCTCGTGGCGGCCTGATCCTGGCTCGCGCCAACGCCGACATCGAGAAAAAGCTGAACTCCGCCGTATTCCCGGGCGCCCAGGGTGGTCCGCTGGAACACGTGATCGCAGCCAAGGCCGTGTGCTTCAAGGAAGCACTGCAGCCTGAGTTCAAGGCTTACCAGCAACAAGTGGTGAAAAACGCCCAGGCCATGGCCAGCGTGTTCATCGAGCGCGGTTTCGACGTGGTTTCCGGTGGTACTCAGAACCACCTGTTCCTGCTGTCGCTGATCAAGCAGGAAATCTCCGGTA
>CAYVPI010000131.1:0-15521 GCA_964453495.1 uncultured Pseudomonas sp. | reverse complement strand
TCACCCTAGATTGTATTTCCTCTTCAAGACACAAGCTGCCGTCAGGCTGCGTCCGACAGTTTTACTGTCCCAAGGCCGAGCGTTTCGCACCCGGCCTCAGGGGGCGGCGGTTGCTAGTGCATGGCGACTTTCGGGGCGCTCGGCGGCACCTTGCACAGGGTATGGCTGCCAGGCTCCAGGTAAGGTACCAGGATCGGCGCCATGCCCTTGAGCACCTGCACTGGCAGTGCCGAGGTGAACTTGAATTGCTCGGCGGCCTTGCCCGGGACATAGGCGGTCAGGGTGCCGAAATGGTTGTCACCGATAAAGAATACGAAGGTCGCGGTACGGTTGACCGCCTTGGAACTGATCATCCGTCCGCCAGAGCCGAAGGCCTCGATGCGGTTGTCGCCGGTGCCGGTCTTGCCACCCATCACCAGCACTTGGCCGTTGGCGAGCTTGAAGCTGCCGGCGATACGC
This sequence comes from uncultured Pseudomonas sp., assembly GCA_964453495.1. Lineage (GTDB taxonomy): Bacteria > Pseudomonadota > Gammaproteobacteria > Pseudomonadales > Pseudomonadaceae > Aquipseudomonas. The sequence continues at coordinate 15,062 of CAYVPI010000131.1, read as the reverse complement.
CGGGCGGTACCGGCTTCCACCACTTGCGAGAGGGCGCCACGCAGGGCTGCGGCGACCTCCGAGGGCAGGATGCGCTTGCCTTTGTCCGGGTCGCTGACCAATTGCGTTTCGTAAGGGGTGTCGGCGGCGAAGTGCAGGGTGTCGATGCGCAGGGTTGGCAGGCGCACGCCATCGTTCTGAATGATCCCCATCAACTCGGCAAGCGCCGCCGGGCGGTCGCCGGAGCTGCCGATGGCGGTGGCCAGGGAGGGCACCAGGTGATCGAAGGGGTAGCCGACCTGCTTCCAGCGGCGATGGATATCGAGGAACGCTTCGATTTCCACCATGGTACGTACGCGGCTATCGCGGGCGCCCTTGTGGCGGCTCTTGAACAGCCAGCTGTAGACTTCCTGGCGTTCGAACTGGCTGGCCTTGGCCGCGTCCTTGAACTGCGCGTCGGGGTTGTGCAACAGGTAACCCAGCAGCCAGAGGTCAAGCGGGTGCACTTTGGCGATGTAACCTTGGTCTGGCAGGTCATATTTGCCGGGGCCGTAGGCGTAATACATATCGTCGAGTTTCGAGTCAGTGACTGCCTGTTTTTTCTTGTCCTTGTCGTTCTTCAGGTGCGCACGGACGAAGGCATTGAACGTGCTCTGGTCGGCTTCGGGGTACAGGTAGCGGTGCACCGCGGCCAGGCGCATCGGGGTTACGTGCATGCTGTCGAGGAAGGTGTCCAGGCGTTCCTGGGAGCTCTTGCGCTGATACTTTTTCCAGAAGCGCAGCAAATAGGAGGTGCCTTCGCGGTCGGCGAAACGGGCCAGGTATTCCTGGCGACGAGGGTCGCTGTCGTCCTTGAGCAATTGCGCACTGTTGTTCGGTGCCTGATAGGTGCTGTAGCGCACCAGGTCGCGCAGCAGACGGATAAACGGCAGGTTGATCGACTCGCGCAGGGCTTCCTTGAGGGTCGGGTTGCGGCCGTTGTCTTCCTTGCGGAAGTTATTGAACACATGCATGCCGCCACCGGTGAAGAAGGCTTCGCCGGGGCTGGCCGAGTACTTGCGATCCAGCGCCGCGTCGAGCATGGCCGGTAAGCTGCGATCCTTGTTCTGGATCAGGTAGTCCACGGCCCAGCGGGTGATGCGGTCCATTTCGGCAATTTCGACTTTCTTCAGGTCGGCCGGGGTTTGTGTGCCAAATCGGTCGTGCAATTCTGCAATGATCTGCAGGTAGCTGGTCAGCACCCGCAATTTTGCGGTGGAGCCCAGCTCCAGCTTGCTGCCTTCATTGATGTCAAATGGTTGGTCGGTGCTGTCGGTCTGCACCCGTACCCGCGAGCCATCGGGGGTGCGCTCGAACAAGGTGAAGCTGTAGCGGACCTGGGTGGTGCTGGTGGGGGTCAGCAGGCGTTCGCCGAACAGCCCGATTTTCTCGGCGACGGCCGGGTCGGCGAGTTCGCGCAGGTACTGGCTGGCCTTGCCTTGCAGGTCTGACTGCAGGGTGGTGGTGGCCGACAGGTCGAGCCGGTCCAGGTCGTACAGCGGCCGGTTGAGCATGTTCGAAAGTCGGGCGCGGGCGACGCTGATGCCCTTGTTGGTGACAATCGGCACAATGGTCGGTTGCAGAACCCAGTCACGGTACGTCACCTGGCTGGCCAGGGCGGCATCGGCCAAAGGCTTGTCGATGACATTGTTCGCCGCCAGCACGCGAATATGGCTGTCGGTCAGCAGCGCCAATTCGTTGCGGCCCTTGGATAGAAAGTGTGAAGGACGACGCTGGGCGATCATCAGCGACAGCACCTGGCGCAAGGCAAGGCCCTGGGCAGCGAGGCTGGCCGGGTCGGTCGCGGTGGAGGCCAGTTGTTCATTGACCTGGTTGAACTCGGCGCCGTACCAGACTCGCAGGCCCTCAGCCATACCATGCACTTCACCATGGCCGGGAACGGCCGACAGCGGCACGCTGTTGAGGTAATCGCGCACGATCTTCTTGCGTGCTTCCAGTGTCTGCGGCCCATCCTGGTAGGCCCGCACGCTGGCAGAGAACATCTGCCGCAGTTTTTCACTTCCCGAGACGGTCAGGCCGTCGGGGGAATGGCGATATTTTTCCAGCTGTGTTGCCAAGGTGCTGCCGCCGGCCGATTGCCCCGGCAAGGCGAACATTTTTGCTACTTGGGTGTAGGCGGCCATGGCAAAGCGCGGCCAGTCCACGGCAGGGTTGGCCAGGGGTTCCTTGAGGTCGAGCAAGTCACGGTTTTCGATGAACAGCAGGCTGCTGACAATCAGGGGCGGAATGGCTTCGAAACTGTCGTAAAGCTGTTGCGGATAATGGAACTGATACAGCGCGTCGCCCTTGCAATCGGTGATCGACAAGCCAGCCTGAATCTTTTCCGGGTACGGTACGAAGAACCCATGCTGGGTGTAACTCATCAGCGCAGGAGAGAAGCGTGCCTGTTGTTTGATCACATAGTCGCGGTTGAGCAGTCGCGGCAAAAACTCATCCATGGCGCTGTAGCCCAGGCGCATGTCGAATGGGCCTGAACCCGGGTAGATCACATCGGCACTGGGGCCTTCATGCATGGAGTACTTCAGTGAGGCGGCATAGCGGCTGATTTCGCGGGCCTGGAGTTTCGAGGTGCGGACTTCCGAGTCGATGGCAAAACCCAGGGCGATCAAGGCTATGACCAACAAGAGCCAGAACAGCCGCCACCATAAATGGCGTTGCCGGGGACTCTTGGGCGTAGGCGATTCTTCCAGACTTTCAGCAGGGGCCTCAGTCTTCGTTGGTTCGGTTTGCCACAACGCGCCCATAGTTTTCGATCCAATCGCAAATGTTCATCGCACTTGCCTGAAGCTTAGTCGCTGGTCAGGCTTGGTGAAAAATTTGTCGCCCAGCTGTAGGCGTTTTCATTAAAACCTGTGGGATCAAGCCTTTGGTGGTGGTTCGGATGCGCTGATTTGGTGCTATTTTACGCGCCCAAATTGTGCGTCTCCGTTTTTTCGGCTTATCAAAGCAGCGAATAACAGCGTAACAACTGGAAAGGTTTGGAGATTGCTCCTCCAAAAAAGGCGTTTTTGCCGAGAAAACTCGCCAAAATTTGCCAGTTATATGGTGAAAAGCGCTGTTGAGGCCTTTTTATACTGCACGCCCCGTTGATCTGGCAGGTTTGCCCTGGCAGGCGGGCTCTCTCACAAGGCAGAGCCCGGCAAATACCGTTGCACGAGTCTATCGGCCCGCGCTACGTGCTCAGACGGTTTATATCCAATAACAAGAGGTTGATTCATATGCCAGTCGGCAACCACCCCTCTCACGGTGAGACCGCCCAGGGCGGCCCACTCAAGCGAGACCTGGGCGAGCGACATATTCGCCTGATGGCGCTGGGCGCCTGTATCGGTGTCGGCCTGTTCCTCGGTTCGGCCAAGGCCATTGAAATGGCCGGCCCTGCCATCATGCTTTCATACATCATTGGCGGCCTGGCGATTCTGGTCATCATGCGCGCGCTCGGCGAAATGGCCGTGCACAACCCAGTTGCAGGTTCCTTCAGCCGTTACGCCCAGGATTACCTTGGCCCATTGGCAGGTTTTTTGACCGGCTGGAACTACTGGTTCTTGTGGCTGGTGACCTGCGTGGCGGAAATCACGGCGGTGGCCATCTATATGGGCATCTGGTTCCCCGACGTCCCGCGCTGGATCTGGGCACTGGCCGCACTGGCTAGCATGGGCACGGTCAACCTGCTCACGGTCAAGGCCTTTGGCGAGTTTGAATTCTGGTTCGCCCTGATCAAGATCGTCACTATTATTGCCATGGTTTTGGGTGGCATCGGCATTATTGCTTTTGGCTTCGGCAACGATGGCGTCGCCTTGGGTATTTCCAACCTGTGGAGCAACGGCGGGTTCATGCCCCATGGCATCACCGGTGTGTTGATGTCCTTGCAAATGGTGATGTTCGCCTACCTGGGCGTGGAAATGATCGGCCTGACCGCCGGTGAAGCGCGCAACCCGCAGAAGACCATCCCAAGTGCCATCGGCTCGGTGTTCTGGCGCATCCTGCTGTTCTATGTGGGTGCCTTGTTCGTGATCCTGTCGATCTACCCATGGAACGAAATCGGTACCCAGGGCAGCCCGTTCGTGATGACCTTCGAGCGTCTGGGCATCAAGACCGCTGCTGGTATTATCAACTTCGTGGTGATCACTGCAGCGCTGTCGTCCTGCAACGGCGGCATCTTCAGCACCGGGCGCATGCTCTACAGCCTGGCACAGAATGGCCAGGCGCCGAAAGCCTTTGCCAAGACCGCCAACAACGGCGTGCCGCGCAATGCCCTGCTGCTGTCCATCGGCGCCTTGCTGCTGGGCGTGCTGCTCAACTACCTGGTGCCGGAGAAAGTCTTCGTCTGGGTAACCGCGATCGCGACCTTCGGTGCGATCTGGACCTGGGTGATGATCCTGTTGGCGCAACTGAAGTTCCGCGCCGGCCTGACCGAGGCCGAGCGCAGCCGCTTGCAATACCGCATGTGGCTGTGGCCGCTGAGCTCCTACTTGGCCCTGGCGTTCCTGATCCTGGTGGTGGGCCTGATGGCGTACTTCGAGGAAACCCGTGTTGCGCTGTATGTCGGCCCGGCGTTCCTGGTGCTGCTGACAGTGCTGTTCTATACGTTCAAACTGTCTCCGAAACAGGACAGTGCGGCGCTGGCGCGTTCGGCGTTGTGATCCAATGATGTGAGTAAAGCCCCGGTCCTGTGATCGGGGCTTTTTATTTCAAGCGCTTTTTCCTCAGCCATTCTTCTCAATTGCAATTGCAATTGCAATTGCCCAAGCCCTAACTATGTAGTGCATCGGGTGGCTATCGGTCGGTCACGCTCAGCGTTCAAGTTCTAAAACGTTGGAGTGACTGCTCATGTTGGATATCGACTACAACGCCTACCGCTCGGTCAAAGGCTTTGACCGGCGTGTTCGCTTTCTGGTGATGCACTACACCGCTGCGAATTTTGCCGCCTCTGTCAATGCACTGACGGGTGCGTCAGTCAGTGCGCATTATCTCGTTCCTGACCCCACTGACCCGACCTACGTCAGTGCAAGTTTTACCGGTCAACGAATCTTCAACCTGGTGGATGAGGGGAATCGGGCCTGGCATGCCGGCGTGAGTGCCTGGGGCGGTCGCACAGGCCTGAACGACACGGCGATCGGAATAGAGATCGTCAACCAGGCAACGGCAAACCAGGGTGTATTCACTTTTCCACCTTTCAACGTCGAACAGATCGAAGCCGTCAAGAGTCTGGCCCTCAATATTTTGAAGCGTTATCCGGAAATAAAACCCACACAGGTACTGGGGCACGCCGATATTGCCATCGGACGAAAATCCGATCCCGGTGCGGCGTTCCCCTGGTTTAATCTTTTTCAAGCGGGAGTGGGTGCCTGGTATGACGAGGCCACAAAGCTGAAGTACGCTGCGCAATATGCTCAGGTGATGCCGCCGCTTGACGAAGTATTGATGCTGTTCAAGCAGTATGGGTATGACGTCAGCCGAACGTTCGATCTGCCGGGGGTCAAAGACTTGGTCCGGGCATTCCAGCTGCACTTCCGTCAGAGCAATTATGATGGGGTGCTCGATGTGGAAACGGTTTCTATATTGGCTGCACTGGTAGAGAAGTATCACGTGGCCCCGCGCAGCGTCCCGAACTAGACCGACACCACTGGTGCGAGTCGACTCACCCGTTTGTTAAAATCCAGACATGCCGCCAGCACCACCATACAGCCCACTCAGGCATCGCGCTGAAATCCTGAATCTCCAGGCCATCGTCGGCCAGGGGCGCCAGCAGCAATGTCTCTGGGCGGGACGGTCAGGAACGCGGGCGATCGTCCGATCAGTATGAATTGGCGCGAAGATCTGCAATCTGCTACACAACACAGGTAGGTAGCCCTGTTCGCCAGTTGAAATTTGCTCCGATAAAAAAGGTCTGAATAGGCACCGAGCCTTGGGAGATAGATGTGAATTCCGATGCCCTGCAAGCGGTGTTCTTCGATGTGGATGGCGTTCTTTTGGATTCCTTGCCGCAACATCTACGTTTTTGCGCAGACAAGGCACATCAGTACGGCCTGCAGGGTGTGCTGATTCCAGCCGTGGAGGACTTCAAGCAAATGATCGGCAGGGGAGTTGTCGTGAGCCCCATGCTCAATTTTTTCCTGGCCCTCAGGTTTCCTCTGTCGTTGGCAAAAAAGGGAGTAGAAGACTACGAGAAGGAGTTCCAGCACGACTATCGTCCTGCTCTTTTCCCTGGCATCAGTGACATGCTGGGAAGTCTCAGCAGTGCAGGCTTGACCCTGGGCGTAGTGACCTCTAACACACGCAAAAATGTTGCGCCGGCGCTTGGGGATGCAATCCGTTACTTCGATCCCCAATGTCTGTTTTATTTTGATCGATCTCTGGAGCAAAAAGACAAAGCCTGGTGCCTGGTCGAAGGCGCTCGACTTCTTGGTGTGGCCCCCTCGCGTTGCCTTTATGTTGGAGATCAGCCTGCCGACGCCGATGCCGCGCGCGCGGCAGGTTGGCAGTTTTTGGGCGTCTCGTATGGATGGGGTCTGCAGCTTGGCGACACATCGGTGCGAGTAGTCGAAAGTGTGCCAGCAGTTGCCAATTTGCTACTGGCAGAAGCGCCGTCACCCCTTAAAGGTTATAGGCCAGCCAAGGTAAAGGTGTGAGCCAAGATGGACGCATCCAAATCGGAGCCGTGGTTGCATGCACCCACCGAGATGCAAAAATTGCGCTTTGAATACGCTTGGAAATGGTTCAGCTTTCATGCTGAGCAACGTACAAAGATGTTCAACTTCATGTTGATAGGGCTTGGCATTTTCGCCTCGGGCATGGTCGCTTCCTTTAATGGAGGTCAGTTCGGTGCAGCGTTGGCCCTCAGCATTTGGGCAGTGCTGCTCGCATCTGCCTTCATGCTTCTGGACAAACGTAACCGCCAGTTGTATGCCGTAGCACTGGATGTATTGATCAATGCAGAAAGGATGATGCTATTTGGTGAGGGCCATACGTTTGCCGACCATACGGGGAAAAAAGTGGTCGACTTCGGCATCGCAAGGCGCATTGCACTCGAACAGTCACGCGATCCTGAGGGGTGGGAGGGTTGGAAACTAGCTGTCCGCCAAGGTCGGCACCGATACCTTATGCCGGCGGTTGCCTGGATCTTTATTATTCTTTTTACGCTGGCTGCTGTTATAGCGATATGGTTCATGCTCCCGAGTACAGTCGAACCCGAAACTGTAGATGTGACTAGCTATTCAGCAACCTTATCGCCATGTGCAACTCCTCAAGTCGCTGTGTGCTGGTCGGCAGGATACGCAGTGCTCTGCCCAGCCTACCCATTCCCTTGACGGCTAAAGATTGCTTTGAACTGAATCAGCGATTGCCTCCCGCCCTCCGATTGTCTTGTCTTTCAAATTTCCTCAGTTAAGGTCTCGCATCTCGAAAACGACACGATTGCTCTCAAAGCGACCCATTGCGAATTTTACTGTTGAACGACTGTTCAGTGTTATCTATGTTGTCGGCTCGCGCTTTTTCTTTTCGAACGAGAGGCAACCGGCATGCGGTTTTCACCCTTTGTTGAGCGAATATCAGGGCAGGGTGTCGCCGCCTGGGACATCCACCACGAAGCCTTCGAAGCCCAGCGCCGGGGCGAGGATGTGATCATACTGAGCGTCGGTGACCCGGATTTCGCCACCGCGCAATTCATCACCGACGCAGCCATCGAAGCCCTGCGCCAGGGCGACACGCACTACACTGAAATCGCCGGCCGCCTCGCCCTTCGGGAAGCCATCGCCACCCGCTACAGCCCTCTGCTCCAACGCCCTCTGCAAGCCCACAACGTCATCACCGTCGCCGGCGCGCAAAACGCCTTGTACATCGCCTCGATGTGCTTGCTGCATGCCGGTGATGAAGTCATCGCCCTGGACCCGATGTACGTCACCTACGAAGCCACGCTCAAGGCCTCCGGTGCGACCCTGGTGCGTGTGCCCTGTGCCGCCGACTCGGGGTTTCGCCTTGATGCCGCGTTGTTGGCCAAGGCTATTACTCCGCGCACCCGGGCGATATTCCTGTCCAACCCCAACAACCCGACCGGTGTCGTGCTGAGTCGCGAAGAGCTGCAAGGCATTGCTGACCTGGCCATTGCCCATGACCTGTGGGTAGTGGTCGATGAGGTCTATGAAAGCCTCGCTTTCGAGCGCGAGCCTGTTAGCCTGGCCGCTTTGCCGGGCATGGCCGAGCGCTGCGTGGTGATCGGCAGCCTTTCCAAGTCTCACGCCATGACGGGCTGGCGCATTGGCTGGATCGTCGCCGATCCGGCCCTGATCCGGCATGCCGAAACCCTGGTGCTGAGCATGCTCTATGGCTTGCCTGGCTTTGTCATGGAGGCAGCACTGGTGGCGGTGCAGGCGCACCGGCAGGTCACCGAGGGCATGCGCGAGACTTACCGTCGGCGCCGCGACCTGGTGATCGGAGCCCTGTCCAATTGCCCCGGTATCTCGGTGCTCAAGCCCGATGCCGGCATGTTCGTGCTGGTGGATGTGCGCGACACCGGGCTCAGTTCCCTGGATTTTGCCTGGCGCCTTTTTCGCGAGCAGGGTGTTTCGGTGCTCGATGCGGCGGCGTTTGGCAAGCCAGCCGAAGGCTTTGTCCGGTTGTCCTTCACTTTGGGCGAAGAGCAACTGCTGCGGGCGTGCCAGCGTATCCGCGCGTTCGTCGACGTGGTGAAGGGCGAGGCACCCAGGGCCAGGGTGACCTGCGTTGCAGCCGAGTCGGTTGCTGCAATTCCTGGACCGAGCAAGACCATGATCGAGGTCGACCGCCTGCACAAGCGTTTCGGCAATATCGAAGTACTCAAGGGCGTCTCCCTGACCGCACGTGAAGGCGACGTGATCTCTCTGATCGGTGCCAGCGGTTCGGGCAAGAGTACCTTGCTGCGCTGCATCAACATGCTCGAAGTCCCCGACCAGGGGCGCATCCTGGTGGATGGCGAAAGCATCCACCTGAATTACGATCGCCCCGGCGCCCCCTTGGTGGCCGATGCCAAGCAGCTGGTGCGGATCCGCTCGAGCCTGGGCATGGTGTTTCAGAATTTCAATTTGTGGCCGCACCGCACAGTGCTTGAAAACCTCATCGAGGCACCGACCCAGGTGCTGCGTGAAAGCCGTGCCGAAGCCACCGAGCGCGCCGAGGCCTTGCTCGAGCGGGTAGGGCTGGCGGCCAAGCGCGATGAATACCCGGCCTTTCTGTCTGGTGGCCAACAGCAACGCGTGGCCATCGCCCGCGCCCTGGCCATGCGGCCCAAGGTCATGCTGTTCGATGAACCCACTTCGGCACTGGACCCGGAACTGGTCGGCGAAGTGCTCAAGGTCATCCGCTCACTGGCCGAAGAGGGTCGCACCATGATCCTGGTGACCCATGAAATGGCTTTTGCTCGCGACGTGTCTTCCAAAGTTGCCTTTCTGCACCAGGGGCAGATCGAAGAATCCGGTTCGCCGGACGAAGTGTTCGCACACCCACGCAGTGAACGTTGCCGGCAATTCGTCAACGCACATCAAACTCGCTAATACCAACAACACTAAAAAAAGACGGGGAAACACCATGGGAAATCGGCGTCTGGCAAACTGGTTGAGCGGCATGGCTTGTGTCTTCCTGGTCGGTACGGGCGCAGCGCAAGCCCAACCGATTCAATTTGCGGTGGCGGCGGAACCCTATCCGCCGTTCACGCTGAAGCAGGCCAACGGGCAGTGGTCGGGCTTCGAGGTCGACCTGATCCACAAGCTCTGTGAGCAGATGAAGGCGCAGTGCGAAATCAAGGAAGTGGCCTGGGACGGCATCATTCCCTCGCTGCTGGCCAAGAAGATCGATGTGATTTTCTCGTCGATGTCGATCACCGAAGCGCGTGAAAAACAGATCGCCTTCAGCAAGGCCTACTACGACACCCCTGTGGCGATCGCCGGCCCCAAGGGCACCAAGGTGGATATCTCTCCTGAGGGCCTGAAAGGCAAGACCATCGGCGTGCAGATCTCCACCGTCAGCGCCAACTACCTCAAGGCCCACTACGAAAACATTGCCGACCTGCGTTATTACGACACCCAGGATTCGGCCAACGCCGACCTGATCGCCGGGCGTATCGACCTGATGATGGCCGACGGTACTGCAGTGTCCAGCTTCGTCAAATCCCCCGACGCCAGCGGCCTGGACAACCTCGGCATCGTGCCTTATGACCCGCTGTTCGGCCGTGGTGTGGGCGCCGGCCTGCGCAAGGATGATGCTGGCTTGAAAACCCAGCTCGACACCGCCATCGCTGCGCTGCTGGCGAGCAAGGATTACGACGACATCTCCAAGCGCTACTTCGATATCAGCGTCAAACCGACCAAGTAGCTGAGTACCCCTGTAGCAGCTGCCGCCAGGCTGCTACGGGAACGCTGTATAGCCGTGGAGAGCTGCAATGTTCGAATTGATCAATTTCAGCGAGCAGGGGTGGGGCAGTGCCTTGCTCAAGGGCTTGCTGATGACCCTGCAGATATCGGCCGGTGCCTTTGTGGTCGGCCTGTTCATCGGCCTGGTGGTGGCCTGTCTCAAACTCAATGGTCCGCGTCCTGTTGCTGCGTTGATGCGCGGCTACACTACGCTGTTTCGCGCTATTCCCGAACTGTTGCTGATCCTGCTGCTGTACTACGTCGGCTCCATGGGCTTGAACGCGTTGCTGGCCTGGGCCGGGTATGGTGCGGTCAACGTCAGTGGCGCGGTGGTGGCGGTGCTGGTGCTGGGGCTGGTCCAGGGCGCCTACGCCTCGGAAATCTTCCGTGCGGCGATCCTGGCCATTCCCCATGGGCAGATCGAGGCGGCACGGGCCTTTGGCCTTAACGGCCTGGCCCTGTTTCGCCGGGTCACGCTGCCGATCATGGCGCCCTATGCCATGGCCGGCATGGCCAATCTGTGGATCAACCTGATCAAGGACAGCGCGCTGATCAGCGTGGTCGGCACCAACGAGCTGCTCTACACCGCCAAGCAAGCGGCCGGCTCGACACGCCAGTACCTGTTGTTCTACCTCACGGCGGCGGCGCTTTATTACCTGGTGACGCTGTTGTCCAACTACCTGTCCGGGCGGCTCGAGCGACGCGTGCGCCGCTGGATGCCATTGGCTGAGTGAGCGCTATGATTCCAGAATGGCTTTTCGACTATGCAGCGCTGCTGGGCCGTGGCGTGCAGACCACGGTATCGATCCTGGTGATTTCCAGCGTGCTGGGCTTTGCCCTGGCGGTGCTGGTGGCCCTGGCCCGTTTGTCCAGGCGTAAGGTGATCGCCAAGTGCAGCCTGGCCTACACCAGCGTGATCCGTGGCACGCCGCTGTTGATCCAGATCTACATCTTCTATTACGGGTTGGGCAGCCTTTTTGCCCAACTACCGTTGCTACGCAGCAGCTTTCTCTGGCCGTACCTGCGCGACGGTTACTGGTACATCGTGTTTGCCCTGGTGTTGTCGGTCGGTGCCTATGTCGGTGAAGTGATCCGCGGTGGCCTGTTGGCGGTGCCCAAGGGCGAAATGGAAGCGGCTGCGGCGTTCGGCATGACACCCCGCCAGGCCTTGCTGCGGGTGCGTTTGCCACGGGCCATGCGCCTGCTGCTACCGACCCTGGCAGGTGAAAGCGTGATGCTGCTCAAGTCCACTGCGCTGGCCTCGACCATCGCCGTGATCGACCTGTTGGGTGCGGCCAACGTGGTGCGGGCACAAACCTTCCAGGTCTATCAGCCGTTGCTGATGGTGGCTGCCGTGTATGTTTGCCTGACCTTTCTGATCGAAGCGCTGTTCGCCTTTGCCGAACGGCGCGGTACACCATTGCGCAGGGCTGTATGACCAAGGACGTAAGTGTGGATCGGTCGCTGCAGGGCATTGCCCTGTGCACCCTGGCTTATACTTTTTTGGCGCTGCAGGATGCGGCGCTGAAATGGCTGGTGGCCGATTATTCAGTGGTCACCATTTTGTTCTGGCGCAGCCTGATGGTGGTGGTCGCCTGCCTGCTGCTGGGCGGCAAGGGCTTGTGGCAGCGCACTTGGCGCTCAATCAGCAAGCGCCTGCTGATTGAGCGTGGACTGCTCTCGATCGTGGCCTGGCTGTTGTACTACACGGCGGCTCGCGACCTGAGCCTGGCAGAGATGACGACCCTGTATTTCTCTGCGCCGATCATGGTCACGGTGCTGGCGGCGGTGTTCCTCAAGGAGCGTGTCAGCCGTTGGCAATGGGTGGCGCTGGTATTGGGTTTTATCGGTGTGGTGATTGCCTGCAAGCCTACCAGCATGGTCGAGCCGCTCCCCATTGTCCTGACCTTGCTGGCTGCTCTGTGTTGGGCTTTCACTTACATCCAGCTGCGTAAGGTCGATGAGCAAACCACTGTGTTGGAGCAGATGTTGATCACCAATGTGGTGTTCGTGATCTGTATGGCCGTGCCCTTGCCCTGGACCTACACGCCGGCTCCGCTACCGAGCTGGTTGGGCATGCTGGCTGCCGGGCTGGTGGGGGGCATGGGCCAGTTCCTGTTGTTCGCGAGCTTCCAGCGCGCCACCGCAACGGTGCTGGCTCCGTTCGAATACACGGGGCTGATCTGGGCCTTCATGCTCTCCAGCCTGGTCTGGGGCACGCTGATGGACATGTCGTTGTTGGTCGGCGCTGGCTTGATCGCCGTCAGCGGCACCCTGGCGATGATCTGTGCCAGGCATGGCGGTGCTCCGCAAGTTCCAGCCCGGTCAACGCTTGAAGCCGAGAACACATAAGGAGGTGGAGCCATGGCAGTAGACGTTTCCCTGAAGGTTCGCAGTGACGCCGGTGATCCGTTACGCGTACCGGCTTGGCGTTACCAGGGTGATGGCAGCGGGCCGGCGGTGCATTTGCAGGCGGGTGTGCACGCCGATGAAATCGCCGGCATGCTGGTGCTGCATTCGCTGATGCCGCGGCTGCAGATCGCCAAGGACCAAGGGAGGCTTAAAGGCACAGTGACAGTGGTACCCCAGGCCAACCCCTTCGGTATCGGGCAGTTTCGTCAGGGGCGGATTCTCGGGCGGATACATGACGCCACCGGGCAGAACTTCAACCGCTTGTTCGATCAGTCGGCGAGGCTCACGCGCGAAGCCACCAACCTGGGGCACTGGCAAAAAAGCCTGGTGGAACTGGCCGCTACGGCGGACCTGATGCTCGACCTGCACACCGATGACGAGGCCTTGCCTTACCTCTATATCCACCGCAGCTTCTGGCCCCAGGGCCGTACCTTGGCAGCGGCGTTGCAAGCGGATGTGGCGATCATTTGGGACGAAGGTGGCGACGGCTCCTTCGAAGAAACCATTATTGCGCCCTGGCTGGCTTCGGGCGAAGTCGGCAAGCGCCTGGCGGCAACGCTTGAGCTGCGTGGGCAGGGCGATGTCAGCGACTGTTTGGCAGAACAGGATGCCGAGGGTTTGTATGCCTGGCTGTGCGCCTGCGGTGTCATCGCCGACAGCGTGCCCGTGCCGCCCTGGCAAGGTGAAGCCGTAGACATCGGCCATATGGAATCGATTTTCGCACCGCAATCCGGGGTGCTGATATTCGAGAAAGCGCTGGGCGACTTTCTCGAAGAGGGGGAGCGTTTTGCACGGATCCTCGGCAAGCCGGGTGACCCGACCTCCGAGGCGGTACTGCATGCGGCCCAGGCTGGGCGAATGGTGACCCGATATCGTGATCGGCTGGTGCAGCAGGGAGCGGTGGTGGCCAAGTTTACCGGCAGCCGGGTGTCGGTGAATTGGGTGGGCGGGTTGTTGGACCCGTGAGAGCGGCGGTGTATTCATCGCTGCGGTCCGGCGATCTGGCAAGCCAGTTCCCACAGAGACTGCACAGGGCCTTCCATTGTGGGAGCTGGCATGCCAGCGATGAGGCCCTCATGTCCTACGCCACCTCATCCTGCGGCTCAAAACTGTCAGCCCGCGCCATCTGCCACATGCGCTGATAGAACTCGCCACTGATCTGTCCGCTGAGCAGCTCCCCCGGCTTGAGGAACACATGCAGCTGTGAGAACAACTTGATCTCGGTTGCTGACATGCGCCGCACCAAATGCTTGGCCTCCAATTGCGAAGGGTGGTCCAGGCCTGCAGCGGCCAGCATTTCGGCCAGGGCCTTTAAGGTATTGCGGTGGAAGTTGAACACCCGCTGGGCCTTGTCCGGCACCACCAGTGCACGCTGGCGCAGCGGGTCCTGGGTGGCGACGCCCGTTGGGCATTTGTTGGTGTGGCAGCTTTGCGACTGGATGCAGCCGATGGCGAACATGAAGCCGCGCGCCGAGTTGGCCCAGTCGGCACCGATGGCCAGCACGCTGGCGATGTCGAAGGCGCTGACGATCTTGCCGCTGGCGCCGAGCTTGATCTTGTCGCGCAGGTTCAGCCCCACCAGGGTATTGTGCACGAACAACAGGCCTTCACGCAGCGGCACGCCGATATGGTCGGTGAACTCCACGGGCGCGGCGCCCGTACCGCCTTCCTTGCCATCGACCACGATAAAGTCAGGCAGAATGCCGGTTGCGAGCATGGCCTTGGCAATGCCCATGAACTCCCAGGGGTGGCCCAGGCAGAACTTGAAGCCCACCGGCTTGCCACCGGACAATTCACGCAATTGCGCAATGAAATGCATCAACTCGATGGGCGTCGAAAAGGCACTGTGCCGCGACGGTGAAATGCAGTCTTCGCCCATCATCACGCCACGGGTTTCGGCGATTTCGCGGGTGACCTTGTGCTTGGGCAGGATGCCGCCATGGCCGGGCTTGGCACCCTGGCTCATTTTCACCTCGATCATGCGTACTTGCGGGTTGCGCGCCTGTTCGGCAAAGCGCTCCGGGTCGAAACGGCCGTCGTTGGTGCGGCAACCGAAGTAGCCACTGCCCAGCTCCCAGGTCAGGTCGCCGCCGTTTTCACGGTGGTAGGGGCTGATGCTGCCTTCACCGGTATCGTGGGCAAAATTGCCGAGCTTGGCCCCTTGGTTCAGCGCGCGGATGGCGTTGGCGCTGAGCGAGCCGAAGCTCATGGCCGAGATGTTGAACACCGAGG
>CAYVPI010000130.1:0-15541 GCA_964453495.1 uncultured Pseudomonas sp. | reverse complement strand
AGTATTTCTTATCTAAGATGCGTGTTAAAGCTGAATTATCGAATTGATCAATTCGTGATTAAAACAATTAAGGAAAAAATTATGCACACGGAGTTAGACGCCTATGACCGGCGCATTCTTGCCTTGTTACAGGAAGACGCGTCGCTATCGAGCGCGCAGATCGCCGAGCAGGTCGGCTTGTCGCAATCGCCTTGCTGGCGGCGCATTCAACGCTTGAAAGAGGAAGGGGTGATTCGTGGCCAGGTGACATTACTCGACCGCAAGAAGATCGGGCTGAACACGCAGATTTTCGCCGAGGTGAAACTCAACGCCCACGGGCGCAGCAACTTCACCGAGTTCACCGAAGCGATTCGCGGCTTTCCCGAGGTGCTGGAGTGCTATGTGTTGATGGGGGCGGTGGATTTTCTGTTGCGCATTGTCACCCCGGATATCGAAGCCTACGAACGTTTCTTCTTCGAAAAGCTTTCGATGGTGCCGGGGATTCAAGAGGTCAACTCGATAGTGGCCTTGTCCGAGATCAAGTCCACCACGAGTTTGCCGGTGTAAGCCCCTTACTTGCGCAGCAGGTGCTTCCAGCCACGGCTTTGGAACACAGCCATCGCTTGCTGGGTGCGCTCCTGCAGGACGGTTTCGCCAAGTGGCAGGTTGGCCAGCTGGTGCAACTTGTTCAGCTCCCCGTAGAGACGGTCCAGATCTGGCGATTCCAGCACGTGGCGGGCGTGGTGCAGCCAGGCCTGAATGCGTTCGATGCGCGGCAGTTGTTCGGCAAGGTCTTCAGGCTGCTGCTGATAGCGCGGCAGTTGCAGCGCGGCGGCTTCTTCGGCCAGGAAGTGGGCCAGCCAGTTGCTCAGCTGCGCAGCGCCCTGGCGCTCGCCACGGGTGTTACGGCCAACGGTCCAGGTACGTGCCAGCAGCCAGCGCGAGGTGTTCAGCGAGAACTGACCCCAGCGAGTATCGAGCAGCTCTTCGGCAAACTGCTCGGGTGCGGCCTTGCGCACATCTTCGTCGTCATGGCCGGCCAGGACCAGCGGGCGCCAGTCTTCGAGCAGGGCGTCGAGGCTGGCGCGCAGGTCATGGGTCGTGGTACGCGGAGCGGCCTGACCCAGGCTGCCGACCAGGCCGCGCAGTTCGATCAAGCGCTCGAGCCAGTCTTCGAGCAGGCGCCAGTGGCCATTGAAGCGGTACTGTTCGGCCAGGCGCTGGCTGCTTGCCAGCAAGTGCCAGGCCAAAGCGGCAAAGGCATCATCCAGAGGCATTACTGCGGTCAGCTCCGGTGCAGGCAGGCTCAACGAATAGCTGCCGGCATCGAACAGGCGATAGCCGCGCTCGGCCTTACTGATGTCGCAAGGCATCAACGGCAGGGTTTCGGCCAGTTCTGCGGCCAGCTCCAGCAGGGCAGCGGGGTCGCCTTCGCGCAGTTCCAATTCCAATTCGCAGATTTCTTCGGACTGCTTGCCGACCAGGACATTGCCCAGGTCCAGCGCGGCTTCGATGACCACCTTGGCCTTGCCACGGCCCCAAGCGATTTCGGCGTACTCGCGAACGAAATCGGTGGTGAACATCGGTTTGATGGTTTTCTTGTCCAGCTCGGCCAGTTCAGCCGGCCAGCATTCGCCGTCGAGCTTTTTCAGGTCGAGCTTGGCCTTGGCCAGGTGCCATTCGTGTTCGGTGCGCTCGGACAGGCCGGCAACGCTTTGGCCGCGGGTCTTGAGGGTCTGGATGATGACCTCGCCGTCGCGACGCAGGCGCAGCGCGACCTTGGCTGCGGCCAGGTCGCGCTCCGGGGTGTCGAAGTACTGGTTGAACAGTTCCCGGCGTTCCCAACCACTTTTGTTGCGCTTCTTCAGCAGCGGATGTTCGCGCAGGGCAGCCAGTGTTTCACGGCTGACGCGCAGTTTGATTTCGGTTTCTTTTTGCATGGCTGGAGAATCCAAGCTCTGATGACGGGGAGCGTCTGAGAGGTATGACTATTAGGTCGTGCAGTGTACAGGACTCGCGCGCCGGCGGTTTATTCTCGGTGCCCGATGGCTCTATGATGAGTCTCGTCCCAGGAGAATGCGCATGCCGTTGCCATCAATGAAAGACCAGTTCGCGGCCCTGATCGCGGCGCCATCGGTCAGTTGCACCCAAGCGAGCCTGGATCAATCCAACCGCGAGGTCATCGACCTGCTGGCCACCTGGCTGGGCGAGCTGGGCTTTGCCTGTGATATCCAGCAAGTGTCGCCGGGCAAGTTCAACCTGCTCGCAAGCTTGGGCAGCGGTCCCGGCGGCCTGGTGTTGGCCGGGCACAGTGACACGGTGCCGTTCGATGATGCCTTGTGGCAAACCGACCCGCTCAAGCTCACCGAAGTTGACGGGCGTTGGGTGGGCTTGGGCAGTTGTGACATGAAAGGCTTCTTCGCCCTGGTTATCGAGGCGGTGCAGCCGTTGTTGGCCCAACCATTCAAGCAGCCGTTGTTGATTCTGGCGACCTGCGATGAGGAAAGCTCCATGTCCGGTGCCAAGGCATTGGCCGCGGCCGGGCGGCCGCTCGGGCGCGCAGCAGTGATTGGCGAGCCGACGGGCCTCAAGCCCATCCGCCTGCACAAGGGCGTGATGATGGAGCGCATCGACATCCTTGGGCGCAGCGGTCATTCTTCCGATCCAAGCCTTGGCCACAGCGCGCTGGAGGCCATGTACGGCGCAATGGGCGAGTTGATGGCACTGCGCGGCCAATGGCAGCAGCAATACCGTAACCCGCAATTCAGTGTGCCGCAGCCGACCCTGAACTTCGGTTGCATCCACGGTGGTGATAACCCCAACCGGATTTGTGGCCAGTGCTCGCTGGAATTCGATTTGCGCCCCTTGCCGGGCATGGATCCGCAGGTACTGCGCGCAGCCATCCGGCAAAAGCTTGAGCCGTTGGCGGAGCTGCATCAGGTGAAAATCGACTATGCACCATTGTTCAGTGAGGTTCCGCCTTTCGAGCAACCGGCCGATTCTGAGCTGGTGCGCGTAGCCGAGCGCTTGACCGGCCATCGCGCCGAATCGGTGGCGTTTGGCACCGAAGCGCCTTATCTTCAACGCCTTGGATGCGAAACCCTGGTGCTGGGCCCAGGCGACATCGCCTGTGCACACCAACCGGGCGAGTACCTGGATATGTCACGCTTGCAGCCCACCGTGCGTCTATTGCGTGAACTGATCGAGCATTATTGCCTGACCCCGGTAATTGCTCGTTGAACCTGACCGTTTACTACAAGGAGATACCCGCGTGACGCCAAGCCTGTTCCGACGATAACCCTTAACGAGCGCTGTGTGTTTTCACGTTTTGTCCCATTTTTACAGGCTCCCAAGGTTATGCCCGAATACGTCAATTGGCTCCGTCACGCTTCGCCCTACATCAATGCCCACCGCGACTGCACTTTTGTGGTCATGCTGCCTGGTGATGGAGTGGAGCATCCGAACTTCGGCAATATCGTTCACGACCTGGTGCTGCTGCACAGCCTCGGCGTGCGCCTGGTGCTGGTCCACGGCTCGCGCCCGCAGATCGAAAGCCGCCTGGCGGCCCGTGGTCTGACCCCGCACTACCATCGCGGCCTGCGGATCACCGATGCCGCAACGCTGGAGTGCGTCATCGATGCAGTCGGCCATCTGCGTATCGCCATTGAGGCGCGCCTGTCCATGGACATGGCCTCTTCACCTATGCAGGGTTCGCGCTTGCGCGTGGCTGCCGGCAACCTGGTCACGGCGCGGCCGATCGGCGTGCTCGAAGGGGTCGACTATCACCACACCGGTGAAGTGCGCCGGGTTGACCGCAAGGGCATCAGCCGCCTGCTCGACGAGCGTTCGATTGTGCTGCTGTCGCCTTTGGGCTACTCGCCTACCGGGGAGATTTTCAACATCGCCTGCGAAGACGTTGCCACCCGCGCCGCTATCGAGCTGGGTGCAGACAAACTGTTGTTGTTCGGCGCCGAGCCTGGCTTGCTGGATGAAAACGGCAGACTGGTGCGTGAGCTGCGGCCGCAGCAGGTACCGGCGCACATCCTGCGCCTGGGCAGCGATTACCAGGGCGAGTTGCTCGACGCGGCTGCCGAGGCCGTGCGCGGTGGCGTCGCCCGTAGCCACATCGTCAGCTACGCCGACGACGGGGCATTGCTGACCGAACTGTTCACTCGCGATGGCGGCGGTACCCTGGTGGCCCAGGAGCAGTTCGAGAAAGTGCGTGAAGCAGGTATCGAGGATGTCGGCGGCCTGCTGGACTTGATCAGCCCGCTGGAAGAGCAGGGCATTCTGGTGCGTCGTTCACGCGAAGTGCTGGAGCGCGAGATCGAACAGTTCAGTGTGGTCGAGCGTGAGGGGATGATCATCGCCTGTGCGGCGCTGTACCCGATTGCCGACTCCCAGGCCGGGGAGCTGGCGTGCCTTGCGGTCAATCCGGAGTACCGCCATGGCGGGCGCGGTGATGAGCTGCTTGAGCGTATCGAAAGTCGGGCGCGGCAAATGGGCCTTAATACCCTGTTCGTGCTGACGACCCGTACCGCCCACTGGTTCCGTGAGCGGGGTTTTATCCCTAGCGGCGTGGAACGGCTGCCAGCGGCGCGGGCTTCGCTTTACAACTATCAGCGTAATTCGAAGATTTTCGAGAAGGCGCTTTGACTTGAGGGCCTCTCGCGGGCAAGCCCGCTCCTACAGGGTGCGCGTTCGCATGTAGGAGCGGGCTTGCCCGCGATGAGGCCCCAGAGGCTAGTTGCTGATCGCCAGGATACTGGCCTGATAAGCCCCCACAAACACATCGAAATCCCCCACCTCGTGCTGCTCAAGCGTGGCTTGCTGGGCCAGGGAGGCGCGTGCCTGTTCCTCGAACTGCGCCTGCTCTTCCATGCTCAATGGTTCACTGCGGAAGTGCTCGGCATGGGCTTCGCTCTGGCGCATGGAGAACTGGCTGAAGGTTTCCTTGCGCTCGGCCATCCTGGCCAGCACCTGTGCCGATGGCGTCAGGGATGGATCGTTGACCTTGGCCTGCTGGGCAGCGAGCGCCTTGGTGTGCTCTTCGCCCCCGTGGCTCTTGTCGAGTAGCTGTGCCAGCGGTGCGATTTTTTCCAGCAGTTCGCTGGCCCATTGCTTGAGTTCGATCGGCTGGCCCTTGCGCTGCAGCTGCAGGCCCGGGCGGCGGCCTTCCTTGACCACGCTGAGGAAGTTCGAAGTGCAGTTGCCACACTCGAGGTTTTGCAGCAGCGGGCTTTCTTCCAGGGCACAGTACAGCAGGAACGCATCCAGGAAGCGGGCTTCGGTCAAGTCGATGCCCAGCGGCAGGAAGGGGTTGATGTCCAGGCAGCGGACTTCCACGTACTGGATACCCCGGCCCACCAGCGCCTGGATCGGCCGCTCACCGGTGTAGGTCACGCGCTTGGGGCGAATGTTGGAGTAGTACTCGTTTTCGATCTGCAAGATGTTGGTGTTGAGTTGTACCCACTCACCATCCTTGTGCGTACCCACTTCCACGTAGGGCTGATACGGCGTGGCCACAGCCCTGCGCAAGCTGTCGGTGTAGCTGTTGAGGTCGTTATAGCAAGGCGTCAGGCCGGCCTGGGCGTTGCTCTGGTAACCCAGGTCGCTCATGCGCAGGCTGGTGGCGTACGGCAGGTACAGGGTTTCGGCGTCCAGCTGTTCGAGCTGGTGAGGGCGGTCGCGCAGAAAGCCTTTGTCCAGTGTCGGCGAGGCACCGAACAGGTACATCAACAGCCAGCTGTAGCGGCGGAAGTTGCGGATCAGGGCGATGTAGGCAGCGGACTGGTAGTCGCGGTCGCTAGCGTCGACGCCTTCAAGTTCCTTGAGCAGCGGCCAGAGTTTTTCCGGCAGGGAAAAGTTGTAATGAATACCGGCGATGCACTGCATGGTGCGGCCGTAGCGCAGGGCCAAACCCTTGCGGTAGACGTACTTGAGCTTGCCGATGTTCGAAGTGCCGTAATAGGCGATCGGGATGTCTTCCTCAGCCGGCAGCGCACACGGCATCGACGGGCTCCACAGGTACTCGTTGCCGAGCTTGCTGTAGGCAAAACGATGGATCTTGTCGAGACTTTGCAGTGTTTGTGCAGGATCTGCCAACGCCGGAGTGATGAACTCCAGCAGCGACTCCGAATAGTCGGTGGTGATCTGTTCATGGGTCAGCGCCGCGCCCAGGGCTTCAGGGTGCGGGGTTTGCGCCAACCGGGCTTCACCGGTAACGCGCAGGCATTCACGCTCAATACCATGCAGGCACTGCTCGAGCAGAGAAAGGTTGGCTCGCTCGCCCAGCAGGGTCAGGCGGCGGTTGAGAAGTTCGCTCAAGATGGATTCCTTCACGCGTCAGTCGCCCCAATATGGGGGTAGATTTGACGGTCTACAAGGGTGAAGAAAATAACTGGCGTTGTCGCCTGGTTTCAGTCGTTTCTACCGAGTCATTTCACGGGTTGTTTCGGCATCGCACTGCAATGCCGAAATTACCCCAGATCGATTGATCCAGCTAGAGAGTGGCGAAGGTTGCCTGGGCTTTTGCGATAAGTTTGTCGCCCTGGACTACTTCGGCGTCGACAACCAGCGTGCGCCGGCCGTTATGCAAGACCTTGGCGATGCACAGCACCTCACCTTCGCTGACGGCGCGCAGGTAATTGATCTTGCACTCCAGTGTGACGCTCTGCTGGTCGAAACCATGGGCGCTGGAACAGGCCAGCCCCATGGCCGTGTCCACCAGGCTGAACATCGCCCCACCGTGCAGCTTGCCCCCACGGTTGCGAAGCTGTGGTGCAAGCGTCATGGCCACTTCGGCAACGCCCTTTTCCAGGCGTTGCAGGCGGCAGCCCAGCAGCTCGCTGAAGGCGCTGGGCACGTACTCCGGCGGTATCGCCATCAACGCTTCTTCAACTGCTTGGCGTTGGCAAACAGCGACGCCATGGCGTTGTTGGCCGGTGCCGGTGTTTCCTTGGCACGTGCCGGTGCGTTCTGCTGGCGCGGCGCGGCACCTGGGCGTGCGCCCCGGGCACCGTCGACTTTTTCGCCCGGCGTGTCGCTCATGCGCATCGACAAACCAACGCGCTTGCGCGCAATGTCGACTTCCATGACCTTGACCTTGACCACGTCACCGGCCTTGACCGCCTCACGCGGGTCCTTGATGAATTTCTCTGACAATGCCGAGATATGCACCAGGCCGTCCTGATGGACGCCGATATCGACGAAAGCGCCGAAGTTGGTCACGTTGGTAACCACACCTTCGAGGATCATCCCCAGTTGCAGGTCCTTGAGGTCTTCTACACCTTCCTGGAACTCGGCGGTCTTGAACTCCGGGCGTGGGTCGCGGCCGGGTTTGTCCAGTTCCTGCAAAATGTCGGTAACGGTGGGCAGGCCGAAGGTTTCGTCGGTGAATTTCTTCGGGTCCAGGCGCTTGAGAAAGCCGCTGTCGCCGATCAGCGAGCGGATGTCACGGTCGGTTTCAGCCGCGATACGCTGCACCAGCGGGTACGCCTCAGGGTGCACCGCCGAAGCGTCCAATGGGTTGTCGCCATTCATCACGCGCAGGAAGCCTGCGGCCTGCTCAAAGGTTTTCTCTCCAAGGCGGCTGACTTTCTTCAGGGCTGCACGGGTCTTGAAGGCGCCGTTGGCATCACGGTGGGCAACGATGTTTTGTGCCAGGGTGGTATTGAGCCCCGAAATGCGGGCCAGCAAGGCAACCGACGCGGTGTTCACGTCGACGCCGACTGCGTTCACGCAATCCTCGACCACAGCGTCCAGGCCACGGGCCAGTTTCAGTTGCGAAACATCGTGCTGGTATTGGCCGACGCCGATGGATTTCGGATCGATCTTTACCAGTTCCGCCAGCGGGTCCTGCAAGCGCCGGGCAATCGACACGGCACCGCGGATCGATACGTCCAGGTCCGGGAATTCCTTGGCGGCCAACTCCGACGCCGAATACACCGAAGCACCGGCTTCGGAAACCATGACCTTGGTCATTTTCAGCGCCGGGTATTTTTTGATCAGTTCGGCGGCCAGCTTGTCGGTTTCACGGCTGGCGGTGCCGTTGCCGATGGCGATCAGGTCGACCGAGTGCTTGGCACACAGGGCGGCCAGCACGGCGATGGTCTGGTCCCACTGGTTTTTCGGTACGTGCGGGTAGACCGTGGCGGTATCGAGCAGCTTGCCGGTGGCATCGACCACGGCGACCTTGCAGCCGGTGCGCAGGCCGGGGTCGAGGCCCAGGGTGGCACGTGGGCCGGCCGGTGCGGCCAGCAACAGGTCGTGCAGGTTGTGGGCAAATACGTTGATGGCCTCGGTTTCGGCATTGTCACGCAGTTCGCCGAACAGGTCGGTTTCCAGGTGGGTGTAGAGCTTGACCTTCCAGGTCCAGCGCACCACTTCGCCCAACCATTTGTCGGCGGGGCGATTCTGGTTTTTCAGCGAAAAATGCTCGCCGATCATCATTTCACAAGGGTGCAGAGTGCCAGGCAATTCTTCGCCGACCTTCAGCGAGGCGCTGAGAATGCCTTCGTTGCGACCGCGGAAGATGGCCAGGGCGCGGTGCGATGGCATGCTCTTGAGCGGTTCGTCATGTTCGAAGTAGTCGCGGAACTTGGCGCCTTCCTCTTCCTTGCCGGCAACCAGGCGAGCGCTGAGGGTGGCTTCCTGCTTAAGGAAACTGCGCAGCTTGTTCAGCAGGTTGGCGTCTTCGGCAAAACGCTCCATGAGGATGTACTTGGCGCCTTCGAGGGCGGCCTTGACGTCGGCGATACCTTTTTCTGCATCGACGAAGCGGGCGGCTTCGGTTTCCGGGTTCAGCTGCGGATCGCCCAGCAGGCCGTCGGCAAGCTCGCCCAGGCCGGCTTCCAGGGCAATTTGGCCCTTGGTGCGGCGTTTTTGCTTGTACGGCAGGTACAAGTCTTCGAGGCGGGTCTTGGTGTCGGCGAGTTTGATTTCGCGGGCCAGTTCCGGCGTCAGTTTGCCCTGCTCCTCGATGCTGGCCAGGATGCTGATGCGCCGTTCGTCGAGTTCGCGCAGGTAACGCAGGCGCTCTTCGAGATGCCGCAGTTGGGTGTCATCGAGGCTACCGGTCACTTCTTTACGGTAACGCGCGATAAACGGCACCGTGGAGCCTTCGTCAAGTAGGGCCACGGCCGCTTCGACCTGTTGGGGGCGGACACCGAGTTCCTCGGCGATGCGGCTGTTGATGCTGTCCATAAGACCACCTGGCAAATAGTGAATGCAGAGCCGCCGGCCTGGGCTGGCGAACGATCCCCATCAGGCTGGGCCTGACGTAAAAGCGCCGCATTATACCCAGCGATTCGGGCTTGCGGTGATGGCATGGTGCCCAGCCACAGTCCGCTAAACTGGCACAACAGGAAAAATCTGCTAACAATGCACACGGCACGTCAGCCGGCAGCTAAGCCATAATGCGTGCCGTGATCAAAGGAGCAACCCATGAGCAGCACTGCACAAACAGCCGAAGGCGAAAAAATCCTCATCGTCGATGACGACCCAGGCTTGAGCAGCCTGCTAGAGCGTTTTTTCGTCAGCAAGGGCTACCGTGCGCGAGCGGTGCCCAATGCCGAGCAGATGGACCGCTTGCTGGCCCGTGAAGTATTCAACCTGGTGGTTCTCGACCTCATGTTGCCGGGCGAAGACGGGCTATCGGCCTGCCGCCGCCTGCGCGCAGCGAACAATCAGATCCCGATCATCATGCTCACAGCCAAGGGCGACGAGCTCAGTCGTATCAAGGGCCTGGAGCTGGGTGCCGACGATTACCTGGCCAAACCATTCAACCCCGATGAGTTGATGGCTCGCGTCAAGGCAGTATTGCGCCGTCAGTCCGCGCCGGTTCCTGGTGCTCCGGGCAGCGAAGACGAAACCGTCACTTTCGGTGACTATGAACTGTCCCTGGCCACTCGAGAGCTCAAGCGCGGCGACGAAGTCCACATGCTGACCACTGGCGAGTTTGCCGTGCTCAAGGCACTGGTCATGCACGCACGTGAGCCGCTGACCCGGGACAAACTGATGAACCTGGCGCGTGGCCGCGAGTGGGACGCGCTGGAACGCTCCATCGACGTGCAGATTTCCCGCCTGCGCCGGATGATCGAGCCCGACCCATCCAAACCCCGTTATATTCAGACCGTCTGGGGTGTGGGCTATGTGTTCGTGCCTGATGGTAACGCTGGCAAGTGATAGTCGGTTTGTAGGAGCGAGGTTCCCGCAACAGGGCCACTTTCGGGTGCGCCCTGTTTCGTTGCAACTCGAATTCCGCAATGTTTGCGAGCCTGTCTCGTTCCTGCAAAGTGTGTAGCTGCTGTCTATGAAAACCCCACTGTGGTTCCCACAAAGTTTCTTCGCGCGCACCCTCTGGCTGGTGCTGATCGTCGTGCTGTTTTCCAAGGCGCTGACCCTGGTTTATCTTTTGATGAACGAGGATGTGCTGGTCGATAGGCAATACAGCCACGGCGTGGCGCTGACCTTGCGTGCATATTGGGCGGCGGATGAAGCGGACCGGGAGAAGATTGCCGATGCTGCCGGGTTGATCCGAGTGGTTGGTGGTGGTGTGCCCGAAGGCGAGCAACATTGGCCTTACAGCGAGATCTACCAGCGGCAGATGCAGGCAGAACTGGGAGCGGACACCGAAGTGCGCCTGCGCGTGCATGCACCGCCTGCCCTATGGGTGCGGGCGCCAAGCCTGGGTGATGGTTGGTTGAAAGTGCCGCTTTACCCGCATCCATTGCGCGGGCAGAAAATCTGGAGCGTGTTGGGCTGGTTTCTGGCAATCGGCCTTTTGTCCACGGCCTCGGCCTGGATTTTTGTGCGCCAGCTCAACCAGCCGCTCAAGCGCCTGGTTTTCGCTGCCCGGCAATTGGGCCAGGGGCGCAGTGTGCGCTTGCCGGTCAGCGATACGCCCAGTGAGATGACCGAGGTTTACCGCGCATTCAACCAGATGGCCGAAGACGTGGAGCAGGCAGGGCGAGAGCGTGAGTTGATGCTCGCCGGCGTTTCCCATGACCTGCGCACGCCGCTTACCCGCTTGCGCCTGTCGCTGGAGTTGATGAGCAACGACAGTGAGCTGACCGACGACATGGTTCGCGATATCGAGGACATGGACGCGATTCTCGACCAGTTCCTTGCCTTTATTCGCGACGGTCGGGATGAAACGGTCGAGGAGGTCGACCTCAGCGAATTGGTGGGGGAGGTGGTGGCGCCGTTCAATCAGCCGGTCGAACGAGTGCGCTTGTGCATTGAGCCGATTCCGCCCTTCCCGCTACGGCGGGTATCGATCAAGCGCCTGTTGAACAACCTCATTGGCAACGCGCTTTACCATGCCGGTAACGGGGTTGAAGTGGCTGCCTATGTTTCCGGTGATACCAGTGCACCGTACGTTGTGCTCAGCGTATTGGACCGCGGTGCCGGCATCGACCCTGCCGAACTCGAGGCTATCTTCAACCCCTTCACCCGTGGTGACCGGGCACGCAGTGGCAAGGGGACCGGGTTGGGCTTGGCGATCGTCAAGCGCATTGCCGCAATGCATGGCGGCAATGTCGAGTTGCGCAACCGCTCCGGTGGCGGGCTGGAGGCGCGCGTGCGCCTGCCATTGGGGTTGATGCTGCCACGGGATGCGGTCTGATCGATCCCTGCTGATGCCATCGCTTGTAGGAGCGGTGGTGCGGCGATCCGACTTGCCCGCGATGAGGACCTAAAGGGCCTCGAAAATGTGTTTTGTCACCCCTTCCCGCGAGTCCGCGTCAGATTCGGCCCGCTATTCTTCTCCAGATGTTCGATGATCATCCCCGCGACATCCTTGCCCGTAGTCACCTCAATGCCCTCCAGCCCCGGCGAGGAGTTCACCTCCATCACCAATGGCCCATGATTGGAGCGCAGGATGTCGACCCCGGCGACGCTCAGCCCCATTACCTTGGCAGCACGGATTGCAGTCATGCGCTCTTCGGGGGTGATCTTGATCAGGCTGGCGGTGCCACCGCGATGCAGGTTGGAGCGAAACTCGCCCGGTTTGGCCTGGCGTTTCATCGAGGCGATGACCTTGTCACCCACCACGAAGCAGCGGATATCGGCACCACCGGCTTCCTTGATGTATTCCTGGACCATGATGTTCTGCTTCAGGCCCATGAAAGCCTCAATCACGGATTCGGCGGCCTTGGTCGTTTCACATAACACCACGCCAATGCCTTGGGTGCCTTCGAGGACCTTGATTACCAGTGGCGCGCCGTTGACCATCTGGATCAAGTCGGGAATGTCGTCGGGTGAGTGGGCAAAGCCTGTGACCGGCAAGCCGATACCGCGCCGTGATAACAGCTGCAGCGAGCGCAACTTGTCACGCGAACGGGCAATGGCGACCGATTCATTGAGCGGGAACACACCCATCATTTCAAACTGGCGCAGCACCGCACAGCCATAGAAGGTCACTGAGGCGCCGATTCGCGGAATGACTGCATCAAAGCCTTCCAGCGGCTTGCCCCGGTAGTGGATCTGCGGCTTGTGACTGGCAATGTTCATATAGGCGCGCAGCGTGTCGATCACTACCATTTCATGGCCGCGTGCGGTACCGGCTTCGACCATACGACGAGTGGAATACAGACGCGGGTTACGCGACAGCACAGCGATCTTCATGCAACACCTGTGGAAGAGGGGAGAGAGGCCGGAAACGCCGGCTTGTCTTGAACGTAGGCAAGCCCCGGATTGACGACCAGTTGGCCATGAATCAGGGCTTTGGAGCCGAGTAGCAGGCGGTAGCGCATGGCCTTGCGGCAGGCCAGGGTGAATTCGACTTCCCAGACCCGGTCGCCCAACGCCAGGGGCGTGCGGATTACATAGCGGGTCTGGGTCTGGCCATTGGAGCTCTTGATGGTTTTCATGGTCACCAGCGGTGCTTCACAACGGCGATGGCGCAGTTGCACCACCGAGCCCAGGTGGGCATTGAAGCGGACCCATTTCTCGCCGTTGCGAACGAAGGGTTCGACTTCCGTCGCATGCAGGCTCGAGGTGCTGGCACCGGTATCGATTTTGGCTCGCAGGCCAGCCACCCCGAGGTCGGGCAGCGCCACCCACTCGCGCAGGCCAATTACTGTCAAATGGTCAAATGTCTTCAAAATGCTCAACCGGCAATTGGGTTTTCTGGGGTGTTCAGTTGCGTATGTTGGACTGGCCGCCAGATTGCAAATTCAACCCAGCATAGCCCTTGCGGAGCACCTCGCGGAGTATCGCGAAACCCAAGACACGGTATTCACGCAGAAACTTGCGCCGTTGGCGATAGCTATCATTGATGCCGCCCCCAAAAGCCGCTAAATCACACCTGCCTGGGCCCCTGCGACAATTTTTTGGACTATAGGCGGGCCGTGGATTTTTGCATCCGCCGGGTACGGTAGTACAGTTCCATTAAATTCCTGCGAGAGGTACAAACAGTGGCGCAAAAACAGGAAGAGGACGACAAAGTCCGTCTAGATAAATGGCTATGGGCAGCGCGATTCTACAAAACTCGCGCCCTGGCGAAGGCGGCAATCGAAAGTGGCAAGGTGCATTGTCGTGGTGAGCGCTGCAAACCCGGCAAGGAACCTCGGCTTGGCGATGAGTTCCAGATACGTACTGGGTTTGAAGAGCGTACGATTGTCGTCCAGGCGCTTTCAGCGGTTCGCCGTGGCGCTCCCGAGGCCCAATTGCTTTACGTTGAAACCGAGCAAAGCATTGCCAAGCGCGAGCAAGCAGCCGCCATGCGCAAAGCCGGAGCCTTGGGTGTGACCACCGATGGGCGGCCGACCAAGAAGCAGCGTCGTCAGCTGTTTCAGTTCCATGGTGACGCCAACGACTAGGCCGCTCGCTTGGAACGAGGCGTGATTGTCCATAAAATAGGGCAAACGCCAGCGCTTGCAGCATTTCAAAGGGTGCCTATTCCTTGGCGCCTGTAATTATTTGTTACCAATTCAGATACCCGAACCTATGCACGATTTCCCGGACACCGACTTCACCCAACGTTTCATCTTCGACGACAGCGATGCTCGTGGTGAACTGGTCTCGCTCGAGCACAGCTACGCTGAAGCGTTGGCCAAACATGAGTACCCGGAGCCGGTTGCGCAATTGCTCGGCGAGCTGATGGCGGCCGCTTCACTGCTGGTGGGTACTTTGAAATTCGATGGCCTGCTGATCCTGCAGGCTCGCTCGAAGGACCCGAAAGCTGGCGTGCCGTTGCTGATGGTCGAATGCTCCAGTGAGCGCGAAATCCGTGGGCTTGCGCGCTATGAGGCCGACTTGATCGTGCCGGGTGCGGGCCTGCGCGAGCTGATGCCCGAAGGCGAACTGGCCATGACCATCGACCCGACCCAGGGCAGGCGTTACCAGGGCATCGTCGAACTCGATGGTGTGGATCTGGCAGAGTGCTTCACCAACTACTTTGCCCTGTCTGAACAATTGGGCTCGCGCTTCTGGCTCAAGGCCGACGGCCGGATCGCTCGTGGTCTGTTGCTGCAGCAATTGCCGGCGGACCGCCTGAAAGATGAAGAAGAGCGCGAGCAGAGCTGGCAGCACCTGACCGCACTGGCAGGAACCCTCAAGACCGAAGAACTGCTGGGGCTCGATAACGAAACCATCCTGCACCGCCTTTATCATGAAGAGGCTGTGCGCCTGTTCGACATCCAGACTATCCGCTTCCAGTGCAGCTGTTCGCGTGAACGCTCGGCCAGGGCATTGGTCAGCCTGGGTGCAGAAGATGCACAACAGTTGGTGGTCGAGCACGGTGGCAATATCGAGATCGATTGCCAGTTTTGCAACCAGCGCTACCTGTTCGACGCCACCGAAGTCGCTCAATTGTTCGCCGGTGGTGGCGTAGAGGCACCGTCAGATACTCGTCACTAAAACGGTTCAGCGCAGGTAAATTACCTGCGCAGCGCCGTAATAACGCCGTTCTGACAGGAGGGCTCTACTTTTTTTGGGCGTTTCTGGCATAATCCGGGCCACTTTTTTCGCTGTAGTAGTATGAAGGTTTCTACTACAAATCGTTTGGAGCACTCGGCCTATGGCCGACGGGGACATTCATGACGCAAGCCAATAACGCCGTGTACACCGATCTGAGCATCGACGATCTGGTCAAAGAAGCCCTGAACCGCGGTGAAGGCGAGCTTGCCGATACCGGCGCTCTGGTAGTGAAAACCGGTCACCGCACTGGTCGTTCGCCAGTTGACCGTTTCATCGTTGAAGAGCCAAGCACTCAGGCCGCCATCGCATGGGGCCCGATCAACCGCAAGTTCCCGGCCGACAAGTTCGATGCCCTGTGGGACCGCGTCGAGGCGTTCAACAACGCGCAAGAGCATTTCGTTTCCCACGTGCATGTGGGTGCAGCTGCCGACCACTACCTGGCCGTGAAGATGACCACCCAGACTGCTTGGCAGAACCTGTTCGGTCGTTGCCTGTTCATCAACCCAGCCCAGTACAACCCGGCTGGCCGTGAAGAGTGGCAAGTGCTCAACGTCGCTAACTTCGAGTGCGTTCCAGAGCGTGACGGCACCAACTC
This sequence comes from uncultured Pseudomonas sp., assembly GCA_964453495.1. Lineage (GTDB taxonomy): Bacteria > Pseudomonadota > Gammaproteobacteria > Pseudomonadales > Pseudomonadaceae > Aquipseudomonas. The sequence goes on along the minus strand of CAYVPI010000130.1, from coordinate 45 downwards.
CGACGGTTGCGTGATCATCAACTTCGCGCAGAAGAAAGTGCTGAT
>CAYVPI010000129.1:0-15666 GCA_964453495.1 uncultured Pseudomonas sp. | reverse complement strand
ATGTTCATGGCGTAGCCACCCAGAGTTCAAGGTATTCATTCAGCGGCTCGGTGATATCACACTCCACCCGGCCAGTAGCGATAAGGTGCCAGAACAGCGCGACACCACGATCTCGGTACACGCCTTTGAAATGGCGAGCCAAGAGATAGTGCACAGGCGCAAATTCCATTTCCTGAAGCGTCTTCAGGACCATCTCAATGTCTTCACGATCAAAGTCCAAGCGCTCGAAACGTTCCAGGAACGTGATGTTATCAAGAGGCAACCCACGGATGCGTGACTCGTCATAGATGCTGAACGTCCAGCCCTCTTCCCGGGCGTAGCGGCGCGCTGCCTTCCATTTCCCAAGCCAGGTGCGCCAGTTATTGCGCCACTCATAAGCGGGCTTCACTTCGACCAGCATCGGCCTGATGTAGTCCATGTAGTTAACGCCCGCCGGCTGGCGGTAATGCACCAGAAAGTCAGGGGTGTAGGTCAAATCGCGCCCTCGTGAATCAACAAAGTCGACACGGACTGGCTGGGCAACCACTGACTCGACCCGATGAGAAAACCTCATCCGCTTTAAGAAGTCGCGCTCAAGCAGTGACTCGTACGGCACTCCACCTGCGCCGCGAAACGGCAAGAAACCTGAAACGCTGCGACGTGTCGGCTTGATAGGACGGACCTGTTTAGGTTGGTCGCAGCTATTTCGAGTCATTTTCAATCCTGTCGCATCCAATTTGAAAGTTTTTCGCATCTATTTGCGCAATCAAAAACCGCATCTCGCGGCCTCTAGCCTAGTGCTTTCGCAGCTATTTAGGAAGCCGACAGTGGCAGCCGCCCACAGCCCGGTGAAATCACACTTGCCCACCATGGCGTGCTATTTCTCGATGAGTTGCCTGAATTCGACCGCAAGGTGCTGGAAGTTTTGCGAGAGCCGTTGGAGTCCGGTGAAATCGTCATTGCCCGCGCCCGCGACAAGGTGCGTTTTCCCGCACGCTTTCAACTGGTGGCGGCGATGAACCCCTGCCCCTGTGGCTATCTCGGCGAACCCAGCGGCCGCTGCCGTTGCAGCAGCGACCAGATCCAACGCTACCGCAACAAACTCTCCGGCCCCCTGCTCGACCGCATCGACCTGCACCTGACCGTCGCCCGCGAAGCCACGGCTTTGATGCCGACTCCCTCCCACGGAGAAACCAGCGCCGATGCCGCCGCCCGAGTTGCCGAGGCACGGCACCGGCAACTCAAGCGCCAGGGCTGCGCCAACGCCTTTCTCGACCTGCCCGGTTTGCGCCAGCACTGCAAGTTATCCACAGCCGACGAAAAATGGCTGGAGACTGCCTGCGAACGCTTGACCCTGTCCCTGCGCGCTGCGCATCGATTGTTGAAAGTCGCGCGCACCTTGGCAGACCTGGAACAGGTAGAAGTGATCGGCCGTGGCCATGTGGCAGAGGCATTGCAGTATCGACCATCGAGCCAGTAGCGACGCAACAGCCAAGTTTTCAACAAAATAACTTGACTTGAAAGTCAGCTTCTTGAAGGATGCGCATCGTCCGCCATTTCTGCAGCTGGTCGTATCACGCCGTGGTACGGCCAGCTTACGCCATTCGCTATATATTTTACTATATAGCGATGGACCAGGTCGCAGAAAATGGGCACCCATAGCCAGGACAACCATAAGAAACACCATGGAGTAGAACAATGAAAAAGCACCCTCTGCACTTGGCAATTGCCTTGGCCGCAATCGCCCAGCAGGCCGGCGCGCAAGGCTTTATCGAAGACAGCAAGGCCAACCTGACCCTGCGTAACTTCTACATCAACACCGATAACCGCAATGGCACCGCTTCCCCGAGCAAGCAGGAAGAATGGGGCCAGGGTTTTATCTTCAACTACGCCTCTGGCTTCACCCAAGGGCCGGTCGGGTTCGGCGTGGATGCGCTGGGCTTGTTCGGCGTGCGCCTGGACAGTGGCGGCAAGACAGGTAAGCCAGGTGTGGAGCGCACGCCCGGTACAGTCTTCCCACTGGACAGCGACGGCTCGGCGGTGGATGAATTCAGCAGCCTGGGGCTGACCGCCAAGGCCAAGGTATCGAACACCGAATTTCGCTATGGCACCCTGCAACCCAAGTTGCCAGTGGTGGTGAGCAACGACGGTCGCTTGCTGCCGGTGACATTCCAGGGTGGCCAGGTTGCTTCCACCGACCTCAAGAATTTCTCCCTGGTTGCCGGCCAACTGGAACACTCCAAGGGTCGCAACTCCACGGACGAGCGCAGCCTTTCAATCGCCGGCGCCAATGGCAGCAGCGCAAGTTCGCGTGACAGCAACAAGTTCTACTACGCCGGTGGCGATTACAAAGTCAGCAACGACCTGACGCTGCAGTACTACTACGGCGAGCTCGACAATTTCTACCAACAGCATTTTGTCGGCCTGCTGCACAACTTGGCGATCGGCCCCGGTGTGTTGAAAACCGACCTGCGTGCTTTCGACAGCAGCGGCGACGGCAGCAACGCCAGCGCTTCCGGCCGTGCCGATGGTTATGTCAGCAGTGGTTACTACGGTAACCGAGTGACCAAGGGCGAAGTCGATAACCGCACCTACAGTGGCCTGTTCACCTACGTGGTCAGCGGCCACAGTTTCGGTGCCGGTTACCAGGTGCAAAATGGCGACAGCGACTTCCCTTTCCTCAACCGCGGCGACGGTGAAGGCTCTACTGCCTACCTGATCACCGACGTGCAGATCGGCAAGTTCCAGCGCGCCGGCGAGCGCACCTGGCAGGTACGTTATGGCTACGACTTTGCCTCGGTTGGCGTACCAGGCCTGACCTTCAACACGGTCTACCTCAACGGCGACAACATCAAGACCCCTGCCGGCGACAAGGGTGAGTGGGAGCGCGATATCACCTTGGGTTATGTCGTTCCTTCGGGCGCCTTCAAGGGGCTCGGCCTGGCCTGGAAGAACGCTTCGCTGCGCAGCGAATTGCCACCGTCGGGCTCCGGCACGCCGACCCAGCGCGACCAGGACGAGAACCGCCTGATCTTCAGCTACAGCCTGCCGCTGCTTTAAAAAACCGCACCCACTGATCCATACACCACCCATAACAAAGGAATCGGTCCATGCGTCTTTCATCCAGATTTTTCGCCACATTGATTGCCGGCTTCACCCTGGCGGGCAACGCGCTTGCCGGCGAAGTGCAAGTGGCCGTGGCGGCCAACTTCACCGCGCCCATCCAGGCCATTGCCAGCGACTTCGAAAAGGAAACTGGCCACAAACTAGTCGCCGCCTACGGCGCGACCGGGCAGTTTTACAGCCAGATCAAGAACGGCGCCCCCTTCGAGGTGTTCCTCGCCGCGGACGACACCACACCGGCCAAGCTGGAAAAAGAAGGTGAAAGCGTCGCCGGCTCGCGCTTTACCTACGCCACCGGCAAGCTGGTGCTATGGTCGGCCCAGGACGGGTATGTCGATACAAAGGGTGATGTCCTGAAGAAAAACCAATTCAAGCATCTGTCCATTGCCAACCCCAAAGCCGCGCCCTACGGCTTGGCTGCAACCCAAGTCATGGACAAGCTGAAGCTGAGCACGACGCTGGCGCCAAAACTCGTCGAGGGCCAAAGCATCACCCAGGCCTTGCAGTTCGTTTCCACCGGCAATGCCGAGTTGGGTTTTGTCGCGCTGTCCCAGGTGTACAAGGATGGCAAGATCACCAACGGTTCGGCCTGGATCGTGCCCGAGCAATTGCATGACCCGATCAAGCAGGATGCCGTGATCCTCAACAAGGGCAAGGACAATCCAGCCGCCACGGCGCTGGTCCAATACCTGCGTGGCCCGAAAGCCGCGGCCGTGATCGAGTCTTACGGCTACACCCTCTAGGCAGCCGACGCGTCCCTGCTTGTCAGCAACTACATTTGCAGGGATTCTGAGCACTTTCGCTCGGTTCGGGACCAGAGGACGGCATGCTCACTTTCATCCAGAGTCACCCCTTGGTGATCGGTGTTGCCTTACTGGTGCTCGACTTGCTGCTATGGCGGGCGATCCCCGCCGCACACAAGCCCTGGCGCATTGCCGCCAGGCTTGCTGCATTCCTGCTGTTCAGCTGGGTGCTGATCAGTGCTGGCATGAGCCCGTTGCAGCCGGCGCCCTGGGTCGAGGATGTCTCGCACAACCTGGTCGCCACGGTGCTGGAGATTTTTTGGTGGCTGTTCGGTGCGCGCACGTTGACCGTCGTATTGGGGCTGTTGTTGATCCCGCGCACCGGGCATGCCGGGCGCTTGCTGCAGGATGTGATGGGCGCGGTGATCTTCCTCATTGCCATCGTCGCAGCGGCCGCCTATGTCATGCAGCTGCCGGTCAAGGGGTTGCTGGCAACGTCCGGGGCCATGGCGATCATTGTCGGCCTGGCACTGCAAAGCACCCTCAGCGATGTGTTCTCCGGCATCGTGCTCAACACCACCAAGCCGTATCAGGTCGACGACTGGATTTCCATCGACGGCACTGAGGGCAAGGTGATCGATATCGACTGGCGTGCGACCCACCTGCTGACCGGCCAAGGCAGCATGGCCGTCATACCAAACTCGGTCGCGGCAAAAGCCAAGATTCTCAATTTCAGCCGCCCGAACGATGTCCATGGAGTGTCCATCAGCGTGGTGGTGCCCGCCAAGGTTCGGCCACGGCGGGTGCTTGATGCCCTGGAAAAATCCCTGCAGGGCAGCAGCGCCCTGCTGTCGTTTCCCAAGTCCCGGGCCTCAGTGAAAAGCTCGAGCCTGGAATCGGTTGAATACGAGGCCAGTGGTTTCGTCGCTTCGATGGACAAGAAGACCGAGGTGCGCAACCTGCTCTTCGACCTCGCCCACCGCCACCTCGAAGCGTCGGGCGTGGTCTGGAACCCCGATGCCTCACAGGGACCCTGGACACGCCAACGCAGTCTGCTGGAGGACGTGCGCGTGTTCCGCTCGCTGACCAGTGAAGAAAAGGATGCGCTGAGCCAAAGCATGACACCGCTGGAAATTCCCGCCGACCAGGTCATCCTCAAGATCGGAGAAGTCTCCGATGACTTGCTGGTGATCGGCACCGGTGTAGTCTCGGCATCCATCGTCAATGGCGATGGCCTGATGGAGGCCGGGCGCATGGGCCCTGGGGAAATTCTCGGGGAAGAAGGCATCCTCGATGGCGACACCACCCAGGCCGAGTTTCGCAGCCTGAGCGCGTGCACCCTCTACCGCATCGACAAAAATGCCGTGCGCAGCTGCCTCGAGCAACGCACTGAAGTGAAGCTGGCCTTGAGCAAACTACAACGCTTCCGCCAGCAGGCCAGCCAGTCCCTGCTCATGCAGAAACCGGCGGTCATCAAGAAAGGCGGATTTCTCAATTGGCTGCACAACAAGGTCTAAAGCACCACTCGCAGGCACTGCCCGGCGTGATACAGCGAGAAACCCGTCTCGTAGAAGCCGGTACGCAGGGCCGCTGCTGCAACGGGCCTCATGGGTGAAAACGGGATCGGCAGCTGCTCGGGTTTGTCTTCGATCAGGTACTGCGCAAAGGCCTTGCCGATGACGGTGCCGGTGGTATTGCCACGTCCGTTGTAGCCGGTCACTGCCACAATGCCCGGTGCGGGTTCGAACAGGCGCATCAGGTGGTCGGGCGTGAAGTCGATGCAACCGGTCCAGTGCATTTCCCAATCGATCTTGCCCAGTTGCGGGAAGTAATGACTCTGGATGCGGTCGGCCCAGCTGCGAATGAACCAGCTTGGCTTGTTATCGACCCGGCCCAGGCTACCCAGCAACAGTCGCCCCTGAGCGTCGCGGCGGATGCTGCTCAACACAGTCCGCGTGTCCCACGAGCCCTGGCCGTGCTTGAGCACGCTGTCGGCGGCGGCACCCTGCAAGGGTGCTGACGCGACCTGGTAGTAGTAGCCACGGAAGAAGTGCTTTTGCAGGTCAGTCCAGTCGCCTTCGGTATAGGCCCCCGTGGAGATCACCACCTTGTCGGCGCTCACCGAACCCTTGGCGGTCTTTACACACCAATGGTTGCCCTGACGCTCGAGCCCCTGCACTGCTGAATGCTGGAAAATCTGCCCACCCAGGCGTGTCACGGCGGCACCAAGGCCCAGGGTGTAGCCCATGGGGTTGATGGTGCCGGCACGGCGGTCGAGCAATGCCGTCGTGACTTTGTCGGTGCCGCAGTACTCCTCGCACAGGCTCCCTGTCAGCAACTGCACATCGGCGCCGCGACGGGTCCATTGTTCATGCCGGGCCTGCAAGTCGGCAACGCCAGTGGCGTTGTGCGCCATGTGCAGCGTGCCTTCGTTGCGGGCTTGGCAGTCGATGCCATAGCGCCTGATCATGGCGAAGACTTCGGCCGGTGCCTCGCCCAGTACCTTGTTCAAGCGGCTGCCCTGTTGCTCGCCAAGGGTGGCCTCGACGTCGTCGGGACGAATCCAGGTACCGGCGTTGACCAGCCCGACGTTGCGCCCCGAACCTCCATGGCCGAGCTGCCAGGCTTCAAGCAACACCACGCGCTTGCCCTTTTCGAGCAGGTGGATCGCAGCAGACAAACCGGTTATACCGCCACCGATGACGCAGACATCCGCCTTGATATCACTGGCCAGCGCGACGGGGGTTGGTGCTGGTGGTGTCACGTGTTCCCACAGACATTCTTGACGCAGTTCGGTCATGACTTGCTCGCTCCGTGTTTATGCCTGTTGCGACGGCGGCGCCTTCATCGCGGGCAAGCCCGCTCCTACATCAACACGGCCCCTGTAGGAGCGGGCTTGCCCGCGATCGATTTCGCCCCCAATCCTCAGTCGAACACAATCCCCTGCGCCAACGGCAGTTCACGAGAGTAGTTGACCGTGTTGGTCTGCCGGCGCATATAAGCCTTCCACGCATCCGAACCCGATTCACGCCCCCCACCGGTCTCCTTCTCACCGCCGAAGGCACCGCCGATTTCCGCTCCGCTGGTACCGATATTGACGTTGGCGATACCGCAGTCACTGCCCGCCGCGCTCTGGAAGCGCTCGGCCTCGCGCAGGTCGGTGGTGAAGATGCACGACGACAGCCCTTGCGGTACTTCGTTATTCAGGCGCAGTGCCTCTTCGAATGAATCGTAGGTCAGTACGTAGAGGATCGGCGCAAAAGTCTCATGGCGCACCACCGCGCTCTGGGCAGGCATCTCAACAATGGCCGGGGCCACGTAGTAAGCGTTGGGGTACTGCGCCTGCAGCTGGCGTTCGCCGCCAAACACGTTGCCGCCTTCATCGCGCGCGCGGGCCAGCGCATCCTGCATGGCCTCGAAGGCCTGCTTGTCGATCAGCGGCCCGACCAGATTGTCCTGACGTGGGTCGCCGATACGGACCTTGGCGTACGCCGTCTTGATCCGTGCCAGTACCTCATCCTTGACCGAGCGGTGCACGATCAAACGGCGCAACGTAGTGCAACGCTGGCCGGCGGTACCCACGGCGCTGAACAGGATGCCGCGCACGGCCAGGTCCAGATCGGCACTCGGGGCCAGGATCATGGCGTTGTTGCCGCCGAGCTCGAGGATGCTGCGACCGAAACGCGCAGCGACCCGAGGGCCGACCTCGCGGCCCATGCGGGTACTGCCGGTGGCGCTGACCAAAGGCACGCGAGGGTCATCGACCAGAGCCTGACCGGCGTCACGGTCGCCGATGATCAATTGGCTCAAGCCTTGTGGCGCATCGCCGAAGGCTTGAAGGGCCTTTTCAAACAGGGCCTGGCAAGCCAGTGCAGTCAGCGGAGTTTTTTCCGACGGCTTCCAGATCACAGCGTTACCGCAAACCAGCGCCAGCGTAGTGTTCCAGGCCCAGACCGCTACGGGGAAGTTGAAAGCGCTGATAACACCGACCACACCCAGCGGGTGCCAGGTTTCACGCATATGGTGGCCCGGGCGCTCCGAAGCGATGGTCAAGCCATAGAGCTGGCGCGACAGGCCCACGGCGAAATCGCAGATATCGATCATTTCCTGCACTTCACCCAGGCCTTCCTGGGTGATCTTGCCGGCTTCGAGGGAAACCAGTTCGCCCAGCTGAGCCTTGTGCTGACGCAGGACTTCACCGAACAGGCGAACCAACTCACCGCGACGCGGTGCCGGCACATTGCGCCAGGCAGCAAAGGCTTGCTCGGCAACCTCGATCTTGCCCAATACCTGGGCCTTGCCTTCGAGGGTGACCGCGGCAATCGCGCGGCCATCGATGGGGGTGTGAACGGGATGGTTGCCGTGGGTATAGGCAGTGGCCGGTACACCCAGGCTTTGCAGCAGTCCATCAACCATTTTCTTCTCCTGCATCTGATGAGTGGTTGAAATCAGTGATGAGGATCAGTATTAATCCGATCACTCTGGCGCAACAAACGACCTTTATTCAGCACATCATTCCGTCAGGTAATGATTTGCGTCTGCTCACCGAGACCGACATGTCCAAACGCCTGGTGCCATCGATGGCCGCCCTGCAGTGTTTCGAAGCCGCCGCCCGGCATTTGAGCTTCACCCGGGCGGCCGAGGAGCTGCACTTGACCCAGAGCGCGGTCAGCAAACAGGTCGCACAGCTCGAGGAGATGTTGCGGCATCACCTGTTCCTGCGTATCCGTCGGCGCCTGCAACTGACGCCGGCAGGTGCGCTGTACCTGACCGAAGTGAACAAGATCCTCACCCAGGTCGACATGTCCAGCCGTTACATCCTGTCCTACGGCGAAGAAACCGAAGTGCTCAAGGTCGCGACCCAGCCCAGCTTTGGCGTGCGCTGGCTGATTCCTCACCTCAAGGGCTTCGGCAAGAAGCACCCGAACATTCACCTGGATATTCGTAATGAGCTGGAGCCTTTTGCGTTGTTGCAGGCCAAGGCGGATGTGGTGTTCTTCTTCGGCCAGGGGACTTGGCCGGGCGCCACTTGCATCGAATTGTTCGGCGAAGACGTGATCCCGGTCTGCGCACCGGAACTGCTGCAAGGTCGGCCACTTAACAGCGCCAAAGAGCTGGCCGAACAAGTGCTGTTGCAAAGTACCTCGCGGCCCGAGGCCTGGCATGAATGGTTTCTCGAACAGAACCTGCATTCGCAACACAGCTATCACGGCCCGCGCTTCGACACTTTCTACATGTGCCTGAGCGCCGCCCAGGCCGGTTGTGGCGTGGCCCTGGTGCCCCGCTACCTGGTTGAAACCGAACTGGCCGAGGGCAAGTTGATCATCCCCTGGGACCATGCCATGCGCAGTGCTGGTTCACACTTCCTGGCATTTTCCGAGCATTCGGCAGAAGTCCCAAAGGTACGTAGCCTGGTCGATTGGATTCTTAATGAGCTGCCCTCGACGAAACCGCCACATTCGGAAAAAACGGAATAACGGGTCGACTTTTTTTCGCTTGCACCAGCGTGGCATTCCTCGTTTTCATAGGGGTGCCATCCGCCAGGAGTTTCTCGATGACCACTCAAGCATTCGTCAGCCCCGACAGCATCCGCGCACAATTCTCGGCAGCCATGTCGACGATGTACAAGGCTGAGGTGCCGCTGTACGGAGCCCTGCTGGAACTGGTCGCCGAGATCAACCAATCCGTGCTGGAAAACCAGCCTGAGGTTACCGAGGCGCTGCGTCTGACTGGCGAAATCCAGCGCCTGGATCAGGAACGTCATGGCGCCATCCGCGTTGGCACTGCCGAGGAACTGGCCACCATCGGCCGCTTGTTTGCAGTCATGGGCATGTACCCGGTGGGTTACTACGACCTCACCCCGGCCGGGGTACCGGTGCACTCCACGGCTTTTCGCGCTATCCATGAGCAGGCTTTGCAAGTGAGCCCGTTTCGGGTGTTCACCTCGTTGCTGCGCCTGGAACTGATCGACAACCTTGAGCTGCGTGAACTGGCCCAATCGATCCTGGCCAAGCGCCAGATCTTCACCGCGCGCGTGCTGCAACTGATCGATCAATGCGAACAGCAAGGTGGTCTGAACGTGCAGGACGCTGCCGAATTCGTCGAGCAGGCCCTGGAAACCTTCCGCTGGCATAGCCAGGCCACGGTCACCAGCGAGCAATATCAACAACTGCACGATCAGCATCGATTGATCGCCGATGTGGTGGCGTTCAAAGGCCCGCACATCAATCACCTGACCCCGCGCACCCTGGATATCGACGCCATCCAGGCCGGCATGCCGAACAAAGGCATTCCGCCCAAGGCCGTGATTGAAGGGCCACCGCCGCGTAAACAGCCGATCCTGTTGCGCCAGACCAGCTTCAAGGCCTTACAGGAAAATATCGCCTTCACCGATCAACAGGATCAGACCGGCAGCCACACCGCTCGCTTTGGCGAAATCGAACAACGCGGCGCAGCACTGACACCCAAGGGGCGCGCCCTGTACGATCGCCTGCTCAACGAGGCCCGCGACGACTTGGGTGGCGTGCCCGCCGAAGCCAATGCCGAACGCTATATGGCGCTGTTGGCCAGTCGCTTTGAAGCCTTTGCCGATGATCTTGCACAGATGCGCGAACAGGGCTTGGCCTACGTTCGCTACTTCGTCACCGACAAGGGCCTGGCCGCACAGGGTGACAATGATCGGCCGCGGTCAGTGCAGGCGCTTGTGGATCGTGGCCATGTGCGCTTCGAGGCGCTGGTGTACGAAGACTTCCTGCCGGTCAGTGCAGCCGGCATTTTCCAGTCGAACCTGGGCGATGACGCGCAAACCCTCTATGGCAGCAACGCCAACCAGGCTGCATTCCAACGCGCACTCGGCCGCCCGGTGCTCGATGAGCTGGTACTGTATGCCGAAACCGAGCGCCGCTCCCTGCAAGCCTGCGCAGCCGCACTGGGGCTACCCGAGCTGGTGTAACCCCAGGGTTCAGCGCAGGGTCGTGACCCGTGGCAACTGCATCGCCTGCACTTCGCCCTGCAAAAACGCACTCAAGCGGCGCAGACGCTCGCCGCCCGGCCGAGTTTTGGGCCATACCAGGTAATAATTCAGGCCGCTGGCCACCGCGGTTGGCCAGGGTAGGCTCAAGCGCCCCTGGGCGACATCCTCAGCCACCATCAACAAGTCACCCATGGAAACACCGTAGCCTCTCGCTGCGGCGATCATGCCCAGCTCCAGGGTGTCGAACACCTGCCCTCCCTTGAGCGAAACCTGGTCCGACAGGTTCATGCGTTCCAGCCAGCTACGCCAGTCACGGCGATCCGGTGTTGGGTGTAACAGTTCAGCTCCGGCCAAACGCGCCACATCCCAAGGTTGGTCGTTGAGCAGGTTCGGCGAACCCACCGGTATCAATAACTCTGGAAACAGCAGGGTCGCTTCCCAATCCGGCGGGAAGTGGCCATCGCTGAGCAGCACCGCACAATCGAACGGCTCGTGATTGAAATCGACGTTGTCCACATCCATCCAGGCGCTGGTCAGTTGTACCTCATTGCCGGCCTGCAGGTGGCGGAACCGGCTCAAGCGCGCCAACAACCAGCGCATAGTCAGGGTTGAAGGAGCCTTCATGCGCAAAATGTCATCGTCGCTGCGCAACGTGTTGCATGCCCGCTCCAGCGCGGCGAAACCTTCGCGAACGCCTGGTATCAGCAGCCGGGCGGCCTCGCTCAGCTGCAAGTTGCGACCATTTCGCTGAAACAAGCGGCAGGCAAAATGTTCTTCAAGCGTACGAATATGCCGACTGACCGCGCTCTGAGTGATCGACAACTCTTCGGCGGCCCGGGTGAATGAGCTATGCCGGGCTGCAGCCTCGAAGGCCTTCAAGGCATACAGGGGCGGTAGGCGACGGGACATACGAACTTTCCTCGATGGGGCTATGAAAGATCTTACGCCCATGAGTTTTACTCATGCGAGCAATCGTTTTTATCCTTTTGTGCCAGTCCCCGTAAACCCGGAGAATTCGCGCTTCAACTACACTTTCCATGCGAGCCTAAATCTCATGCATTCTGCAGCACGTAGCGAACTCTGGGCCCTTCTGCGGCTGGCTGGGCCGCTGATCGCCTCCCAGCTGGCGCACATGCTGATGGTGCTCACCGACACCGTGATGATGGCGCGCATCAGCCCCGAGGCCCTGGCCGGCGGTGGCCTGGGTGCCGCCAGCTATTCGTTCGTCTCGATCTTCTGCCTGGGTGTGATCGCTGCCGTCGGCACCCTGGTCGCCATCCGCAAGGGGGCCGGTGATATCGTCGGCGCCACGCGCCTGACCCAGGCAGGGTTGTGGCTGGCCTGGATCATGGCCGTGGTCGCGGCCCTGGCCTTGTGGAACCTCTCGCCCCTCTTGCTCCTGCTGGGGCAGACCCCCAGCAACGTCGAAAGCGCCAGCCAGTTCCTGTTGCTGCTGCCATTGGCCCTGCCTGGCTACCTGAGCTTCATGGCCTTGCGCGGATTTACCAGCGCACTTGGGCGCACAAGCCCAATCATGGTCATCAGCCTGGGCGGTACTGTGGCCAACTTCGTGCTCAACTACGCCCTGATCGAAGGCATGTTCGGCCTGCCCAAGCTGGGGCTGGTGGGTATCGGGCTGGTTACGGCCATCGTTGCCAACTGCATGGCACTCTTGCTGGCCTGGCACATCCGCCGGCACAGTGCCTATGAGCCCTACCCGATTCGCCGTGGCCTGGGCCGACCCAACATGCCGGCCTTGCGCGAGCTGTGGCGGCTGGGGCTGCCCATCGGCGGCACCTATGCCGTGGAGGTCGGCCTGTTCGCCTTTGCCGCGCTGTGCATGGGCAACATGGGCAGCACTGAACTGGGCGCGCACCAGGTTGCCCTGCAGATCGTCTCGGTGGCGTTCATGATCCCGGCCGGGTTGTCGTATGCCGTGACCATGCGTGTCGGCCAGCACTACGGCGGCGGCCAACTGATCGCGGCGCGCCGAGCCGGGCGCATCGGTATCGGCTTTGGCGCGGCGAGCATGCTGGCGTTCGCCCTGCTGTTCTGGTTCGCCCCGAACGAATTGGTCGGCCTGTTCCTGGATCACGATGACCCAGCGTTCCACGACGTTATCCAGTTGGCGGTAAGCCTGTTGGCAGTAGCCGCCTGGTTCGAGCTGTTCGATGGCACGCAAACCATCGCCATGGGCGCCATACGCGGGCTCAAGGATGCCAAGACCACCTTCCTGGTCGGGTTGGGCTGCTATTGGCTTGTTGGCGCACCGGCTGCGTGGCTGCTGGCGTTCAACTTCGGTGGCGGTGCCGTTGGCATATGGTGGGGGCTGGCACTGGGGCTGGCATGCGCGGCGGTGGGGCTGACGCTGGCATTCGAGGGGCGGATGCAGCGGATGATTGGTGGGCGCGCGAGCGGTCTTGTTGCGAAACAGGAGGTTGCGTAACGGCTGATCGCGGGCAAGCCCGCTCCTACAGGAGCGGGCTTGCCCGCGATAAAGGCCAAAGGCCTTTCAAATTCAACCTACCTCTTGCACCGGCTGCTGCGACTTCCCGAGCATCAAGAAATCCACTAACTGCTCCAGCGGCAGCGGCTTGCTGATCAGATACCCCTGCACCTGATCGCAACCGTAGCTACGCAGCAACGCCAGTTGCTCCGGTGTTTCCACCCCTTCGGCCACGACTTCCAGGTGCAGGTTGTGGGCCAGGTTGATCATGGCATGTACCAGCTTGCGGTTTTCGTTGCGCTGCTCCATGCCGCCGACGAAGCTGCGGTCGACCTTGAGCAAGGTGATCGGCAGGCTGTTCAGATGCACGAATGACGAAAAGCCGGTGCCGAAGTCATCCAGCGAGAAACGCACGCCCAGGCGCCCGAGCGCGTCCATGGTCTGTTTGACCAGGTCGTTACGGCGCATCACGGCGGTTTCGGTCAGTTCGAATTCCAGCCACTGGGCATCCACGCCGTGCTCGGCGATCAAGCGGCTCAAAGTCGCCAGCAACTGGCTGTCCTGAAACTGGCGGAAGGACAGGTTCACGGCCATGTGCAAGGCCGGCAGGCCCTGTTCGCGCAACGCCTGCATGTCGCGCAACGCGCGCGAGATCACCCAGTAGCCCAAGGGCACGATCAAACCGCTTTGCTCGGCCAAGGGCACGAACTCGCTCGGCGGCAACAGGCCGCGCTCGTTGTGGCGCCAGCGCACCAATGCCTCGAGCCCCACGATTTGCCCATTGGCAAGGTTCATGCGCGGCTGGTAGTGCAATTCCAGTTCATCGCGGCGCAGTGCCCGGCGCAACTCGCTTTCGAGGTCAGCAAGGCTGCGTGCGTGACGGTTGATACGCTCGTTGAACAGGTGAAAGGTACAGCCCTGGGTGTTCTTGGCCTGCTGCATGGCGATGTGCGCATGCCACATCAACGGGTCGGCGCCGCCCTGGGTGCGCGCGTGGGCCACGCCCAGGCTGCAGCCGATCAACAGGCTTTCGCCGTCGATCCAGTAGGGTTCGGCCATGGCCTCGGTAATTCGCTCGGCCAGGCGCTCAGCGCGCTGGGAATCACGTCGGGTGTCGATGAGCAAGGCGAACTCGTCGCTACCCAGGCGCGCCAGTTGGTCACCGGCTTCGAGTTCGTTTTTCAACCGCCCCACCACTTGCAGGATCAAACGGTCGCCGGCCTGGTGCCCCAATGCATCGTTGGCATGGCGAAAATTGTCCAGGTCCAGGTGCCCGAGCGCGACGCCGCGCCCGTCATGCTCGGCCAAGCGCGCTGCGAGCAACGTCTGGAAGCCCTGGCGGTTGGCGATGCCAGTCAGCGGATCCTGCTCGGCCAAGCGTTGTAAGGTCGTCTCCAGCACGCCGCGCTCACGCACATGGCGCAAGCAGCGGCGCAAAGTATCGACACTGAGGGATTCACGCACCAGCCAGTCGCTGACGCCCGGCGGCGCTTGGGCCGGCTCATGCTCGAGGAGCAACACCATGGGCAGATCGCAGCGCCCTGGCGCTGGCTGCAACTCGGGGGTCGTCAGCAATACGGCCGAGCCGTCTTCGGCGAACAGGCTGCTGACCGCCTCCCAGGTCGGGGCGCTGATCAATACTGCCGCATCCGCCAACGGTACCAGGCACTCGCGCAACACCGCCGACCACTGCGGCCCATCGGCCAAAAGCAGCAAACGCAACGGTTCGACAGGCGTGGACAAGCTTGCTCCTTAGGACATTGTCATAGTCAGTGGCGGTTTGGCATCGGGATGGCCATGATAAATCATTACCGCGAATGATTTTCACTAATGCCCATGCCGCACTCATCCTGAGTCAGCAAATGCAATTTCGCCTCGCATCCTGCGCGAAAGTATCAAAACCGGCAAATTTAGATAGAGGGGCACGTCACAGTGTCAGACGGTCGCGGCAGAATCTTCGGACCCTGCTAAAATGCCCGGCCATTTTTCAAGCGACCCTTTTTCCGTCATGTCCCGACTCAATCCCCGGCAACAAGAAGCCGTGAACTACGTCGGCGGCCCTCTTTTGGTGCTCGCCGGTGCTGGCTCCGGCAAGACCAGCGTGATCACGCGCAAAATCGCGCATCTGATCCAGAACTGCGGCATCCGCGCCCAGTACATCGTCGCCATGACCTTCACCAACAAGGCCGCGCGCGAGATGAAGGAACGGGTCGGCACCCTGCTCAAGGGCGGCGAAGGCCGTGGCCTGACGGTGTGCACCTTCCACAACCTGGGCCTGAACATCATCCGCAAGGAACACGTGCGGCTGGGCTACAAGCCGGGTTTCTCGATCTTCGACGAGACCGATGTCAAAGCCTTGATGACCGACATCATGCAGAAGGAATACTCGGGCGACGACGGCG
>CAYVPI010000128.1:0-15722 GCA_964453495.1 uncultured Pseudomonas sp. | reverse complement strand
AGTGGCTGTTGGTCATGCCCAGATCGGCCACGGTTTTGTTCATCATGTCGGCGAAGGCGTCTTCGCTGCCGGCGATGTGCTCGGAGAGCGCGACGCTGGCGTCGTTGCCCGACTGGATGATGATGCCGTGCAGCAGGTCGCTGACGCTGACCTGGGTGCCGACCTTGATGAACATGCGCGAACCGCCGGTACGCCAGGCGTGCTCGCTGACCGTTACCGGATCGTTCTCACCGACCTGGCCGCGACGGATCTCCAGCGTCGCGATGTAGGCCGTCATCAGCTTGGTCAGGCTGGCTGGCGGCAGACGCTGGTCGCCGTTGTTCTCGACCAGGATGTTGCCGCTCGAAGCTTCCATGAGCACATAGGACTTGGCAGCGAGTTGCGGCGCAGCCGGCATCATTTGCTCTGCCGCCCAAGCGGCAGGGGTGATCATGAGCGGAACCAGCAGGCTCAGGCGTTTGGCAAAGGTGGTGATGTTCATCCGTCTCTCGAAATTGCTAATGGGCTCACTGCCCTCGCGGGCAAAACGTGTTTCGGGCTTCAGGGCCCGGTGGGCAAAACAGCCATTGTACAGGCTGTTTTGCAATTGGTGGTCAGTCGGCTGTCACAACGCTCGGCTGGCCCAGGTTGGCCAGGCGCACGCTGTCTTGCACTTTCTGCGCTTCGCCCTGGCTATCCATCGGCCCCAGGCGGACCCGGTGCAGTGTTTGCTGGTTGCGCACGATCGAACTGATGAACACCGGCGCGCTGACCATGGTGCTCAATTTCGAGCGCAACAGCTCGGCGGCATCCGGGTTGGCGAATGCACCGACTTGCAGGTACACGCCCGAAGCGGGCGTAGCTGAATGACTCTTGCTCGCCACCTGCACCGGTACGACAGCGGCAGCATGCTGCTGGGGCGGTGGCGTCCATTGCTCGACGGTGCCTGTAGAGGCCGGCAGCGCGGGCTTGGCCTGGGCAACCTGCGGCTGGTTGAGCATCAGCGGTGCCGGCTGGCCCTTCTGCGCCCACCATTGCTGCGGGTCGATACCCTCGACCTTGACCCTGGCCGTACCCGTCTCGGCGTAACCGAGCTTCTTGGCGGCGGCATAGGACAGATCGATAATGCGATCGGAATAGAACGGGCCGCGGTCGTTGACCCGCAGTATCACGCTCTTGTTGTTGTCCAGGTTGGTCACCCGCACATAGCTGGGCAAGGGCAGCGTCTTGTGCGCAGCGCTCATGCCATACAGGTCATAGACCTCGCCATTGGCGGTGTTCTGCCCATGGAACTTGGTGCCATACCAAGAGGCCGTGCCCGAGGCGACGTAGTTTCTCGACTCTGGCATCGGATAATAGGTCTTGCCCAGTACCGTATACGGGTTGGCCTTGTAGGCACCGGTGTGCTGGGTGGGTACGGCATCGGGAATGCGCGTGACGTCTACATCCCACCAGGGCGCTCCGTCTTTGTGGGCACGGTTGATGTCCAGCCCGGGCTTGGCCTTCACAACCGTTGGTTGCTGCGGCGCGCGGCTAGTAGAGCAACTGGCCACCAACAGGGCCAGGGCGGCACAGGTCAGCAGCTTGAAAGGTGTGCAACTGGGCATTGCTCGCATTATTTGACGCCCCGTGCTTGAACCAGCATTTCTGACAGTTGATGCACCGCCATCGCGTACATCACGCTGCGGTTATAGCGCGTGATGGCATAAAAATTCTTCAGGCCCATCCAGTATTCAGGGCCATTTTCGCCCTCCAGGCGAAAAGCGGTCACCGCCAGATCGTCGCGCAGCGCATCATGACTCGACCAGCCCAGTGCTCGCAACTGCCCCACGGTCAAGACCGGCTCGATGCCTGCGGTGATGCCTTCGTCGACGCGCTCGCCTCGTACCTGCGCGCGGCTGACCACCCCTTCCCCGGCAACCCAGCCATGACGCTTGAAGTAGCTGGCGACGCTGCCGATGGCATCATCCGGGTTGTTCCAGATATTGATGTGGCCATCACCGTCGAAATCCACGGCATAGGCGCGAAAACTGCTCGGCATGAACTGAGGCAGGCCCATGGCTCCAGCGTACGAGCCCTTGAGCGTGAGTGGGTCAAGCTGCTCTTCGCGCGCCAGCAGGAGGAATTCGCGCAGCTCTTTGCGGAAGAAATCGGCACGCGGTGGGTAATCGAACCCTAGGGTGGACAACGCATCGATCACCCGGTAGTTACCCGTGTTGCGGCCAAAAAAAGTTTCCACACCGATGATTGAAACGATCACCTGGGCCGGCACACCGTACTCGCGCTCGGCCCGGGCCAGCGCCTCTTCATGCTGGCGCCAGAAATCCACCCCGCGGGCAATGCGCGCGTCGGTAATGAACATCGGGCGGTATTCCTTCCACGGCTTGACCCGCTCGGCCGGGCGCGAAATGGCGTCGAGAATCGATTGCTTGCGCTCCACTTCGCGGAACACACCCATCAATTGCTCACCGGCAAAGCCGTAGTCGCGGGTCATTTCGCCCACGAATTCGGCAACCTGGGGCGAACCTTCATAGTCGCCGGCCGTCGCAGGGTGCGACGCGCCAAGGATGCTTACCAGGCCGACCCAAGGTGCATATCGAGTCGCCCAGTGACGCATTACTTGCATGAAATTCTTCACCTTAATCAAACCTGTGCAATCCACTTGCGATGGGTATGGATCGACATTAATACCCCGAACGCCGACAGCAGCGTCACCAGCGACGTCCCGCCATAACTGATGAAGGGCAGCGGTACGCCCACCACGGGCATAAGGCCGCTGACCATACCGATATTGACGAAAACGTACACAAAAAACGTCATGGTCAGGCTGCCTGCCAGCAACTTGCCGAACAGGGTCTGGGCCTGGGCGGTGATGACCAGGCCACGCCCGATCAGCAATAAATAGATCAACAGCAAGGCGCATATGCCCACCAACCCGAACTCTTCGCCCATCACGGCAATGATGAAGTCGGTATGGCTTTCCGGCAGAAAGTCCAGATGCGACTGGGTGCCGAGCAGCCAGCCCTTGCCGAATACGCCGCCTGAGCCGATGGCAGCCTTGGACTGGATGATGTTCCAGCCGGTGCCCAAAGGATCGCTTTCCGGATCAAGGAACGTCAGGACCCGTTGCTTCTGGTAGTCATGCATGACAAAGAACCACATGGCGATCGCCACCGGCACCGCCGCGGCAAGCACGCTGAGAATCCAGCGCCAGCGCAACCCACCCATGAACAGCACGAAGGCCCCCGAGGCCAGGATCAGCAGTGAGGTGCCCAGGTCCGGTTGGCGCACAATCAGAATGAACGGCACCCCGATCAGCATCAGGCTGATGGCCACATGCTTGAGGTGCGGCGGCAATGAGCGCTTGGCCAGGTACCAGGCAATGGTGGCCGGCATGATGATTTTCATGAACTCTGAGGGCTGGAAGCGAATCACCCCCGGAATGTTGATCCAGCGCGTGGCACCCATGGCGTTATGGCCCATGACATCCACTACCACCAGCAGCATCACCCCGAATACATAGGCCAGGGGTACCCAACGCGCCATGAAGCGAGGCTCCAGCTGCGCGATCACGAACATCGAGACCAGGCCAATGCCAAACGAGGATGCCTGCTTGATCAACAGATCCCAGTTTTTGCCACTGGCCGAATAAAGGACGAACAGGCTGCCAGCCGCCAGGGTCAGCAGCAGAATCAGCAACGGCCCGTCCACATGGATGCGCTGCAAGAAGGTGGCGCGACGCCGCATCACG
Source organism: uncultured Pseudomonas sp. (assembly GCA_964453495.1). Lineage (GTDB taxonomy): Bacteria > Pseudomonadota > Gammaproteobacteria > Pseudomonadales > Pseudomonadaceae > Aquipseudomonas. The sequence continues at coordinate 11,992 of CAYVPI010000128.1, read as the reverse complement.
TCCTCACTGGAGAGCATGCGGTCGAAATTACTCTTCACGGGCCGGGGCCTCCGCTATTGGCGTGTCGGTGTATTCCGGCTTGAGGTGGCCGTCGGCACCGAGCAACCAGGCGTCCATTACCTGGCGAACCACCGGCGCTGCCACACCGGAACCGGACTCACCGTTCTCGACCATCACCGAGACCACGATCTTCGGGTTTTCAGCCGGGGCAAACGCCACGAACAGGGCGTGGTCGCGGTGGCGTTCCTGGACCTTGGAGCGGTCATACTTTTCACCCTGCTTGATGGCCACGACCTGAGCCGTACCACTCTTGCCGGCAATGCGATACTGCGAGCCAAGCGCTGCCTTGCGCGCGGTACCCCTGGCGCCGTGCATCACCTGCTCCATGCCGTGGGTAACTTTGGTCCAGTCGGATTTGTCACGCAGCACAATATCTTCCATCGGGTTCTCGTCGACCGGCGGCAAGCCTTCGATGGTCTTGGCCAGGTGCGGGCGGTTCCACTTGCCCCGGTTGGCGATCAAGGCCGTGGCCTGGGCCAGTTGCAAGGGCGTTGCCTGCATATAGCCCTGGCCAATCCCGAGAATCAACGTCTCGCCCGGGAACCAGGCCTGGCGCCGGGTCGCACGTTTCCACTCACGGGACGGCATCAACCCTGGCGACTCTTCGAACATGTCCAAGGACACCTTCTGGCCGATGCCAAAACGGTTCATGTAGGTGGACAGGCGATCGATGCCAAGCTTGTGGGCCAGGTCATAAAAGTAGGTGTCGTTGGAACGCATGATTGCAGTGTCCAGGTCCACCCAGCCGTCACCAGTGCGGTTCCAGTTACGGTATTTGTGATCGTAGTTGGGCAGCATGTAGTAACCGGGATCGAAGACCCGCGACGAAGCCGTCACCACGCCGCTGTCCAGGCCGGCTATCGCCACCGCCGGCTTGATCGTCGAGCCTGGCGGATACAATCCGCGCAACACCCGGTTGAACAGCGGGCGGTCAATTGAATCCCGCAGCTCGGAATAAGCCTTGAAACTGATGCCGGTCACGAACAGGTTCGGGTCGAAGCTCGGCTGACTGACCATGGCCAGCACTTCACCCGTGTTGGGGTCCATCGCCACGATCGCGCCACGACGGCCACCCAGGGCGGCCTCCGCTGCTTCCTGCAACTTGATGTCCAGGCTCAGGACAATGTCCTTGCCCGGTACCGGATCAGTACGCTTGAGCACACGCAATACGCGGCCGCGAGCGTTGGTTTCAACCTCTTCGTAACCCACCTGGCCATGCAGCTCGGGCTCGTAGAAACGCTCGATACCGGTCTTGCCGATATGGTGGGTACCACTGTAGTTGACCGGATCGAGGGTCTTGAGCTCTTTCTCGTTGATCCGCCCCACATAGCCGACCGAGTGGGCGAAATGCTCGCCCTGCGGATAATGGCGCACCAGCTGTGCCACCACCTCGACGCCCGGCAGACGGAACTGGTTGACGGCAATCCGGGCGATTTGTTCTTCGGTCAGCTCGAACAGGATCGGCACCGGCTCGAACGGCCGGCGCCCCTGTTTCATGCGCTTCTCGAACAACGCCCGGTCTTCCGGCGTCAGCTGCAGCACTTCGACGATCACATCGAGAACCTGGCGCCAGTCGCCGGAACGTTCACGGGTCATGCTCAGGCTGAAGCTTGGCCGGTTATCGGCGATGATCACCCCGTTGCGGTCGAAAATCAGCCCGCGCGTCGGCGGAATCGGCTGCACATGCACCCGGTTGTTCTCCGACAGGGTCGAGTGATACTCGTACTGGATCACCTGCAGGAAATACAGCCGGGCAATCAACACGCAAATCAGCACGACGACCGCAATTGCACCGACCACGACACGGCTACGCACCAGGCGTGCGTCTTTTTCGTGATCCTTGAGGCGAATCGGCTGCGACATTAAGAAAGGCTTACAGGCTTATTTGTGATAAGGGTGCCCGGACAGGACAGTCCAGGCGCGATACAGCTGCTCACCGATGAGGATGCGGACCAACGGGTGCGGCAACGTCAGTGGCGACAGCGACCAACGTTGCTCGCTGCGCGCACAGACTTCCGGCGCCAGCCCCTCGGGGCCACCCACCATGAAGTTGACCGTGCGCGAATCCAGCCGCCAGCGATCCAGCTCGACCGCCAGTTGCTCGGTGCTCCAGGGCTTGCCATGGACCTCAAGCGTAACGATCCGTTCCCCAGGCTGGACTTTTGCCAGCATGGCCTCACCCTCCTGACGAATCAGGCGGGCCACGTCGGCATTCTTGCCACGGGTGTTGAGCGGGATTTCTACCAGTTCCAGTGCAAGCTCGGAAGGGAGGCGCTTGGCATATTCATGCCAGCCATCCTCCACCCACTTGGGCATGCGCGAACCGACCGCGATCAGGCGCAGACGCACAACGAGCCCTTATTCCTGGTCTTTGTTGAGCTTGGTGAAATGCTCGTGGGTGTGTTCCGGGCTGTGGTGCTTGCCGTCGGCGGCACGGCTTTGCTCGGCACCTTTCCACAGGCGTTCCAGGTCATAGAACTGGCGAGCCGAGGCAGTCATCATGTGCACGATGACATCATCCAGGTCCAGCAGTACCCAATCGCTGTCGCCCTTGCCTTCATCACCCAGTGGCTTGACGCCATGCTTCTTGACCTCTTCGCGAACCTTGTCGAGCATCGCGTTGATCTGACGGTTGGAAGTACCGGTGCCGATGATCATGTAGTCGGTGATGCTCTGCTTGTCGCGAACATCGATCACGAGGATGTCCTGGGCCTTGACGTCTTCGAGGGCAGCAACAGCCACCTTGACCAGTGCATCGCCTTTGAGAAGCTCACCGCTTACAACCGCTTCCGGCAGCGGGGCACTCTTGAACGTGCCTTTGCGCTTTACTTTGTTTACGTCGTTGTTCGTCATATAAAACTCGTTTTGCTCGTATGTTCGGGCGCTTCAATACACGTTGTTGCCACGTGCCTTGAGGCACTCCTATTCAGTTCGACGCACGGTAAAGACCGTGCGCATCGATGTAGGCCAGGACCGCGTCGGGCACCAGGAAACGTACCGACTTACCGCTGGCCAGCAGTTGACGGATCTGGGTGGCGGATACCGCGAGCGGCGTCTGCCAGACGAATGCAATCTGTCCGCTCGGCCCTTTGAGGGCCAGCGGGTCGCTCACCGAGCGCGCTGCCAGCAGGTTGCGCAAGGCATCCGGCGGTTCGCTGTCGGCATCCGGGCGTTGCAGCACCAGGATGTGGCAATGCTGGAGCAACTCTTCCCAGCGATGCCAAGTGGGCAGGCCGCAAAATGCGTCCCAGCCCAAAAGCAGAAAAATCTGGTCCTCAGCGGCGAGTTCCGCGCGCATCAGTTCCAGGGTATCTATGGTGTAGGACGGCTTGTTGCGCCGCAACTCACGGGCGTCCACCACCAACGGCGCCAATCCAGCGACGGCGCGCTCCACCATGGCCAGACGGTCTTTGGCTGACACCTGCGGCGTGTCCCGATGGGGCGGCCTGGCACTGGGAGTCAGACGCAACTCGTCGAGCGCCAGCGTTTCGGCGACCTCCAGCGCACCACGCAAATGACCGATGTGCACCGGGTCGAAGGTCCCACCCAGTACACCAATGCGTCGCGGCCGAGGCTCGTTGACGGTTACCGGGGCTGACGAGGCAAGAACGCCCAAGTCAGACCGGCTCCTGGCCGCGCAACTGGCCATCGCCGATGACCACGTATTTCTCGCAGGTCAGGCCTTCCAGGCCGACCGGGCCACGGGCGTGCAGCTTGTCCGTGGAAATACCGATCTCTGCGCCCAGGCCATACTCGAAGCCATCGGCAAAGCAGGTCGGGGTATTGAGCATCACCGAGCTGGAATCGACTTCGGCCATGAAGCGCCGTGCCTGCCCCTGATGCTCGGTAACGATCGAATCGGTGTGGTGCGAGCCGTAGTGATTGATGTGCTCGATTGCCTGGTCCAGGCCATCGACGACACGAATCGACAGGATCGCTGCCAGGTATTCGGTGTGCCAGTCTTCTTCGCTGGCCGGCACCGCCTCGATGAACTGCCGGGTGCGCTCGCAACCACGCAACTCGACGCCCTTCTCCTGGAATTGTGCGGCCATCGCCGGCAAAAACTCGGCGGCGACGCGCTGGTCGACCAGCAGGGTTTCCATGGCGCCGCAGATGCCATAACGATAGGTCTTGGCATTGAAGGCAATGCGGCGGGCCTTTTCCAGGTCGGCGTCGGCAGCGACGTAGACATGGCAGATGCCATCCAGGTGCTTGATGACCGGAACGCGTGCGTCGCGACTGACCCGCTCGATCAAGCCCTTGCCCCCACGGGGTACGATCACGTCGACATACTCCGGCATGCTGATCAGCGCCCCCACGGCGGCGCGGTCAGTGGTTTCCACCACCTGGACCACGGCGGCCGGCAAGCCTGCCTCGGCCAGGCCTTGCTGGATGCAGGCGGCAATCGCGCGGTTGGAATGAATGGCTTCGGAGCCGCCACGCAAAATGGTGGCATTGCCAGACTTCAGGCACAGGCTGGCCGCATCGATGGTCACGTTTGGCCGTGATTCGTAGATGATCCCCACCACGCCCAGCGGCACGCGCATCTTGCCGACCTGGATTCCCGACGGCCGATAGCTCATGTCGCGGATAGCGCCGACCGGGTCCGGCAGGCTGGCGACCTGGCGCAGGCCGACGATCATGCTGTCGATACGGGCCGGCGTCAGCGCCAGGCGTTCGAGCATGGCAGGCTCCAGGCCATTGGCCCGGCCGGCGGCCAGGTCCAGTTCATTGGCAGCGGTCAGTTGCTCGCGGGCCTGGTCCAACGCGGCGGCGGCGGCCTGCAGGGCGCGGTTTTTCTGCGCGGTGCTGGCACGACCGACCACACGGGAGGCTTCGCGAGCGGCGCGACCCAAGCGGGTCATGTAGTCAAGAACGGACTCAGTCATGGTCTCAGTGGTCTTGGCAAAGGGGAAAGCGGCTGATTATAGCTGTCGTGCCGCCCTACGGACAGCGGTGGCAGGCGGATGGTCGAAATGAGCAGGAAGAAACCTGCTGTTCAGCTGTGATTAAGATAGAAATTGTTATGATTGCGGGTTCATTTTCCCCCGGTGACCGCCGATGCGAGATCTGCCCTGGCACGATGCCCGACTATTGCCCGACACGTTTTTCGATCGGGACGCCCAGGTCCTGGCCAAGGACCTGCTGGGCAAAGTCATCCGTCACCGTCATGGGCCGTACTGGCTTAGCGCCCGTATTATCGAGACCGAAGCCTACTACGTTGCTGAAAAAGGCAGCCACGCGTCCCTCGGCTACACGGAAAAGCGCAAGGCCCTGTTCCTCGATGGCGGCCACATCTATATGTACTACGCCCGCGGCGGCGATTCGCTTAACTTCAGCGCCCATGGGCCCGGCAACGCGGTACTGATCAAGTCCGGCTACCCCTGGCTCGACCGTTACAGTGATGCCAACAGCCTGGCGCAGATGCAGCTGAACAATCCCGACGCCCGCGGCCAACCGCGGCCAATCGAACGGCTGTGCGCGGGCCAGACGCTGCTGTGCAGGGCGCTGGGCCTGAAAGTGCCGAACTGGGACGCCAAACGCTTCGATCCACAACAGCTGTTCGTGGAGGAATGCGGAAATCTTGTGACACATATAATTCAAACCACACGCCTGGGCATCCCCAGCGGACGCGACGAACACCTGATGTATCGTTTCGTCGACGCCGAATTCGCCCGTCATTGCACTCGCAACCCGCTGCGGCGGGGGCAACTGGAAGGCCGCGACTATCTTTTACTCAAACAAGGAAACTGAAGCATGGGCCATTGGCTCGACGGCATGACCGGGTGGTTGACGGCAAATCCTCAATGGCTGGGCCTGGCAGTGTTCCTGGTCGCCTGTATCGAGTGCCTGGCAATCGCCGGGATCATCGTTCCAGGTACCGTGCTGCTGTTCGCCATTGCAGTACTGGCCGGCAGCGGCGCCTTGACCCTGGGTGAAACCCTGTTGCTGGGCTACCTGGGGGGCATGCTGGGTGACGCGGTGTCCTACTTTCTGGGGCGGCGCTTTCACCAGAACATCCGGCGCCTGCCCTTGCTGCGCCATCACCCGGAATGGATCGGCAGCGCAGAGTCCTACTTCCAGCGCTACGGTATCGCCAGCCTATTGGTCGGCCGCTTCATTGGCCCGCTGCGTCCTATGCTGCCGATGGTGGCCGGCATGTTCGACATGCCGCTGCCTCGCTTCATTGTGGTCAGCCTGATTGCTGGCGCGGGCTGGTCGGTCGCCTACCTGTTGCCCGGCTGGGCGACCGGCGCCGCCATGCGCTTGCCGCTGCCCGAAGGTTTCTGGCCCGAAGCAGGTGTGGTGGCTGGTGCCCTGGCCCTGTTGCTCGGCATCGGTATCAATAGCACCCTGCGCAACCAGCCACGGGCTACCCACTTGATCGCAGCCCTCTGCGTCGCGCTGCTGGCCGGCCTGTTCATTGGCTGGCCGCACCTTATCCAGCTCGACCAGGGCCTGATGACCCTGGCCCAGGAGCACCGCAGCAATGCAATCGATGGCGTAGTGGTGGTAGTCACGCGGCTCGGCGATTTCCGCACGCAGTTATTTGCCGGCGGCTTGCTCACGGGCTTGCTGTTGCTGGCACGGCAATGGCGCCCGGCAATCTTCGCCGGCGCCACGTTGCTGATCACCGCCCTGGCCAATGGCAGTATCAAATGGCTGTTCGCACGTGCTCGCCCGGAAGTCCTGACCGACCCGCTGACCACCTACAGCATGCCCAGCGGTCACAGCTCCGCTTCTTTTGCCTTCTTCCTGGTATTGGCGGTGCTGGCCGGGCGTGGGCAGCCACCGCGCATGCGCCTGACCTGGCTGCTACTCGGCGCCCTGCCGGCCATGGCAATCGCCCTGTCGCGGATCTACCTGGGGGTGCACTGGCCTACCGACATCCTGGCCGGCATGATGCTGGCGTGCAGTGTGTGTGCGATCAGCCTGAGCCTGGTGCAGTTGCGCACGCCGCTCACCGCCATGCCACTGAAGGTCTGGTGGCTGATCGTGCCGGGCTGCGTGGCACTGCTCACCTTTTTCGCGCTGCATGCACTGCCCCAGGCCCTGATTCGCTACCAGTACTAGGCGAACAACTCGCCCTGTAAGTCATCGAGCAACGCCTGAATGGCATCCAGGCGTTGCTGTGGATCGTCGAGTGTAAGCAGGTCGATCTTGTCCAGTTCGCTGAAGGGCAACAGGTAAGCCAATTGGTTAGCCAGCGATTGCCGGCCAGCCGCCTCGGTGCCCATGTTCAACGACGCAACCATCGGGTGCTCCGCCAAGGCGACGAGCAATGCCAGCAAGTCGTTGTCGTCCTCCTGCAGGGGTGTTTCTGCGACATCCGGCAGCCACTCGACCTCGGCCACGATCAACTGGTCGCGCTGCACTTCGGAACTGAGCACACGAAAACGCCTGCCACCTTCGACACGAATACCCAGCAAGCCGTTGCTTTGTTGCTGGAAGTCTCGAATCAGCGCTTCGCAACCGACCAGGGCATAGCCTTCGGGAGCCTGGCCTACTTCTTCACCCTCCAGAATGCACACCACGCCAAAACCGGCGCCCTGCTTCATGCAGCGACCGATCATGTCCAGGTAGCGCGCCTCGAACAGTTGCAAGTCGAGATTGCACCCCGGAAACAGGACGGTGTTGAGCGGGAACAGCGGCAGCGTCATAACAATATCCTTAGGCAATCAGGCTTACGGCCAATGGCAGGAACACCGCAGTAGCAACACCCATCAAGCTCATGGCCAAGGCGGCGAACGCCCCGCACTCCTCGCCCTCCTGCAGTGCCACGGAAGTACCGACAGCGTGGGCCGTCATACCCAATGCCATTCCGCGGGCCGCTGGATTATGGACACCACAAAGGGCCAAAAGAGCCGGGCCGAAAATCGCGCCGATAACTCCCGTGATCAATACAAACACAGCAGCCAGCGCCGCCACGCCACCGATCTGCTCGGCCACCAGCATGGCAATGGGAGACGTCACCGACTTGGGCGCCATGGTCATCAGGATCATGTGCTCGGCACCAAACCACCAGCCCAGCAGCACGCAGGTGACGGTAGCCACCACACCACCCACTACCAGCGTAGTAAAGGTTGGCCAGAACAACTGACGGATACGTCGCAAGTTCAGGTACAGCGGAACTGCCAGCGCCACTGTTGCAGGCCCCAGCAGGATGCTGAGAATTTCGGTACTTTTTCTGTATTCGCTGTAGGACAAACCACAAGCGAGCAGTACGCCGATAACCAGCAGCATGGACATCAGGACAGGCTGCAGAAAAACCCAACGCGTTTTTTCATAGACGGTCATGACCAACTGGTAGGCGCCCAGGGTAATACCGATGCCAAACAGCGGATGGTGAATGACCGCATCGAGTGCGCCGTGCCAGTCCAGGCTCATGAGCGCTCCTCGCGACGTGCCTGACGCGTGATCAGCTTCTGCATCAATACCCCGGCAAAAGCGACAGATATCAGCAGAGAAAGTACCAACGCACCGGCGATGGCCCAGAAATCGGCGGCAATATCGGCGGCGTAGACCATTACGCCAACCGCTGGCGGCACCAACAAAAGTGGCAGGTAACGCAACAGGCTCGAAGAAGCCTCGCTCAATGGCGCAGTCACTTCACCCCGTAACATCAGGTACGCCAACAGCAGCACAAGCCCGATAATAGGGCCCGGCAGCACTGCCAGGAACAGATGATTGATGGCCGTGCCGAGCAATTGGAACAGCACCAGCCAAGTCAAACCACGTAACAACATCACACTCTCCCTCAACCTCGCCACGCATTATAAGCATGCCGCCACCGCACCTATAGGGCGTCATTCGCCATGGCCATCGAAGCTTGACCCGCACGTGCCACCATGCTGATCTAGGCGGGTTGAAAAACTATAAAAGCAATGACATCAAGGAGAGTCTCAATGCCCTATGTACCTGTTACACAGCTTAAGGATCAAATTGGAAAGTCGCTGGGCGTTTCCGATTGGCTGACCATCGACCAGACTCGCATCAATCTTTTCGCTGAAGCGACGGGCGACTACCAGTTCATCCATGTCGACCCGGTAAAGGCTGCCCAGACACCCTTCGGCGGCACCATTGCCCATGGCTTCCTGACACTGTCGCTGATTCCCAAGCTGATGGAAGACATTCTGGTCATGCCCGAAGGCCTGAAAATGGTCGTCAACTACGGCCTGGACAGCGTGCGCTTCATCCAGCCGGTCAAGGTCGACTCGCGGGTGCGCCTGAAGGTGGAGCTCAACGAAGTCACCGAGAAGAAACCCGGCCAGTGGCTGCTCAAGGCCATCGCCACGCTGGAAATCGAAGGCCAGGAAAAACCGGCCTACGTCGCCGAATCCCTGTCGCTCTGCTTCGTCTAAGCACGCCATGATGCGAAACAGCCATTGTGGCTGTTTCGCACAGTACATTCTGCGGCATACTCGGGCCCTGAATTTTCCGGACCCCGCCATGCGCCCACTCGCTCCTCTCGCCCTGCTGTTGTTGCTCACTGCCTGCGGTGACGGAGAACCCCTTTCTCCGCCCGACGCCCGCCTCCCCGATGGTGGCCGCTACCGCGGAGAAGTGGTCAATGGTCTGCTGCAAGGGCCTGGGCGCGTGGACTATCCCAATGGCAGTTGGTATGTCGGCAATTTCAGCAACGGCCAATGGCAGGGCGAAGGCGAATGGCACGGCAGCAACGGCGAGGTCTACCGTGGCCAGTTCGAACAAGGCCTGTTCCACGGCCAGGGCAGCCTGCAAGCCAACGGCAGCAGCTATACCGGCGGCTTCAACATGGGCCGACGCGAAGGCGAAGGTACCCTCAAGGATGCCGAGCTGACCTACCGCGGCGAATTCAAGGCTGACCAGTACTCCGGCGCCGGCCACCTGGAGCTCAAGGATGGCAGCCAGTACCAGGGGTTGTTCGCCAAGGGCAAGCCCAATGGCGAAGGCATTCGCAGCGACGCCAGTGCCAATCAATTCAGCGGCCACTTCGTCGATGGCCAGCTCGAAGGCAACGGCACCTTCAACAGCGCCGAGGGCGATCAGTACATCGGGGGCTTCCGCCACAACCAGTTGAACGGCCGTGGCCGCTATGAAAATGCCGACGGCGACGTCTGGATCGGCCAGTTCAAGGACGGCTCGCTGACCGGCAAGGGCGAATTGATCAGCGTCGATGGCAGCCATTACAAAGGTTACTTCCAGGATTGGCGTTTCTCCGGCCAGGGCCAACTGGCGCTAGCCGATGGCAGCGTCTATGTCGGCGCGTTCAAAGATGATGCCTATCACGGCACAGGTCGCCTGACCCTGATCGACGGGCGCGTCCAGGCCGGGCACTGGCTCAACGGCCAGCGCGTGCGCGATGAACGCGGCCGGCTGCTGCCCGACCCACTGGAACTGGCCTTGCTCAACCAGGGCGGCCTGCTGGCCAATGCCCTGGCTGCCATTCCCGCGTCAACACCTGATATCGAACTCTACAGCCTGACGCTGGCCGGCGATGGCAAGCAGAGCGTTTTCCTGCGCGAAGCCGACTTCGTCAGCAAGATGCTGCTCAGCAGGTTCGGTGCCAAGGGGCAGATAAGCCTGGTCAACCACCGCGACCATCTTGCCGATCGGCCGATGGCCACCCGGGAAAACCTTGAGCGCGCCGCCCAGGCCTTGGCCGAACGCAGCGGCCCGGAAGATCTCATTTTCATTTACCTGACCAGCCACGGCACCCATGACCACGAACTGGTGCTGGACCAGCCGCGCCTGCAGCTGTCGGACCTGCAAGCAGACGAGTTGGCGGCCGTCCTTGCTCCCTTGAAGAACCGTGACAAGGTAATTGTCATCTCGGCGTGCTATTCCGGTGGTTTCATAGCCCCACTCAAGGACGACAAGACACTGATCATGACGGCTTCGCGCGCTGATCGTGTGTCGTTCGGCTGCTCCGAAGAAGCTGACTTCACCTACTTTGGCGATGCCCTGTTCGCCCAGGCGTTGGCCCAGACCGATGACTTGCAGCAGGCCTTCAACCTGGCCAGGACCCATGTTGCGGAACGGGAACAGAGTGAAAACTTTGACGCCTCCGAACCGCAGATCTGGGCGCCAAAAGGTGTGCTGGATCATTGGCAGCGCATGCGCCAACAGCAAGCACGGCGGGCCCTGCAAAGTGCATCGTCTGGTGTCAAACAGGAAAATTCTGCGAGCAACCACTAAGCTGAGTGTATCAAGGGAGAAACATCATGTACTTGACGCCTCAGCATGTCCTGATTGCCGGCGCTACCGGCCTGACGGGCGAGCACTTGCTCGATCGGTTACTTAACGAACCGACGATCAGCCGGGTGCTCGCCCCGACCCGCCGCCCCCTGGCTGCACACCCACACCTGGAAAACCCGGTGGGCAAGTTCACCGAGCTTCTGCCGCAGCTAAAAGGGCGGGTGGATATCGCCTACTGCTGCCTGGGCAGCACCATCAAGAAGGCCGGTTCCAAAGAGGCGTTTCGCGAAGTGGACCTTGACCTGGTAGTGGCCTACGGCAAACGCGCCCGCGAACTGGGTGCGCGGCACTTGATCGTGATCAGCGCGATTGATGCCGATGCCCACTCCTCGATCTTCTACAAACGGATCAAGGGCGAGGCAGAACAGGCACTCAAGGAACAGGACTGGCCACAACTGACCATCGTGCGCCCCTCCCTGCTACTGGGCAACCGCCCCGAACTGCGCCTGGGCGAGAAACTGGCGGCGCCGATTGCCAAGCTGCTGCCCGGCAAATACCACGGCATCCAGGCCTGCGAACTGGCCCGTGCCCTTTGGCGCCTGGCGCTGGAAGAGCAGGACGGCATTCGGGTGGTGGAGTCCGATGAACTGCGCAAGCTGGGCAAGCGGGTTAAATAAGCTCACAGACCGCACACCCCCTATCGCTGGCAAGCCAGCTTGTATGGTAAGACTTGAAGGGAGGAGGAGGGACAAAG
>CAYVPI010000127.1:0-15726 GCA_964453495.1 uncultured Pseudomonas sp. | reverse complement strand
AGAACGGCGTGCGTGAAGTGACCTTGCTGGGCCAGAACGTCAACGGCTATCGCGGCCTGACCCACGATGGTCGCCTGGCCGACCTGGCCGAATTGATTCGCGTGGTGGCGGCAGTCGATGGCATCGAACGCATTCGCTACACCACTTCGCACCCACTGGAGTTTTCCGACAGCCTGATCCAGGCTCACGCTGAGGTTCCAGAGCTGGTCAAGCACCTGCATTTGCCGGTGCAGTCGGGCTCCGATCGCGTATTGGCAGCCATGAAACGCAACCACACAGTGCTCGAGTACAAGTCCAAGTTGCGCAAGCTCAAGGCCGCAGTGCCGGACATCTGCATCAGCTCGGACTTCATTGTCGGCTTCCCCGGCGAGACCGAGAAAGATTTCGAAAACACCATGAAACTGGTTGCCGATGTAGGCTTCGACTTTTCCTACTCGTTCGTCTACAGCCAGCGTCCCGGCACACCAGCCGCCGACCTGGCGGACGACACGCCGGAGTCGTTGAAAAAAGAGCGCCTGGCCGCCCTGCAGCATCGCCTCAACCAACAAGGCTTCGAGATCAGCCGACAAATGGTCGGCAGCATCCAGCGCATCCTGGTCACCGACTACTCGCGCAAGGATCCCGGCCAGTTGCAGGGGCGCACCGAGAATAACCGTATCGTCAACTTCAGCTGCGACAATCCCAAGCTGATCGGCCAGTTCGTCGATGTGCACATCGATGCGGCGCAACCTCACTCGCTGCGCGGCTCGCTGGTTTGACCAACGGCGTTGAACGGGCCTGCCATCAGGTCCGGCCACCCCTCATCGCTTAAGAGCTTTCGCACTCAGGCAGGTGGGGTTATCCTTGAGCTCATATCCATTGCCGTCGGGCGGCTAAAAAACAACCTTGAACGCACCCATAGAACCCCATCGTTTCATCCTCGAGCCCTTTGAGGCTCGCCGCTTCGCCAATCTGTGCGGGCAGTTCGACGAGCATCTGCGCCTGATCGAACAACGCCTGGCCATCGAAATCCGCAACCGCGGCAATCAGTTCGAACTGATCGGCGAACCCCAGCACACCACCTCTGCAGAGCACCTGCTGCGACGCCTGTACCGCGAGACCAAGGCCACCGAGCTGTCTCCGGACATGGTCCACCTGTTCCTCCAGGAATCGGCCGTCCAAGAGCTGGAAAACCCTGCCGCCGCCGAAGTCGGCGTATCCCTGCGAACGCGCAAGGGCATGATTCGCCCGCGCGGGTTGAACCAGCAGCGCTATGTCAAAGAGATCCTCGGCAACGACATCAATTTCGGCATCGGCCCTGCCGGCACCGGCAAGACCTACCTGGCGGTTGCCTGTGCGGTCGACGCCCTGGAACGCGAACAGGTACGACGCATCATGCTGGTACGCCCGGCGGTCGAGGCTGGCGAAAAACTCGGCTTCCTGCCCGGCGACCTGGCCCAGAAGATCGACCCTTACCTGCGCCCCCTGTACGACGCCCTGTACGAAATGCTGGGCTTCGAGCACGTGGCCAAGCTCATCGAGCGCCAAGTCATCGAGATCGCTCCGCTGGCCTACATGCGCGGCCGCACGCTGAACAACAGCTTCATCATTCTCGACGAAAGCCAGAACACCACCGTCGAGCAGATGAAGATGTTCCTGACCCGTATCGGTTTCGGCTCTACCGCCGTGATCACCGGTGACATCACCCAGGTCGACCTGCCCAAGGGCACCAAGTCGGGCCTGTCCCATGTCATCGACGTGCTCAAGGATGTTCCGGGCATCAGCTTCACCCACTTCAAGCCCAAGGACGTGGTTCGCCACCCATTGGTGCAGAGAATCGTCGAGGCCTATGAGCGCTTCGACGCCCGCACCACCTCTGCCGAGGACGGGGATAAACGCCGCGATGCTTGAACTTGATCTGCAACGGGCCAGCACCACGCCTGGCCCAAGCGATGCCGATTTTCGCCGCTGGTGCGAGCTGGCCTTGCGCCAGCGCAGTGCCGATTCGGAGATGACCATTCGCCTGGTCGATGAAGCCGAAGGCCGCGAACTCAACCACACCTATCGCCACAAGGACTACGCCACCAACGTACTGTCCTTCCCGGCGGACGTGCCCGATGACATGCTGGATATCCCGTTGCTGGGCGACCTGGTGATTTGCGTCCAGGTGGTCGAGCGCGAGGCTAGCGAACAAGGCAAGGCGCTGGAGGCTCACTGGGCTCACCTAGTGATCCACGGTTGCCTGCACCTGCTGGGCTACGACCACATCGACGATGATGAGGCCGAAGAAATGGAAGCCCTGGAACGAACGTTGCTTGCCGAACTGGGTCATTCAGACCCTTACGCCGACGACGAAACCGACACTCCGACTAAAGATACCTGCAAGGATCACGAGTAAGCGCCATGAGCGAAGACCGATCGAGCAACGGGCAAAAGTCCTGGCTAGGGAAAATCACCCAGGCTTTTGCCCATGAGCCGAAAAACCGCCAGGAACTGCTGGAGCTGCTGCGCGAAGCGCACCAGAACAAGCTGCTCGACAGCGAAGCACTGACCATCGTCGAAGGCGCCATCCAGGTGGCCGACCTGCAAGTACGTGACATCATGGTCCCGCGCTCGCAGATGATCAGCATCAAGTCGACCCAGACCCCACGCGAGTTCCTGCCGGCGATCATCGACGCCGCGCACTCACGCTACCCGGTCATCGGCGAAAGCCACGACGACGTGCTCGGCGTGCTGCTGGCCAAGGATCTGCTGCCGTTGATCCTCAAGGAGAACGGCGACAGCTTCTGCCTCAAGGACCTGTTGCGCCCGGCGACGTTCGTGCCCGAATCCAAGCGCCTGAACGTGCTGTTGCGCGAGTTCCGCGCCAACCATAACCACATGGCCATCGTCATCGACGAATACGGCGGCGTGGCTGGCCTGGTGACCATCGAGGACGTGCTCGAACAGATCGTCGGCGACATCGAGGACGAGCATGACGTCGAGGAAGACAGCTACATCAAGCCACTGCCCAGCGGCGACTTCCTGATCAAGGCCCTGACCCCTATCGAAAACTTCAACGAGTTTTTCGACTGTGAGTTTTCCGATGACGAGTTCGACACCGTCGGTGGCCTGGTCATGAGCGCCTTCGGGCACCTGCCCAAGCGCAACGAGACGACCGAAATAGGGACTTACCGCTTCCGTATTCTCAATGCCGATAGCCGCCGGATACACTTGCTGCGCCTGACTCCCATTACCCGTTAAGGACAACCATGCGTTGGATCACCCGCCCCGGCTGGCCCGGTAACCTGCTGGCCATGGCGGCTGGCGCAATTACCACCCTGGCCCTGGCGCCTTTCGACATCTGGCCGTTGGCCTTGTTGTCGCTGGGCCTCTTCTACCTGGGTTTGCGCGAACTGACCCCGCGCCAGGCACTCGGCCGGGGCTGGTGCTACGGCTTCGGCACTTTCGCGGCCGGCATCTTCTGGATCTACGTCAGCATTCATACCTACGGCGGCGCATCTGCCCTGCTGGCAAGCCTGCTGATGCTGCTGTTCATCGCGCTTATCGCCTTCTTCTTCGCGCTGCCCGCCTGGATCTGGGCACGCTGGGTGCGCCGCCTGGAAGCCCCGTTGGCCGACGCCCTGGCCTTTGCCGCCCTGTGGCTTGGCCAGGAAGCCTTCCGCGGCTGGTTCCTTACCGGTTTCCCTTGGCTTTACGCCGGTTACAGCCAGCTCGACGGCCCTCTGGCCGGGCTCGCGCCCCTGGGCGGCATCTGGCTGATCTCCTTCAGCCTGGCCCTGACCGCGGCGCTACTGTGCAACCTGCACAGGCTCAAGGCGCGCAAGAGCTTTCTCGCCGCAGGCGTCATCCTGCTTGTCGCGCCCTGGGTTATTGGCCTGGGCCTCAAGGGGCACGCCTGGACCAGCCCGGCCGGCGCCCCGCTGAAAGTCGCTGCCATCCAGGGCAACGTCGAACAAAGCCTGAAATGGGACCCAGAGCACCTGAACGCACAGCTTGCCTTGTATCGGGACATGACCTTCACCTCCAAGCAGGTCGACCTGATCGTCTGGCCGGAAACCGCCGTGCCGTACCTCAAGGAGTCCGCCCAAGGCTACCTGGACATGATGGGCAACTTTGCCGCCGAACGGCAATCAGCCCTGATTACCGGCGTGCCGGTGCGTGAAGTGGTTCACGCGCAAAAGCGCTACTACAACGGCATTACCGTGGTCGGCGAAGGCGACGGCACTTACCTCAAGCAAAAGCTGGTGCCTTTCGGCGAGTATGTGCCGCTGCAGGACTTGCTGCGCGGGCTGATTGCCTTCTTCGACCTGCCCATGTCGGACTTCGCTCGCGGCCCCGCCGACCAGCCGCTATTGCAGGCAAAGGGCTATCAGCTGGCACCCTACATTTGCTACGAAGTGGTCTATCCGGAATTCGCCGCCAGCCTGGCTGCGCGCAGCGACTTGCTGCTGACCATCAGCAACGATACCTGGTTCGGCACGTCGATCGGCCCGCTCCAGCACTTGCAGATGGCCCAGATGCGCGCCCTGGAAGCCGGCCGCTGGATGATCCGCGCGACCAACAATGGCGTGACCGGACTGATTGACCCGTTCGGCAAGATCACGGTGCAAATCCCCCAGTTCGAGCGCGGCATTCTCTATGGTGACGTCGTGCCTATGCAGAACCTCACGCCCTACCTGCAATGGCGTTCTTGGCCGCTGATCATTCTGTGCGCGCTACTGCTGGGCTGGGCCTTGCTGGCCAGCCGCATTGCCAAGACTGTCTGACGCCTTGGGGTAAAACATTCGGTAACCGAGCAGGCCAACCGCTTCATTGAGCAGTTGGCCGCTCTGGCGAACCGACTTGCTCTCCGGCAACCACCCACCGAAAGGTCGCGCATTGTCCACGCCAAGAAAGCCCACCGGCGCGGGCACGACCGTGAACCCCACCTGTTCGAAACTCCAGCGTGAGCGCTGCATATGCCAGGCCTGGGTCACCAGGACCACGCGCTTGATGCCTTGGGGCAGCAAGATGGCTGCACTCATTTGCGCATTTTCCCAGGTCGTGCGGCTCTGCTGTTCTTGCCAGCGCACGCTGACGCCCAAGTCGTCCTGCAGGGAGTCGGCCATTATTTTCGCCTCGCTCGGTGGTGATCCGAAATGCAGGCCTCCTGAAGTAAGCACTGGCAACCCTGAAGCCTTGGCCAGGCGCGCGGCATAGCGCAGTCGCTCGAAAGCCAGATCGGTGGGCTGGTCCTGACCAGCCCAGGCAGGGTCCCCGCGTTCGCGCCCCGCCCCCAGTATCACGATTGCATCGGCCTGCTGCGCGAGGCCAGCCCATTGCGACTGCAACAACGCAGGCTCGGTCTCCAGTTGGCGTGCCGCTGTCTCCACGACAATCGGCAGGCTCATCAACCACAGGCCACCGAGCCCCAGGGCAAAGCACAGCGCCGAGACGCGTGGCCAACTGCGACGCAACCACCAGGCAGCGAGCAGCATGAGCAACAGGATGCCCGGCGGCAGGAAGATTTGTTTGATGAAATAGCGAAGCGGCATCGGGCATCTCCAAGAATGCCCGAAGCCTAAGAGGAATGAAGCTCGGCAACAATATCCACAGGCCGCCAAACTCAATGCGCAGGTGTAAAAATTTGCGCTCGGGCCTGTATCTGACTTATTTCAAAGGTTATTTGAATTGCAGCGTTCTGGATTTCGCCGTGGTTTTTTCCGAAGTCTTGTCCTTCAGCCAAATGATCCTTGCCGAAGGTTTTGACTCTGTCTGCTCCCGAGCACTGGAGCTTCCATGCCCGCCTACCCTATTGGAATCCAGGTAGGCATTGATCAATTCGAATTCAGCGCGGCTCAGGCCACGTAACTCCAACTCAGCAGGCATTTCATCTCGTAATCGAACTGCTGTTCTGGCGACATCCAGGGCCAACCCCAGACGGTCGATCAGCCGTTCGAACAACTCCGGTTTCATTGCTTTCAGCTGCGACTCTGCCATCCGCTCACCTCATTGAAGATAAAACATACTCCCCACACATGAGCTTAGCGGCACGTGCGCAACCAGCTGGATGCCGCGACCAACGGACGCGCCAGAGCCTCCGGAGGCTGTTGATGCAATCTAAGGTTTCCCTCGGTGGACAGGGGTCATGTATGCTACTGCGTTGATTGTTTGTCACCCTATTGCCGAGTGCAGCGATTTTCTCGCTGCCTGGATAAGGTCACCCATTTCTCAGCGCAAAGTAGCCATGCACGAACTCTATCAGCCCCGCGAAATCGAAGCCGCCGCCCAGTCGTTCTGGGACGAGCAAAAGTCCTTTGAAGTCAGTGAACAGCCAGGCAAGGAGACTTACTACTGCCTGTCGATGTTCCCTTACCCCAGCGGCAAGCTACACATGGGGCACGTGCGCAACTACACCATTGGCGACGTGATCTCCCGCTACCAGCGCATGCAAGGCAAGAACGTTCTGCAACCGATGGGTTGGGACGCCTTCGGCATGCCGGCGGAAAACGCCGCGATGAAGAACAACGTAGCGCCCGCCAAGTGGACCTACGAAAACATCGCCTACATGAAAACCCAGCTGCGCAGCCTGGGCCTGGCGGTGGACTGGTCGCGTGAAGTGACCACCTGCAAGCCCGATTACTACCGCTGGGAACAATGGCTGTTCACCCGCCTGTTCGAAAAAGGCGTGATCTACCGCAAGAACGGCACCGTGAACTGGGACCCGGTCGACCAGACCGTACTGGCCAACGAGCAGGTCATCGACGGCCGCGGCTGGCGTTCCGGCGCGTTGATCGAGAAGCGCGAAATCCCGATGTACTACTTCAAGATCACCGCCTACGCGGATGAGCTGCTGGAGAGCCTCGACGAACTGACGGGCTGGCCTGAACAGGTCAAGACCATGCAGCGCAACTGGATCGGCAAATCCCGTGGCATGGAAGTTCAGTTCCCCTACAACCAGGCCTCCATCGGCGAAACCGGCACGCTGAAAGTCTTCACCACCCGTCCGGACACCTTGATGGGTGCGACCTACGTCGCCGTTGCCGCCGAGCATCATCTGGCCACCCTGGCAGCGCAGAACCATCCTGAGCTGCAGGCGTTCATCCACGAGTGCAAGAGTGGCAGCGTCGCTGAAGCCGACATCGCTACCCAAGAGAAAAAGGGCATGCCGACGTCGTTGTTCGTCGAGCATCCATTGACCGGCGAGAAACTGCCGGTGTGGGTCGCCAACTATGTCTTGATGCACTACGGCGATGGCGCAGTGATGGCTGTGCCTGCTCACGACGAACGCGATTACGAGTTCGCCCACAAGTACAACCTGCCGATCAAGAACGTGGTCCGCACCAGTGCCGGCGACACAACGCCTGAGCCTTGGCAGCCTGCCTATGGTGAGTACGGCCAGCTGATCAACTCCGGCGAGTTCGATGGCCTGGACTTTGCCGGTGCCTTCGACGCGATCGAAGTCGCCCTGCTGAAGAAAAACCTCGGCGCTTCGCGCACCCAGTTCCGCCTGCGCGACTGGGGCATCAGCCGTCAACGCTACTGGGGCTGCCCGATTCCGATCATCCACTGCGACAGCTGTGGCGACGTCCCGGTGCCGGAAGACCAACTGCCGGTGGTACTGCCAGAAGACGTGGTGCCGGACGGCGCTGGCTCGCCGCTGGCACGCATGCCCGAGTTCTACGAGTGCAGCTGCCCGAAATGCGGCAAGCCGGCCAAGCGTGAAACCGACACCATGGACACCTTCGTGGAGTCCTCCTGGTACTACGCCCGTTACGCCTCGCCTCAGTATGAAGGTGGCCTGGTCGACCCGGCCGCAGCCAACCACTGGTTGCCGGTGGATCAATACATCGGTGGTATCGAGCACGCGATCCTGCACCTGCTGTACGCGCGCTTCTTCCACAAGCTGATGCGCGATGAAGGCCTGGTCAGCTCCGACGAGCCGTTCAAGAACCTGCTGACCCAGGGCATGGTGATCGCCGAGACGTACTACCGTCGCGAAGCCAATGGCAGCTACACCTGGTTCAACCCGGCAGATGTTGAGCTGGAGCGCGACAGCAAAGCCAAGATCATTGGCGCCAAGCTGATTTGTGACGGCCTGCCGGTGGAAATCGGTGGCACCGAGAAGATGGCCAAGTCCAAGAACAACGGCGTCGACCCACAGTCGATGATCGACCAGTACGGTGCCGACACTTGCCGCCTGTTCATGATGTTCGCCTCGCCACCTGACATGAGCCTGGAATGGTCCGACTCGGGCGTTGAGGGTGCGCACCGCTTCCTCAAGCGCGTCTGGCGCCTGGCCCATGCCCATGTAGGCCAAGGCCTGCCGGGCGCACTGGACCTCGCTGCGCTCGACGACGGTCAGAAAGCCGTGCGCCGCGCCATCCACCTGGCCATCAAGCAGGCCAGCCAGGACGTCGGCCAGCACCACAAGTTCAACACTGCCATCGCCCAGGTGATGACACTGATGAACGTGCTGGAAAAGGCACCGCAAGCCAGCGAACAGGATCGCGCCCTGTTGCAGGAAGGCCTGCAGACCGTTGCCCTGCTGTTGGCACCCATCACGCCGCACATCAGCCATGAGCTGTGGAAGCAATTGGGCCACGCCAACGCCGTGATCGACGCGAGCTGGCCGATGCTGGACGAAACCGCGCTGGTGCAGGACAGCATCCAGCTGGTCATCCAGGTCAACGGCAAGCTGCGTGGCCAGATCGACATGCCGGCCGGCGCCACCCGCGAAGACGTCGAAGCCGCCGCCCGGACCAACGAGAACGTGCTGCGCTTCACCGAAGGCCTGACGATCCGCAAGGTCATCGTCGTGCCTGGCAAACTGGTCAATATTGTCGCCAACTGATCCTGCACAACGCTCGGCCCATGGCCGGGCGTTGCACTGTTAGTCGGCTCGAAAGGTTTCAAGGGAGCAACACACATGATCAAACGCAATTTGCTGGTAATGGGCCTGGCTGTCCTGCTGAGCGCCTGCGGTTTCCAGCTGCGTGGCACCGGCACCAATGAAATGACGATCAAGGAACTGGACCTGTCGGCACGTAACGCCTACGGCGAGACGGTGACCCAACTGCGTCAGGTGCTCACAAGCAGCGGCGTAAATGTCCACCCGGGTGCACCTTACAAACTGATTCTGGTCAACGAGAGTGAAGCCCAACGGACTGCCGCCTACACCGGGTCCGGCCGCTCCTCCGAATACATTCTCGACAACGTCCTGAGCTACGAGATCGTCGGTCATCAAGACCGCTCGCTGCTGAGCGACAAGCTCGAAGTGCAAAAGACCTACATGCACGACGGCAACAACCTGGCCGGCTCCGATCAGGAAGCGCAACAGGCTCGCAAGGAAGCCCGCCGTGAAATGATTCAGCGAATGATGGCGCGCCTGCAGCAATTGACACCTGCCGAGCTCGACAAACTGCAGCAAACCGCAGACGCTCGCGCCCAGGCCGAAGCCGACGCTATTGAAGCAGCACGTCGCGCTCAGGCCGAGCAGCCGCAGCAATCCCCGCTGCAACTGCCGATCAAGTAAGCGGAACGGGGCGCCTGGCGCCCCGCCTGCCAACGACCATGAAGCTCTCTCCAGCCCAACTCAACAAGCACCTGCAAGGCAGCCTCGCGCCGATCTACGTGATCAGCGGCGATGACCCATTGCTTTGCCAGGAAGCAGCCGACGCCATTCGGGCAGCGGCGCGCCAGCAAGGCTTCGATGAACGTCAAGTCTTCAGTGCCGACGCCAATTTCGACTGGGGCACCCTGCTGCAAGCCGGTGCGAGCCTTTCATTGTTTGCGCAGCGGCGCCTGTTGGAATTGCGCCTGCCTTCGGGCAAGCCCGGCGACAAGGGTGCCGCGGCGTTGATCGAATATTGCTCGCGCCCCGCCGAAGATACGCTGCTGCTGATCAGCCTGCCGAAACTCGATGGTAGCGCCCAGAAAACCAAGTGGGGCAAGGCGCTGGTCGAAGGCGCAGACACCCAGTTCGTACAGATCTGGCCGGTCGATGCCAACCAGTTGCCCCAATGGATACGCCAGCGCCTGTCTCAGGCAGGCCTGGCTGCGCAGCAGGATGCCATCGAGCTGATCGCTGCCCGCGTTGAAGGCAACCTGCTGGCTGCCGCCCAGGAAATCGAAAAGCTCAAGCTGCTGGCCGAAGACAACCAGATAACAGTTGAAACCGTGCAGGCGGCCGTGGCCGACAGCGCGCGGTTTGACGTGTTCGGCCTGGTCGACGCCATTCTCAACGGCGAAGCCGCCCACGCCTTGCGCATGCTTGAAGGCTTGCGTGGCGAAGGTGTCGAGCCACCGGTCATTCTCTGGGCCCTGGCACGTGAGCTGCGCCTGCTGGCCAACCTGTCCCAGCAATACAGCCAGGGCGTGCCGCTGGACAAGGCCTTCAGCCAGGCACGACCACCGGTCTGGGACAAGCGCAAGCCCTTGATGAGCAAGGCCCTGCAACGCTACTCGGCGCTGCGCTGGGGGCAATTGCTGCAGGATGCGCAGCGCATCGATGCGCAGATCAAGGGCCAGGCGACGGGCTCGCCCTGGACGGGCCTGGCGCGGTTGGCGTTGTTGATGGCGGGGCAGCGGTTGGCGTTGCCGGCGGAGTAAGCCTCACCGGCCTCATCGCGGGCAATCGGAATGCCGCCCACCCGCTCCTACGGGGACCACCGCTGCCCCTGTAGGAGCGGGCTTGCCCACGATGAAGACAGCACCGATCTCTGCTATCCTTCCGCCACCCAAACAAACCGGGAGCCCCCCCCAAATCATGAGCAAAAAGCCATCATCGCATGGCCCCAACAAGGCCAAGCCCATCATCGCCCAGCCCCTGTTCCGCAGCCGCCAGGAACCCTCGAAAAAGGGCAAGGGCAGCTACCGCCGCGAAGCCTTCCACTCGAAAGATTGGGAGGCTTTTTACTTTTTAGCTGCATGAAGCCTGAACCGATGCCGCCGTGGTATGGTCACAACCTGACCTGAAATACGTGGACCTGTGCATGCTCTTAAGTCTTTCCCATCGTTGGCAAATGCGCCCATTGATCGCTGCCTCTGGCCTCGTCTGCCTGGTTGCCTGTGCCGAACAACCTACGGCTGCCGATGCCGTGCCGCTGGCACCCGCCGCGCCGGCCGTAGTGACGCCGCCTGCCAGCGTTCCGGTCGATACCACTGCCCTGATACAGCCCACCCAGTCCTTCAGTGAATGGCAAGCCGGCTTTCGTCAGCAAGCCTTGCAAGCGGGCATCACTGCCGCCACCTTCGATCGCGCCTTCGCCGGCGTGACGCCAGACATGAGCGTCATCAAGGCCGACCGCAGCCAGCCGGAGTTCACCCGACCGGTGTGGGAATACCTCGATGGCGCTGTATCGCCTGTGCGCGTGCGCAAGGGCCAGGCCCTGCTGACCCAGCACGCAGAGCTGCTGCAACGCATCGAACAGCGCTATGGCGTCGACAGGCGGGCCTTGGTGGCCGTTTGGGGTATGGAGAGCAACTTTGGCCAGTTCCAGGGCGACAAATCAGTCATCCGTTCGCTGGCAACCCTGGCGTACGAAGGCCGTCGACCAGCCTTCGCCCAGAGCCAACTGATCGCAGCCCTGCAGATCCTGCAAAACGGCGACATCCAGCCCGACAGCATGCTCGGTTCCTGGGCAGGCGCCATGGGCCAGACCCAGTTCATCCCGACCACCTACAACACCCATGCCGTGGACTTCGATGGCGACGGCCGCCGGGACATCTGGAACAGCTCGGCCGACGCCCTGGCCTCGACTGCTCATTACCTGCAAAGCTCCGGCTGGCAGGCTGGTCAGCCCTGGGGCTTTGAAGTGCAACTGCCGCAAGGCTTCGACTATGCCCTGGCTGATGGCAGCATCCGCAAGAGCGTGGGCGAATGGATGCAGATGGGCTTGAAACTGCCAGCCGGCACCCGCATGCCGCCGGGTGCCCAGCAACTCGAGGCTGCCCTGCTGCTGCCCGCGGGATACCGCGGCCCGGCGTTCTTGTTGCTGGATAACTTCCGCGCGATCTTGAAGTACAACAACTCGTCGTCCTATGCCTTGGGCGTGAGCATGTTGTCGGAGCGTTTCGACGGTTCGGGCTACATCAATGGCCAATGGCCCAAGGATGACCTGCCGCTGAGCCGTACCGAACGGATCGAGTTGCAAACCTTGCTCAGCGCCAACAACTTCGATGCCGGCAACCCCGATGGCATCATCGGCGCCAACACCCGCAAGGCCATCCGCAATGCCCAGCAAAGCCTCGGCTGGCCGGCCGATGGGTACCCGACCCATAAGCTGCTCGAAAGCTTGCGCAATCGCTGAGAGCCATTGAATGCCCGGGCCGGCTAGTGCCGGCCCGGGCAACAATCGCAAAACGACTACCGATGAGCCTGCAGGGTCGCGCTGACGCACTCAGCACGCCGAGCAGCCGGATCCTGCTCAGCGTATTCCTGCATGCAAGTCCGATAAAAGCCGACATAGCCGTCAAAATCCATCGCCGCCTGCTCTGGTGAAACCTGCGCCAAGCGCTCGAGGAAGCTGCGAGGCCCGACTTCAAAATGCTGATAATCGATCGGGAAGTTGAAGTAGCCACCCCAATTGACAAAGCCGTTATCGGCAAAGGTATCGACTACCGGCTCCGCCAACCCGAAGCGCTCGGGTTTGTCCGGGCGATACTGCATGCGGTTGACGAAGGTGCGTGCCGAAGCCATCGGGTCGATCATCGCCTCACCATTGGGCTGGATGCCGATGTAGGGGTTTTGCACCGGGTTCAGGTCGATGGCTGCGCCATAGGCATGTAACGACCAACTGGTGCCGCCGGTAATCGGTCGCCCATTGAAGGCCGAGGTATTGTTGTCGGCCATCGATTCACCATCGTCCCCCATGTAGTGCTCCAGGCCTCGTGCCTTGGCCAATGGAAACGCCTGGCGGTGCAAGTCATCGAAGATGGTTTGTACATAGGGGGCAAAGGCGTCCAACACGGTCACCGTCCCCTGCTCGGTGTCGCCCTGGAAATTGGTGAAATCGAAACTCACCACACTCAACCTGTCGCAGCCGACGGGGTTTTCATCTGTGATGACATTCGTGGCCTTCATCAGCTCACAGAGTTCGGGATCGACCGGTGCAATACTGGCTTGCGCCGTTGCACCCAGCCCAAGACCGAGCAAAGAAGCCACCATGGCGACCAGGAAAATCTTACTGCTGTTCATGCTTTCAACTCCTTGTAGGTAATGCCCTCCTTCATGGGGGCTCATTCACCCTACAACGGTGTCAGCAGTGAGAACCTCAGGTGCGGTATGTATATATACGTCCCACAAACAGCCGTTTAACGCGCACAAAAAAGCCGACACACAAGTCGGCTTTTTTGTTGGGGCGCCTGATCAGAGTTTGATCTTGGCTTCGTGCGCCTGCTGGTCGGCATGGTACGAAGAACGCACCAGCGGACCGGAAGCCACGTTCTTGAAGCCCATCTTGTAGCCTTCTTCGGCGAACCAGGCAAACGTGTCCGGGTGCACGAAGCGCTGTACCGGCAAGTGGCTGCGCGAAGGCTGCAGGTACTGGCCGAGGGTCAGCATGTCGATGTTGTGCTCGCGCATGCGATGCATCACTTCGATGACTTCTTCGTCGGTTTCGCCCAGGCCCAGCATCAAGCCGGACTTGGTCGGAACGTGAGGCACCAGTTCCTTGAACTTCTGCAGCAGGGTCAGCGACCACTGGTAGTCAGAACCCGGGCGCGCAGCCTTGTACAGGCGCGGTACGGTTTCCAGGTTGTGGTTGAACACATCCGGCGGCTCTTGCGCGGTAATCGCCAGGGCGACGTCCATGCGGCCACGGTAATCGGGCACCAGGGTTTCCAGCTGAACACCCGGCGACAGCAGGCGGATTTCCCGCAGGCAGTCGGCAAAGTGCTGGGCACCACCGTCACGCAGGTCGTCGCGGTCTACCGAGGTGATCACCACGTACTTCAGGCGCAGGTCGGCAATGGCCACCGCAAGGTTCTTCGGCTCGTCAACGTCCAAGGGTTTCGGCCGACCGTGGCCGACGTCGCAGAACGGGCAGCGACGGGTGCAGATGTCACCCATGATCATGAAGGTTGCGGTGCCACCACTGAAGCACTCACCCAGGTTCGGGCAGGAGGCCTCTTCGCAGACGCTGTGCAGCTTGTGCTTGCGCAGCAGTTGCTTGATACGGTCGACTTCAGGCGAAACCGGGATGCGCACGCGAATCCAGTCAGGCTTTTTCGGCAGTTCTTCGGTCGGGATGATCTTGACCGGGATGCGCGCGACCTTTTCGGCACCGCGCAGCTTTACACCGGCTTCTACCTTCGGACGGGGCGCCTGCTCAGTCACTTTGAGTGTCGGGATCACGGTTTGTACGGCGTCTGTCACCGCTTCATGCGCAGTTGTCATATTCAGTCGATTCCGCCCGTAAGGGTCGTCTGCTCAGCATAGTCGAGGTGTTTGACAAGCTGCGCACGCAGCCTTGCACTTACCTCGGCAAATTCAATCGGCCCTGCATGGTCGCGCAGCTGGGTCATTGCCAGCCCCGCATAACCGCAGGGATTAATCCGCTGGAATGGCGCCAGGTCCATATCAACGTTCAAGGCCAACCCGTGGAACGAGCAGCCGTTGCGAATCCGTAAACCGAGGGAGGCGATTTTCGCTCCGTCGACATAGACGCCAGGGGCATCTGCCTTGGCAGCTGCCTGGACGCCATAACTGCTCAGAAGATCGATCAGGCAACGTTCGATCCGGCTGACCAGGTCGCGCACGCCAAAACCGAGCCTGCGCACATCGAGCAACAAGTAGGCGACCAGTTGGCCAGGGCCATGATAAGTCACCTGGCCACCACGATCGACCTGAACCACCGGGATGTCACCCGGCAATAACAGGTGCTCGGCCTTGCCGGCCTGCCCCTGGGTGAACACCGCAGGATGCTGGACCAGCCAGACTTCATCGGCGGTCTGCGGGCCCCGTTCGTCGGTAAACCGCCGCATGGCCTGCCAGACCGGCTCGTAAGCCAGCTGGCCGAGCTCGCGAAAGCCCAGGGTGCCAGACATCACAGCACCATATGCACGAAGCCGGTAGCTCGCAGTTCGCTGTTGATGTTGTACAGCTGGTCCTGATCGGTGGCGACGATGTGCAACTGGATAGTGGTGTACTTGCCGTTGGTGCTTTGGCGCTCATCCACACGCGAATCGTTGATCGTCGCGTGTTTCCTGACGATCTCGATGATCCTGTCCTTATTGCCCACACCAGTATCGCTGATCACTTTGACAGGGTAATCAACGTTGGGGAATTCGATCTTTGGCGCCTGTACTTCGGTATCGGTCATGGCGTAACGGCCTCGTAAGCGTAAGCCGTGGCGACGGGCATGACCCCGCGCCGGATGAGCGCGGGACCATGCAGGTGCACACTAATTCAGTTGAACAAGCCGTAGAAGAATAGACGGATGCTATCCCACATGCGGCGGAAGATACCACCCTCGTCGACCGCGTCCAGAGCGATCAGGTCGGCGCTGTGCACCACCTTGTCGTCCAGTTTCACTTCGACTTTACCGATCACGTCGCCCTTGGCGATTGGCGCAACCAGTTGCGGGTTCATGGTCATGCTGGCAGCGAGCTTTTTCAGCTGGCCTTTTGGCAGGGTCATGGTCAGGTCTTGCGCCAGGCCAGCCTTGACCTGGTTGGTGGAGCCTTTCCAGACCGGAGCCTGAGCCAGCTCGGTGCCCTTCTGATAGAAGGTCTGGGTTTCGAAGAAGCGGAAACCGTAGGTCA
>CAYVPI010000126.1:0-15743 GCA_964453495.1 uncultured Pseudomonas sp. | reverse complement strand
ACATCTATTACGAACTGCTCGACCCGGCCGACATCGACATGATCTGCCGCCCCGATCAGAACGCGGTGTTCCTGGTGCCTTGGGCCGTCGAGCCCACCGCGCAGGTGATCCATGACACCTATGACAAGCAGGGCAACCCGATTGAGCTGTCGCCTCGCAACGTACTCAAGAAAGTGCTCAAACTCTATTCCGAGAAGGGCTGGCAGCCGATCGTTGCGCCAGAAATGGAGTTTTACCTGACCAAGCGCAGTGACGATCCGGACTACCCGTTGCAACCGCCTATCGGCCGTTCCGGGCGCCCGGAAATCGGTCGTCAGTCGTTCTCCATTGAAGCCGCGAACGAATTCGATCCGCTGTTCGAGGACGTCTACGACTGGTGCGAATTGCAGGAGCTGGACCTCGACACGCTGATCCACGAGGACGGCACGGCGCAGATGGAAATCAACTTCCGTCATGGCGATGCCCTGTCCCTGGCCGACCAGATCCTGGTGTTCAAGCGCACCATGCGCGAGGCCGCGCTCAAGCACAACGTCGCGGCTACCTTCATGGCCAAGCCCATGACCGGTGAGCCGGGCAGTGCCATGCACCTGCACCAGAGCATCGTCGACATCCATACTGGCAAGAACATCTTCTCCAACGAAGACGGCACCATGAGTGAGCTGTTCCTGCACCACGTCGGTGGCCTGCAGAAGTTCATCCCCGAGCTGCTGCCGCTGTTCGCACCCAACGTCAACTCGTTCCGCCGCTTCCTGCCCGACACCTCGGCGCCGGTCAACGTGGAGTGGGGCGAAGAGAACCGTACCGTAGGCCTGCGGGTGCCGGATGCCGGTCCACAAAACCGTCGGGTCGAGAATCGTCTGCCAGGCGCTGACGCAAATCCCTACCTGGCAATCGCCGCCAGCCTGCTGTGCGGCTACATCGGCATGGTTGAAGGTATCAACCCGAGCGCACCAGTGAAAGGACGCGGCTACGAACGCCGCAACCTGCGCCTGCCGCTGACCATCGAAGACGCCCTGGAGCGCATGGAGCGCTGTCACGCCCTGGAAAAATACCTGGGTAAGAAATTCATCGTCGGTTATGTCGCGGTCAAGCGCGCCGAGCATGAGAATTTCAAACGCGTCATCAGTTCCTGGGAACGCGAGTTCCTGCTGTTCGCGGTTTGATCAATCGGGGGCCGCGGAGGTTGGGCGGCCCTGGAATCGGAGAAGCACATGAGTGTCAAGAACCCGCAAACCCTCACGTGGCAGGCCATGAGCGCCGAGCATCACCTGGCCCCCTTCAGCGACTACAAACAGTTGAAGGAAAAAGGCCCGCGGATCATCACCAAGGCCCAGGGTGTGCACCTGTGGGACAGTGAAGGCAACAAGATCCTCGATGGCATGGCCGGCCTGTGGTGCGTCGCGATCGGCTATGGCCGCGAAGAGCTGGTCCAGGCGGCCAGCAAGCAGATGAGAGAGCTGCCGTTCTACAACACCTTCTTCATGACCGCGCACCCACCTGTGCTGGAACTGGCCAAGGTGGTTGCCGAGGTTGCCCCGGCCGGCATGACCCACGTGTTCTTCACCGGCTCCGGCTCCGAAGGCAACGACACCGTGTTGCGCCTGGTGCGTCACTATTGGGCGCTCAAGGGCAAGCCTGCGAAGAAGGTCATCATCGGCCGCATTAACGGCTACCACGGCTCCACCGTGGCGGGCGCGAGCCTGGGTGGCATGTCCGGCATGCACGAACAGGGCGATTTGCCGATCCCGGGCATTGTGCACATCCCGCAGCCTTACTGGTACGGCGAAGGCGGCGACATGACCCCGGACGCGTTCGGGATCTGGGCAGCCGAACAGCTTGAGCAGAAAATCCTCGAAGTTGGCGTGGACAACGTTGCAGCGTTCATTGCCGAGCCGATCCAGGGTGCCGGTGGCGTGATCATCCCGCCGGATACCTACTGGCCGAAGGTCAAGGAAATCCTCGCCAAGTACGACATTCTTTTCGTAGCCGATGAGGTGATTTGTGGCTTTGGCCGCACCGGTGAGTGGTTCGGTAGCGATTATTACGATTTGAAGCCGGACCTGATGACCATCGCCAAGGGCCTGACCAGCGGTTACGTGCCCATGGGTGGCGTGATCGTTCGCGATGAAGTGGTCAAGGTGCTCAACGAGGGTGGTGATTTCAACCACGGCTTTACCTACTCCGGGCACCCGGTGGCTGCGGCAGTGGGCCTGGAAAACATCCGGATTCTACGCGACGAGAAAATTATCGAGCGCGTCAAAACCGACACGGCACCGTATTTGCAGAAACGTCTGCAAGAGCTCAACCACCACCCATTGGTGGGCGAAGTTCGTGGGCTGGGGCTGTTGGGGGCAATCGAGCTGGTGAAGGACAAAGCAACTCGCGAGCGTTACACCGGCAAGGGCGTCGGGATGATTTGCCGCACGTTCTGCTTTGACAATGGGCTGATCATGCGCGCGGTGGGCGACACCATGATCATCGCGCCATCCTTGGTGATTACCCATGAAGAGATTGATGAGCTGATAACAAAAGCTCGCAAATGCCTGGACCTGACCTTGAAAGCGCTTAATGGCTGACTGCTAGTCTGAGCGTTGGAAGGGTGATGCAACAAGGGTGGCCTTCACTTGAAAGGCCGCCCTGTAACTTGCCAGACTGTGACTGTTACGGTCGCCCGGCTCTTGGATGACAGAGAAGCGGCTTCTGAACAGGTAAAAAAAATAACTGGAGCATTTCGCATGAAGAAATTGGGCAAGACTCTCCTCGCCATGTCGCTGTTGGGGGCAATGGCCGGTACTGTTCAGGCTGACGATAAAGTCCTGCATGTGTACAACTGGTCGGACTATATCGCACCGGATACCGTGAAGAAGTTTGAGGAGCAGTCGGGTATCAAGGTCGTCTATGACGTCTTTGACAGTAACGAAACCCTCGAGGCCAAGCTGCTGGCAGGCAAGTCTGGCTACGACGTGGTCGTGCCATCCAACAACTTCCTGGCCAAGCAGATCAAGGCGGGCGTCTACCAGAAGCTGGACAAGTCCAAGCTGCCTAACTGGAAGAACCTGAACCCCGACTTGCTCAAGGCCGTATCGGTGAGCGACCCGGGCAACGAGCATGCCTTCCCGTACATGTGGGGTTCGATCGGCATCGGCTACAACGCCGAGAAGGTCAAGGCTGCCCTGGGCGCCGACGCGCCGGTCAATTCCTGGGACCTGGTGTTCAAGCCTGAGAACGTAGAAAAACTGAAGTCGTGCGGCGTCAGCTTCCTCGACTCGCCAACTGAAATGCTTCCGGCCGCGCTGCACTACCTGGGCTACCCGACCGACTCCCAGGACAAGAAGCAACTGGCTGAAGCCGAAGCGCTGTTCCTGAAAGTCCGCCCTTCGATCGGTTATTTCCACTCCTCCAAGTACATCTCGGACCTGGCCAACGGCAACATCTGCGTTGCTATCGGTTACTCGGGTGACATCTATCAAGCCAAGTCCCGTGCCGAAGAAGCTGGCGACAAGGTGAAAGTCAGTTACAACATTCCGAAAGAAGGTGCTGGCAGCTTCTACGACATGGTCGCCATCCCTAAAGATGCCGAGAACGTCGAAGGCGCCTACAAGTGGATGAACTTCCTGATGCAGCCGGAAATCATGGCTGAAATCACCAACGCCGTACGCTTCCCGAACGGCAACTCGGCAGCCACGCCGTTGGTAGACAAGGACATCACCAGTGACCCGGGTGTTTACCCACCAGCCGACGTGATGAGCAAGCTGTATGCAATCGCCGACTTGCCGGCCGCCACTCAACGGATCATGACCCGCAGCTGGACCAAGATCAAATCGGGCAAGTAAGCAATGCCCCTGTTACTGCGGCCGGAAGGCCGCAGTAACAAAAACAAAATGAAAGAAAGTTTTGCTGGATGGGTTTATCGAAGGTAAGTTGCGCGCCGGTTTTGTTCTCCGGCAGGTATCTGCCGATGACACGAGCACTATTGAGAGGACCTCCACTTGTTTATTTCTTTGTTTCGCAAGGCCATGCTGGCAGGTGCGGGTCTGACGCTGATAGCCAGTGTGCAAGCCGCACCGACCGTGCATATTTATAATTGGTCCGATTACATCGGCGAGAACACCCTGACGGAATTCGAAAAGGCCACCGGCATCAAGCCGGTGTATGACGTTTTCGATTCCAACGAGACTCTGGAAGGCAAACTGCTCGCAGGCCGTACCGGCTACGATGTGGTGGTGCCGTCCAACCACTTCCTCGGCAAGCAGATCAAGGCCGGCGCTTTCCAGAAGCTCGACAAGGCGCAGTTACCAAACTGGAAGAACCTGGACCCGGCACTGCTCAAGCGCCTGGAAAACAACGACCCGGGCAACCAGTACTCCGTACCGTACCTGTGGGGCACCAACGGCATCGGCTACAACGCCAAGAAGGTCAAAGAGGTACTGGGCGTCGACACGATCGACTCCTGGGCCATGCTCTTCGAACCGGAAAACATCAAGAAGCTGTCCAAGTGCGGTGTTGCCTTTCTCGACTCCGGCGATGAGATGCTTCCCGCTGTGCTGAACTACATGGGGCTCGACCCCAACAGCACCAATGAAGAGGACTATAAGCAGGCCGAAGCCAAATTGCTGGCTGTTCGCCCTCATGTCACCTACTTCAACTCCTCCAAATACATCTCCGACCTGGCCAACGGCGAAATATGCGTGGCTGCCGGTTTCTCCGGTGACGTTTTCCAGGCCAAGGCTCGCGCCGCTGAAGCAGGCAAAGGTGTGGATATCACTTATGTGATTCCCAAAGAGGGCGGCAACCTCTGGTTTGACATGCTGGCCATCCCGAAAGACGCCAAAAATGTCAAACAAGCCCATGCCTTCATCAACTATCTGCTGGAGCCTGGGGTGATTGCTCAGGTCAGTGATTATGTCGGCTATGCCAACCCGAATCCGGCGTCTCGCAAACTGATGGATCAGGCCGTAAGTGACAACGCCACGGTGTACCCACCGCAAGAGGTGCTGGACAAGCTTTACGTTAACTCTGAATTGCCACCCAAAGTGCAACGTTTGATGACCCGCATCTGGACCAAGGTCAAGTCGGGCAAATAAATATCCAAGGCCCTGCCTCAAGGGGCAGGCTGCAAATTTGTTGGGAGTTTCGTAAATGGCAGTTGCCTCCGGTGCCTACAAAAAATCCCTCGAGGGCGATCAGCAACCCAAGCAGGTGCTGGTCAAGATCGATCGGGTCACGAAGAAGTTCGACGAGACGATTGCCGTGGACGACGTGTCCCTGCAAATCAACAAGGGCGAGATATTTGCCCTGCTCGGCGGTTCTGGTTCGGGTAAGTCGACCCTGCTGCGCATGCTCGCAGGCTTCGAGCGGCCCACCGAGGGGCGTATCTTCCTCGATGGCGTGGACATCACCGACATGCCGCCCTACGAGCGGCCGATCAACATGATGTTCCAGTCCTATGCCTTGTTCCCGCACATGACCGTGGCCCAGAACATCGCCTTCGGCCTCAAGCAGGACAAGATCCCGGCTGCCGAGATCGATGCGCGCGTGGCCGAAATGCTCAAGCTGGTGCAGATGAGCCAATACGCCAAGCGCAAGCCGCACCAGCTGTCCGGCGGCCAGCGCCAGCGCGTTGCCCTGGCACGCTCCCTGGCCAAGCGTCCGAAACTGCTGCTGCTCGACGAACCCATGGGCGCGCTGGACAAGAAACTGCGCTCGCAGATGCAGCTTGAGCTGGTCGAAATCATCGAACGCGTCGGCGTGACCTGCGTAATGGTGACCCACGACCAGGAAGAGGCCATGACCATGGCCCAGCGCATCGCCATCATGCACCTGGGCTGGATCGCCCAGATCGGCAGCCCCATCGACATCTATGAAACGCCCACCAGCCGCCTGGTGTGCGAGTTCATCGGCAACGTCAACCTGTTCGAGGGTGAAGTGGTCGACGATGCCGAAGGCCACGCGCTGATCGAAAGCCCGGAGCTCGAGCGCAATATCTACGTCGGCCACGGCGTCAGTACTTCGGTGCAGGACAAGAAGATCACCTACGCCATCCGCCCGGAAAAAATGCTGGTCACCACCGAGCAGCCGGATTGCCAGTACAACTGGTCCCGGGGCAAGGTGCACGACATCGCCTACCTGGGCGGCCACTCGGTGTTCTACGTCGAGCTGCCCTGCGGCAAGCTGGTGCAGTCGTTCGTGGCCAACGCCGAGCGCCGCGGTACCCGGCCAACCTGGGACGACCAGGTTTACGTGTACTGGGAAGATGACAGCGGCGTGGTACTTCGCTCATGAAAATTCGAAAACTCAAACGCGCCCTGGAGCGAATAACGCCAGGTGGTCGCCACGTCGTGATCGGCGTGCCGTTTTTGTGGCTGTTCATGTTCTTCATGCTGCCGTTCTTCATCGTGTTGAAGATCAGTTTTGCTGAAGCCGACGTGGCGATCCCGCCGTATACCGAGATCTACAACTTCGTCGAACAGAAGATCGAATTGGTGCTCAACCTGGGCAACTACGCGATGCTCGGCGACGACGAGCTGTACATTTCGGCGTACCTGGGTTCGCTGAAAATGGCCTTCTTCAGCACGATTCTGTGTTTGTTGATTGGTTACCCGATGGCTTACGCTATCTCCAAGGCTCGCCCGGAGCGCCAGACAGTACTGCTGCTGTTGATCATGATGCCGACCTGGACGGCGATCCTGATCCGCGTGTACGCATGGATGGGTATCCTCAGCAACAACGGCCTGCTCAATGGTTTCCTGATGTGGACCGGTTTGATCGAGCAGCCCTTGCAGATCCTCAACACTAACCTCGCGGTTTATATCGGCGTGGTTTATTCCTACCTGCCGTTCATGATCCTGCCGCTGTATGCCAACCTGGTCAAACACGACCAGAGCCTGCTTGAGGCGGCGTCGGACCTGGGTTCGAGTACCTTCAACAGCTTCTGGAAGATCACCGTGCCGCTGTCCAAGAACGGCATCGTCGCCGGCTGCATGCTGGTGTTCATCCCGGTGGTGGGTGAGTTCGTTATCCCTGAACTGCTGGGCGGCCCGGAAACCCTGATGATTGGTAAGGTGCTGTGGCAGGAATTCTTCAACAACCGCGACTGGCCTGTGGCGTCTGCCCTGGCAGTGGTGATGCTGGCGATTCTGATTGTGCCGATCCTGCTCTTTAACCGCAGCCAAGCCAAAGAGATGGAGGGGCGGGCATGAAACGTTTCAAATTCTCCAGCCTGATGCTGGTGTTGGGCCTGCTGTTTATCTACCTGCCGATGCTGATCCTGGTGATCTACTCGTTCAACGCTTCCAAGCTGGTGACGGTCTGGGGCGGGTGGTCGATCAAGTGGTATGTGGGGCTGTTGGACAACACCCAGCTGATGTCTTCGGTGGTGCGTTCCCTGGAGATCGCCTGCTATACGGCCATTGCCGCCGTGGCGCTGGGCACCTTGGCCGCTTTCGTGCTGACCCGGGTCACCCGCTTCAAGGGCCGCACGCTGTTCGGCGGCCTGGTGACAGCGCCGCTGGTAATGCCCGAGGTGATCACCGGCCTGTCGCTGTTGCTGCTGTTCGTGGCCATGGCGCAGATGATCGGCTGGCCTCAGGAGCGTGGCATCGTCACCATCTGGATCGCCCACACCACCTTCTGCGCGGCCTATGTGGCGGTAGTAGTGTCGGCTCGCCTGCGTGAGTTGGACCTGTCCATCGAAGAAGCTGCGATGGACCTCGGTGCGCGGCCATGGAAGGTGTTCTTCCTGATCACCATCCCGATGATCGCGCCGTCGCTGGCAGCAGGTGGCATGATGTCGTTCGCCCTGTCGCTGGATGACCTGGTATTGGCCAGCTTCGTTTCCGGGCCGGGTTCGACCACATTGCCGATGGAAGTTTTCTCGGCCGTGCGCCTGGGCGTGAAGCCGGAAATCAACGCGGTGGCCAGCCTGATCCTGTTGGCGGTGTCGTTCGTGACCTTCCTGGTCTGGTACTTCAGCCGTCGGGCCGAAGAGCGTCGCCGCCGTGCGATGCAGCAAGCCATCGAGGAAAGTGCTGCCGATTCTTGGAAGCAGCCGGATCCGCGCCGGGCTGCGGCGCCGGTTTCGGTGTAGGGCTTAAGGGCCTCATCGCGGGCAAGCCCGCTCCTACAAAGGCAAGCCGCTTCTGTAGGAGCGGGCTTGCCCGCGATAGTTATTTCATTGACCAGGCACCAACTTCAAGGTGCTCACAGTCCCCCCCACCACATCCTTCTGCGCCATCAACGCCTGCTGATACCCCCCCTCGATATACCCCAGCGCCTGATCAGCATAGTGCCGGTCAAAGCGCACACCACTCTGCCCAACAGGATTACTGGTCAAGGCTTGTGCAGGTGTGGCGAAGTCGATCAGTCGGCGCGTCGATGGTCCGTAGGTCACCGGCCACGGCGCCGGGCCAATCCTGGCGGACAGGTTGTTTGGCACCTCATGGCTGCCGGGCGCGGCGAATGGGCCGACGTCGAACAACCGGTCCAACGGCTTCTGTGTACCCAGTGGATGGTTATGGGTCAAAGTATGGGCCTTGCCCCATTGCCATTGCGCGGGGTCTTCGCCCAGGGTCGTGCGCAGGTGCGCGATGCTGCTGTCCCAGGCGCGCTTGACCGTGCTGCTGCGGTTACCGTGGCTGGATGAGCCATGGTCATCCCACCAGGGCGAGTCGGCGTCCCCCGCCAAGCGTGGCAGGGCGGCATCGATCATCCGGGTCGAGATCAGGGTTTCGAACAGAGCGTCGCCGAGCTCGTCATGCATGGCCGAGCGGCTCAGGGCATACAGGAACTGGTTGAAGAGGGTGGCGCTGACCGAGTCCAGCGGATAGTCGCCCTGCCAGGCGGTAAGTTGTTCGAGCAGTTGTTTCTGGCCGGGGTCGGTGACCACTTCGCGCAATACCGGCAACAGGGGCACCAATGTGCGGGGGCCATAGGCGGTCCGCGTTCCCAGCTGCAGTTGCTGGCTGTTCTGCACATCCCACTTCACGTTGTTGTCGCTCAGTTGCCGGTCCAACTGCTGGCCGCGATCGGCCAGGTTGTAATAGCCAGGTATAAGCATGGACGCCGGGGGCTGGAAGTTAGCGGAGACGACGTAGCCGCGTTCGGGGTTTTCTTCCTGGGGGTTGGCAGAGAAGGGGTAGAAACCGAGCTTGTCGGCATCGCCTGTGCTGCCGTCGAGAATGAATGCAGGGTTGATACCGGGCGGGCGAATCGGCAATTGCGCGGCAGCCCACCAGCCGATATCGCCACGGGCATTGGCCCACACAAGGTTCAGGCCAGGGGCCTGGACCTTGGCGGCGGCGCTGCGCATCTTCTCCAATGTGTCGGCGCGGTTGATCTCGTAGAAACCATCGAGGATGGGGTTTTGCGTTTCAAGAAACGCCCACCACATGGCAATCGGCGTGGTGCCGGCATTGGCGGCCAGTACGCTATTGACGATAGGACCATGGGGTGACTGGCGCAGGGTGACGGTGACCGGCTCGGCATTTTTCACGGCGATCTGTTGTTCGCTGCGGCTCATATCCACCCACCCACCCTGGTACCAGACCTGCTCCGGGTTGTCGGGGTTGACCTTTTCG
The DNA here is from genome assembly GCA_964453495.1 of uncultured Pseudomonas sp. Lineage (GTDB taxonomy): Bacteria > Pseudomonadota > Gammaproteobacteria > Pseudomonadales > Pseudomonadaceae > Aquipseudomonas. The sequence continues at coordinate 6,168 of CAYVPI010000126.1, read as the reverse complement.
GCGATCAGGTCGAGGTCGTCGTTCTGGAACATGGTCAGGCTCCAGCCGAAGTCCAGGTTATGCCCCAGCGACGCGAACGGGTTGAGCGCCTGATGGTAGCCATACAGCTCGAAGCCTGGCGCCGACAACTGCGCTTCATACCAGACCGAAGGCACGGCGAAGCGAATGTGCGGGTCGCCTGCCAGCAGTGGTTTGCCACTGCGCGTGCGGCTGCCGGCCACGGCCCAGGCATTGCTGCCTTCGAACTGGGGCAGGCCGGCCTCGGCTAATGCCTGCTCGCTCAGATGCGCCAAGGCGTTCAAGCTCTTCCAGTCGTTGCTGCCGAGCGCTGGCGTGGCCTGCAGGGCGCCTTGCGGCTGCCAGTCGAGGTCGAAAACCTTTAGGTAATCGGCGCCCAACTGGTCGCGGATGTAGGTCAGCAGAGGTTCGGTGCGAAACGCCGCGGCAAAGCTGTAGGCCATGTAGCCGGCGATGCTGACAGTGTCTTCGGCGGTAAACGGCCGACTGGGGATGCCCAGCACGTCGAACTCCATTGGCCGGGGATGCGTATCCTGCCAGGCATTTACGCCCTGCAGATAGGCGTATAGCGCCTTCCAGGCCGGTGATTGCTTATCCTGGCGATCAATCACGATGAGCGCTTGCTCGCGGATGCGCAGGCTGCGGAATAGGCGGTCGGTATCAATCAACTTGGCCCCCAGTACTTCGGCCAGCTCGCCCCGTGCCAGGCGCCGCATGACTTCCATCTGGAACAGGCGGTCCTGGGCATGCACATAACCCAGCGCACGGTACAGGTCGGCCTCGTTCTGCGCCTGGATATGCGGCACACCACGGCCGTCGTAGCGCACGCTGACAGGAGCCTGCAACGACGCCAGCACCACTTCGCCTTCACGCTGGGGCAGTTGGCCTTGCACATACCAGGTGCCGGCACCGACGCCGATGGCAGCGATGGCGAGGGCAAGCAGGGTAAACCGGCGTTTCATCCAAACTCCTTGATGGCGTGCTTGCCGGACAGTTGTGCGGCTGCAATCGGGTACGTCGGGGTGAGCGTCAAAGCTGCGGTGGTTGCCATGGACAATAGCAACCCACAGCCAGGGTGTGGATGGCATTGACTGGGCGCCCTTCGCTGAGCGCCTGCAGTATCGGTTCGATAAAACTGTTGCTCGAATTACAGGTTGCCCCTTCACTGTAGGGGCCGAAATAAGCCAGGCGGCCTTCGCGGTCCCAGATGGCGACGGCGGGGCTGGCCGGCAAGTGCTCTGCGCCTGGCAGGATCGCCAAGGGTTCAAGAGCGCCGAGGTTGGTCGGCAACCGGCCGTGAGTCCCTGGTTTTTGCACGGCATAGAAGGCCACGCCGTGCGGGGCGAAGTGTTCGATCAACTCGCCCAGATGTTGTTGGTTGCCAACGTTGCAGGGGCAGGTCGGGTCCCAGAAATGCACCAGGCGGATCGGGCCCGGCCCGGCGAGTTCGGGCGGCAAGCCGAGCCGGTCACCGGAAAACAGCGCAGTCTGGTTGTCGAAAGGGCGCATGTAACGCCCCTGGAACCAGTCGTAGGCGAGCCATAGCCCGGCTGCGCAAAGCAGGGCACAGAGGCTGGCGATCAGAGTCTTGCTGCGGTGCAAAGGCATGCTGGGCTATCCGAATCAGGGCGAGTAGCTTGCCATGCTTGCCCGTACAGATGAATATCAGCGCTCAATCCCTTGGGATCCGACTCGGAAGCCTTTATGCCCGCAACGTTCCAGCCCGATACCTTGCGTGCCAGCTTGGCGCCGCTGGCGGCCATGCAGCCGCTGTCGCAGCGTGCGCAGGCTTATCAGCGTTTCTACGGGTTGGACCTGCCCGAGCGAGAGGCGCGCGCCCACAGCTGGCTGGGGCGCTTCGAGGTGGCAGGCTTCGAACTGGTCGGCCAGGTCTGGCGCCCGGATGCACCGGTGGCGACCCTGTTTCTGATGCACGGTTTCTATGATCACATGGGGTTGTACCGGCATGTGGTCGATTGGGCGCTGGCGCGCGGCTTCGCGGTGATCTCCTGCGATTTGCCGGGGCACGGCCTGTCGAGTGGTGAGCGTGCCAGCATCAAGGATTTCGCCCATTACCAGCGCGTGCTGGAGGCGTTGTTCAACGAGGCACAAAAACTGGACCTGCCCCAGCCTTGGCACCTGTTCGGGCAGAGCACCGGTGGCGCCATCGTGGTCGACCACTTGTTGCATCAGGGGCTGCACAGCCCGGCCCAGGGTCAAGTGATTCTGTTGGCACCCCTGGTCAGGCCTCGGGCCTGGTCATGGTCGAAATTGAGTTACCGGTTGCTCAGGCCCTTCGTCAACGGTATCGCCCGGCGCTTCAGCGAAAACACCAACGACCCGACCTTCTTGCCCTTTTTGCAGGCCGACCCGCTGCAACCCCAGCGTTTGCCAACCGCCTGGGTCGGCGCCCTGATTCGTTGGGTCGGTCACATTGAGGCTGCGCCAGTGAGTGGGCGCACGCCGCTGATCGTACAGGGGCAGGCGGACATGACGGTCGATTGGCCCTACAACCTGAGCGTGCTCAAGCACAAGTTTGCCGGGCCCAAGGTCTTGTTGTTACCCGAAGCGCGGCATCACTTGGCCAACGAGTTGCCGGCGATCCGCACGCGGTACTTCGCGTTTCTCGACGAGCATTTGGGCTGAGGGTCAGTTGCCCGGCTGGGTCAGGCTCGACGTGCTTTGCCCGACTGCCAGCCCTGCGCGAATGGCGGCCAGGGCTGCCTGGTAGTAAGCCTTGCCATCGGGCGACTCGGCGAAATTGGCGAACTCTTCCAGTTCCAGGTCAGAAAGGTCGCGATAGACATACAGCAAGGTGTTGTCTAGGTCATTGCCGATCTGCTCCATCAGGCGCTGGCGTTGGCCATCGAGCATGCCTTGGGCCTGGCCGCCGCCAAGCAGGCCGGGAATCATCTGGCTGAGGCTGTCGGCTGCTACGCCGGCAATCGCCAGGCTGACTTCCGCGCCCGCCTCGCGCGCTGGCAAGGCCCGCGCAAGATGCCCTATCAGCAGGGCGCGGGTGGCGCTGGCTTCAATGTGCGGCAAGCCCTGGGCATTTTTTGCCAGCTGGTCGCGACGGGTCGCCAACAGCTCGGCGGCAACAATCTTGCGTCCCAGCGGTGACTTGAAAAACGCCAGGGCAGGGCCTGGGTCGGCAAGGTTTTGGCGCAGGTGTTCCTCTGCTCGTTTGTCCATGGCCTGGGGGGCGAAGCGCTGGTTGCTGTTGTTGACCAGGGCCTGGAATACGGCGGGAGGCAGGCTGTTGCGATAGCGTTGCTGGGCGGCATCGAGGGCGTCGGTGAAGTGCGCGCGTTGTTCTGGCCAGCCGGCGACCTTGTACAGCTGGTCATGGCTGTTCTCTGCCCAGGCTGGCAGGGTGCAGAACATCATCAGTACAAATAGCAAACGGCGCATAGGGACTCCTGTCAGCAGGGCGCTATTGTCCGTGGCAGAACGGGACTTTGTCGAGCAGCCAAGTGGCTCTGTCCGTTTGCCGGGCGTATGGATATGATGCGCGCCATGCAAATGTCCTCCGATCACCCGCTGCTGCTACGTATTGTTGACGACCTGGCTGAACGCGGCTGGTCGCAACAAGACATCTTTCTCCCGGAATCTTTGACCCTGGAGCTGGCGGCCGAGTGCCGTAAACGTGCCGCCGAGGGCGAGCTGGCGCCGGCGGCAGTTGGGCGCGGCCCGGCGCAGGAAGTGCGCGAGGGTATTCGTGGCGACCAAATCCAGTGGCTCGAGCCCGGCCAGTGCACGCCTTGCGATCAATACCTGGGCTTGATGGACAGCCTGCGCGAAGTGCTCAACCGCGGGCTGTACCTGGGGCTGGCGGATTTCGAAAGCCATTTCGCCCTGTACCCACCAGGTGCATTTTATCGCAAGCACCTGGACCGCTTTCGCGATGATGATAAGCGCACGGTTTCGGCGATAATTTATCTCAACCAGGCCTGGCTGCCAGGACATGGCGGGCAACTGCGCATGTTCCTCGAAGGCGGCGTGGAACACGACGTGATGCCGGCCGCGGGCTGCCTGGTGGTGTTTCTTTCCGGCGAAGTGCCGCACGAAGTGTTGCCGGCCAGCCGGGATCGGCTGTCGATTACCGGCTGGTTCCGTCGCCGGGGCAATGAGCCTTTTTAGCATGCAGAAAATATTGGTGAGCGCCTGCCTGTTGGGTCATCCCGTGCGCTATGACGGCAAGGGCGGTGGGCCTTTCGATCAGTTGGCGCGCTGGCAGCAGGAGGGCCGGTTAGTGGTGTTGTGCCCGGAAGTGGCCGGCGGCTTGCCGACGCCGCGACCGCCTGCCGAAATCCCCGGTGGGCAAGGTAGCCAGGTGCTTGACGGTGGTGCGCAAGTGCTGACAGTAGGGGGCGCCGACGTCACCGCGCCGTTTCTTGCGGGAGCCGAACAGGCGTTACAGTTGGTGCGCCACCACGGCATCCACATTGCAATCCTCAAGTCCGGCAGCCCTTCTTGCGGCAACCAGCTGACCTATGACGGTACTTTCAGCGGTACCAAGGTCAGTGGTGAGGGCGTCACCACCGCCTTGCTGCGCCGCGAAGGGGTGCAGGTCTTCAGCGAGCTGGAGCTTCGCGCCGCTGCCCAGGCGCTAGACAGCCTGGAAGCCTAAGGCTTTGACGTTTTGCCTTCGCCCGGGCCAAACCATTTCTGCGACAGGGCCGCCAGGCGCCCATCGGCCTTTATGCGTTGCAGGGCTCTGTCCACAGCGCCGGCAAAGGCGGGGTTACCCTTCTGAAAGGGGATCACCAGGCTGGGTTTCGGGCTGGCGCCGGTTTCCAGTTCGGTGGGTAGCTTGCTTTCAGGTGTTTCGGCAGGCACGACCCGCAGGCGTTCGGCGAACCCGCTGGGTTGGGCGGCACTCAGGGTCAAGCCCTTGAGATGTTCATTGGGGTCGACGGACTCCTTTGCGTCCTTGTGCGCGATGGCCTGAGCATTGAAGTCGCTGTAGGGCTCGCTGAAGTCCACGCGATTCTTGAGGTCGGGCGTCGCCGTAATATGGTTCAGGGCAATGTCGTACGTGCCGCGTTCCACGCCATCCAGTATTTCATCCGAGGCTGTCACGACAAACGATGGGTTGACGTCCAGCTCGCGGGCCAGCATCTCTCCCAGTTCAATCTCGAACCCCGACAGTTTGCCCTCCTCCTTGAAACTCAACGGGGGCGTGTCGGCATCGACAGCGATGCGCAGCTCACCACGGTCGTTTACTTCGTCGATCAATTCGGCGTGAGCCAGTGGGCTCAAGAGGGCTGCTAGCAGTATCCCCGGTATGAAACGCATCTGCGCCCCTTCTAATTTGAATTAATAACTACAGTGCCTCGACTTTTTTCGATTGCCGGGGTCACACGTTGGCTAGGACCACATTGCAGGATAGTTGTTAGCCGACCATTTTAAATTTTTTGTCAGCTTGCGGTGTTGTTGAACATGTTCTGAATCAATTGTTCTATGGTAACGCTTTGTATGAATTAGTTTCATAGGACCACTCGTTAGCAGTGAATCACAGGAGAAAGGAATGAAGCGTCTAGTATCGCGTGTTGCCCTTGCCGGCTTGTTGATGGGTGTATCCGCCCTGGCGGCAGCCGAAGGCCTGCAGAGCCAGGCCGCACCGGCCGCAGCCAAGGTGTCCATCGTCTCGCCCAAGGACGGCGACACCGTAGACAAAACCTTCACCGTCAAGTTTGCCATCGAAGGCATGGAGCTCAAGCCTGCTGGCGACGCAACGCCCAACAGCGGCCACCACCACCTGTTGGTGGATGTCACCGATGAGCCCGCCGCCAACCAGCCTCTGCCGGCAACCGACCATATCATTCATTTCGGCAAGGCTCAGACCGAAACCCAACTGACCCTTGCCCCCGGCAAGCACACCCTGCAGTTGGTGTTGGGTGACAAGTTGCATGTGCCGTTCAAGCCGAGCGTCGAGTCGCAAAAAATTACCGTCACCGTCAAATAAAACAGTGGCGCACAAAAAAGGGAGGCCCGAGGGCCTCCCTTTTTCATGGAGCAAGGAAACTCAGAACAGCACGCGGGAACGAATAGTGCCCTTGATGTGTTGCAGCTTTTCTTGCGCCAGGTCGGAGTACTCGGCGTCGACGTCGATAACCACGTAGCCGACTTTCTCGTTGGTCTGCA
>CAYVPI010000125.1:0-15879 GCA_964453495.1 uncultured Pseudomonas sp. | reverse complement strand
TCCCTTCAAGTCTTACCATACAAGCTGGCTTGTCGGATCGCCGCACCGCAGCGATTAGACAATCACATTTCCGACAGACCAAGATGACCAACACGCCACATTGCGAGACAATGCCCACCTGTTTTTGGAGTGTTCTATGCCTGACTCAATCAATCCCTTGACCCACGACGCCGTCCTCGACGCCACGGGCCTGAACTGCCCTGAGCCCGTGATGATGCTGCACCAGCACGTGCGCGACCTGCAGGCCGGTGGTTTGCTCAAGGTAATCGCCACCGACCCGTCGACCCGCCGCGACATTCCCAAGTTTTGTGTGTTCCTGGGCCATGACCTGATCGAACAGCAGGAAGACGCCGGTACCTACCTGTACTGGATCCGCAAGAAAGCCGACTAAACCCGGGCGCTCAGGCGGATCCGCTTGCGCGCACTGCGCGCCAGGCGCACCGACAGCATCAGGGCCGCGCAGGTCAGGCCGACGATCAAGCCCTGCCACAAGCCACTGGGGCCGCTGGCGCTGCCAAACCAGTCGGTCAGGCCAAGGATGTAGCCCACGGGCAGGCCGATGCCCCAGTAGGCGAACAGGGTCAGGATCATCGTTACCCGTGTGTCCTGATAGCCGCGCAAGGCACCGGCGGCAGTGACCTGGATAGCATCCGAGAACTGAAAAAGCGCCGAATAGACGATCAGCATCGCTGCAATCTGGATCACCGTGCTGTCGGCGGTGTAGATCGTGGCAATGTGCTCACGCGTCAGCAACATCAGGCTCGCCGAGAAACAGGCGTAGCCCAGCGCCGTGGCCATGCCCACGCCAGCAGCGAAACGTGCCTCGCGCGGTTGATTGCGCCCCAACGCTTGCCCCACCCGCACGGTGACCGCCATGCCCAGCGAATAGGGGATCATGAACACCAGCGAGCTGACGTTCAGGGCGATCTGGTGCCCGGCAACGACTGTGGCCCCAAGGCTGCCAATCAACAAGGCAATGACGGCGAAAATACTGGATTCGGCGAATACCGCGATGCCAATCGGCAGGCCAATGCCCAGCAAGCGCTTGATCACCGCCCATTGTGGCCAGTCGAAACGGCCGAACACGCGGGTCGCACGATAGGCCGGGGCCCAGTTAACCCAGCCGGCCATGCCCAGGCACATCACCCACATGACGATCGCCGTGGCCCAGCCGCAACCGACCCCGCCCAGGGCGGGCATGCCGAAGTGGCCATAAATGAACACATAGTTGAGCGGGATATTGAGCATCAGCCCACACAAGCCCAACACCATGCTCGGCCGGGTGCGGCCCAGGCCGTCGCTGCAGCAACGCAGCACGTGGTACAGCGCCACCGACGGCAGCCCGCTGGCGATGCCGCGCAAATAACCCATGCACGGTTCGATCAACTGCGGGTCGACCTTCATCAGGTGCAGGATCGGTTCGGCATTGAACAGCAGGGCGCTGGCGCCGATCCCCACGGCAATCGCCAACCACAGTGCCTGGCGTACCAGCGGGCCGATCTCGGCATGCTGGCCGGCACCGAAGCGTTGCGCGACTTTCGGTGTGGTGGCCAGCAGGATGCCCGTCATCAGCAAAAACACCGGCACCCAGATCGAGTTGCCCAGTGCCACGGCGGCCAGGTCACGCGGGCCAACGCGGCCGGCCATGACGGCATCGACAAAGCCCATCGCAGTGGTTGCCAGTTGCGCAATGATGATGGGCGTGGCCAGGGTGAGCAAGCTGCGCAGCTCGGCCCCGATGCGAGCAGGGCGGGTCGAGGCGGTTTCGGGGGTGTTGGCAGGAACGGAATTCACAAACGAGGCATCCACAAAAGAAGCGCGGAAAACCGCAGAGTCTACGCCTTGACGCGCCGGTCAGGAAACATTGCTGTCAGTGATGGATGCCAAAATGTCTCGTGTGGCTGGAACAAGCCAGCCCGCAACGCCTACACTGCTGGCCTGGAAAGGAGCCTGCCATGCTGATTGTTGCCGACGAAAATATTCCCTTGCTAGAAGCCTTTTTCCAAGGTTTCGGAGAAATCCGCCGCTATCCCGGCCGCGCCATCGACCGCACGGTGGTACAGGATGCCGATGTACTGCTGGTGCGCTCGGTCACCCGGGTCGACCAGGCCTTGCTCGAAGGCAGCCGTGTGCGGTTCGTTGGCACTTGCACCATTGGTACCGACCACCTGGACCTGGGTTACTTTGCCCAGGCCGGCATTCAATGGTCCAGCGCTCCGGGTTGCAATGCCCGGGGGGTTGTCGATTATGTATTGGGCAGCCTGCTGACCCTTGCCGAGCTCGAAGGTGTCGACCTGGCCCAGCGCACTTATGGCGTGGTGGGTGCCGGTGAGGTGGGCGGGCGGTTGGTCAGGGTGCTGCACGGCCTGGGTTGGAAGGTGCTGGTGTGCGATCCGCCGCGCCAGGCTCGGGAGGGTGGCGCCTATGTCAGCCTGGACACCATTATCGAGCAGTGCGACGTCATCAGCCTGCATACCCCTTTGAGTAAAGAGGGCAACGACGCAACCTGGCACTTGTTCGACGCCGAGCGTCTGGCACGGCTCAAGCCCGGTAGCTGGCTGATCAATGCCAGCCGTGGCCCGGTGGTGGATAACAGCGCCCTGCGCGAGTTGCTGCTGGAACGGGTCGACCTGCAGGCAGTGCTGGACGTGTGGGAGGGTGAGCCGCAAGTCGATCTGGCCCTGGCCGACCTTTGCGTATTGGCTACCCCGCACATCGCAGGCTATAGCCTGGACGGTAAACAGCGCGGTACTGCGCAGATCTATCAGGCGTTCTGCGCCTGGCACGGTGAGCCGGCCCAGGTCGAGTTGGCCGATCTGCTGCCCGAGCCTTGGCTGGCCCAGGTCAACCTGAAAGCGGCTAGCGATCCGGCCTGGGCGCTGGCCATGCTGTGTCGGGGCGTGTACGACCCGCGCCGCGACGATGCCGATTTTCGCCGCAGCTTAAGTGATGTGACGGCCGAGCAGCGTGCCGGTTTCGATGCCTTGCGCAAGCATTATCCCGCGCGCCGGGAAATCGAAGGGTTGCGCGTGCACATCGAGGGTTCTTGCCCGGTGCTGGAGCAAATGGTCGATGCGCTGGGTTGCGAGCGAGTCTGAGCGCCGGGCATTAAAAACCCGGCACACGTGCCGGGTTGAATGAATTCTGTGTCGCGTCGGTCATTTTTTTACCGGTTTGACGACGCTTTTTTCCAGTTCCTCACAGGCTTCCTTGATCATCTGGCGGGTGATCGGGATTTCTTTGCCTTGGGCGTCGATGACCGAACCCACTGCCTCCTGCTTCGGTGCTTTCTCTTCCTGGGGTGTGCTGTTTTGCAAGCCCATGTCCTGTCTCCTCTTCAGGTTCAAGCGCAGACTACGGCCCCCGGATGACCACTGTGTGACAATTCCATCAGTGGCGGGTGCCGTGTTTAGTCCAACAGAAAAAGTTACAAACTTCTAGTGGCCTGTACGGTTAATTCGAGTACTCAAATTCGAGTCCAAGAGTTCGTCAGGCAAGGCGCCGCGACGAGTCGTAGCAGGGCTACGGCGAGGAGTGGCAACGCCGCCTGGCGAAGTCTTGGGCCGAAGTTGAGTAAACGAATTGACCACACAGGCCACTAGGGCAACTTTAGATCGAAAAGAACTATCTGCCTTGCACGGCTCCTGGTTTTTTGGCGTGCAGCCGCCCGTCGGGTGTAGTCTGGGCCTTCCTCCAATGGGTTGGCCAGCACATGATTTCATTGTTTTCTGCAAGGCACCGCCGCGCCATCCAGTTGGCCGCAGGTTTTCTCAAACCGTATCGCTGGCAGGTTACCGGTGCCCTGGTGGCCCTGGTGGTGACGGCAGGGATCACTTTGTCGATGGGGCAGGGTATCCGGTTGTTGGTCGACCAGGGCTTCATGACTCAATCGGCACACTTGCTGAACCAAACCATCGGGTTGTTTCTTCTACTGGTGCTGGCATTGGCCGTGGGGACCTTCACACGGTTTTATCTGGTGTCGTGGATTGGCGAGCGCTGCGTTGCGGATATCCGCAAGCGTGTGTTCGACCATCTGATCTATTTGCACCCCGGTTTCTACGAAAACAATCGCAGCTCCGAAATTCAGTCGCGACTCACGGCCGACACCACACTGCTGCAGTCGGTGATCGGTTCGTCATTGTCGCTGTTTTTGCGCAACCTTTTGATGGTGTTCGGCGGCATTGTGCTGCTGTTCGTCACCAACCCGAAACTCACCAGTATCGTGGTGCTGGCATTGCCGCTGGTGCTGGCGCCGATTCTGATTTTCGGCCGGCGGGTACGGGCGTTGTCGCGCCAGAGCCAGGACCGCATTGCCGATGTCGGCAGCTATGTGGCCGAGACACTGGGGCAAATCAAGACCGTGCAGGCCTACAACCACCAGGCCAGCGACCAACAGCGGTTTGGCCACACCGTCGAACAGGCCTTCATGACCGCGCGCAAGCGTATCGTCCAGCGCGCCTGGCTGATCACGCTGGTGATCGTGCTGGTACTCGGGGCGGTCGGTGTGATGCTATGGGTAGGCGGCATGGATGTGATTGCCGGACGGATCACGGCCGGTGAGCTGGCGGCGTTTGTGTTCTACAGCCTGATTGTCGGCAGTGCATTTGGCACTGTCAGTGAAGTGATCGGCGAATTGCAGCGAGCCGCTGGCGCTGCCGAGCGCATTGCCGAATTATTGCAAGCCAAAAGCGAAATCCAGGCACCCTCGCAAGGGCTGGTGCATTTGCCAGAGCGGGTGCAAGGGCGCTTGCAGTTGCAGGAGGTGGTATTTGCCTACCCCTCGCGGCCAAGCCAACCTGCGATCAATGGATTGAGCCTGGCGGTCGAGGCGGGGGAGACCCTGGCGTTGGTCGGGCCGTCGGGGGCTGGCAAGTCAACGGTATTCGACCTGTTGCTGCGTTTCTATGACCCACAACAGGGGCGCATTCTCATCGATGGGCAAGCCCTGGAGCAGCTCGACCCGGTGCAGTTGCGCAAGCAGTTTGCATGGGTATCGCAGAGCCCCGCGCTGTTTTTCGGTACGGTTGAGGAGAACATCCGCTTCGGTCAGGCTCAGGCCACACGTGCGCAAATCGAAGCGGCGGCACGTATTGCTCATGCCCACGAGTTCATCCTGCAATTGCCCCAGGGTTACCAGACCCACTTGGGCGATGCGGGGCTGGGGTTGTCCGGTGGGCAGCGCCAACGCCTGGCCATTGCCCGGGCGCTATTGGTCGATGCACCCGTCCTGCTGCTGGATGAGGCGACCAGCGCGCTGGATGCGCAGAGTGAGCATTTGATTCAGCAGGCATTACCCAGCTTGATGGCAGGGCGCACGACGCTGGTGATCGCACACCGCCTGGCGACCGTGCAGAATGCCGACCGGATTGCCGTGATTGATCAGGGCAGGCTGGTGGCAGTGGGAACCCATCGGCAATTGCTGGCCGAGAGTGCGCTGTATGCGCGGTTGGCGGCGTTACAGTTCAATGTCGGTGAAGCAGCGCCCCGATTGCGGGGCGTCGCCGATTTCAATACCGATTAACGGTATTCACACAGGTAAGCCGTTGCCACTGCCACTTTGAGCTGGAACTTGCTGTTGGCCGGAACGTTGAACTGGCTGCCAGCTTCAAAGGTTTCCCAATCGTTGCCGTCAGGCAGCTTCACGGTCAGTGCGCCGCAAACCACGTGCATGATTTCACGCTGGGCGGTGCCGAACTCGTATTCGCCCGGGGCCATGACGCCAATGGTGGCTGGACCTTCAGTGGCCTCGAAGGCAATGGACTTGACGGTGCCGTCGAAGTACTCGTTGACTTTAAACATGGGCGATTCCTCGAAATGGGCAAAAAAGGGCTGGCCAGTATGCCCAAGCGCTATTGCCTCGTCATCCGCTTTTACCCGTACGAACCCTAGAACGGCAGTGTCAACGGCAGCAGCCGCGCAGTATTGCGCGCGTCTTCAAGAGCCCGGTGCTGTTGCCCGGAAAACTGCAGCCCTGCCAGTTGCAAGGCACCGTTCAGGCCCAGCGGGCGTTGCAGTTGGCGGGCCTTGGCGAAGCGCTGCTTGAGGTTGATATGCGGGACATCGGCCAAAAGGCTCTTGATCTGGTGCTGCTGCCATTGCTGCAGGAATTGCTGGCGATCGTAGTCGCCCCAGCTGACCCAGGCCTGCAGGTGGGTCTGGTGATGGCCCAGCCACCGCTCGAACAATGACCAGACCTCGGTCAGCGGTGCTGCCGTGTCCACATTGGCCTGGCTGATATGGGTCAGCTCCCGGCAAAAGGGGGTTAACTGCGGTCGCCGTTGCGGCCGCACGAAGCGTTGAAAGTGGTCCACTTCGCGCCCGGCGCTGTTGACCAGGCTGGCGCCGATTTCAATGATTTCCATTTCCGCAACCAGCCAGCCGCCTTCATCGGTAGTAGCTTCCAGGTCGATCACCAGCCAATGGGCCATAGCAGGCTCCCTTTCATCATGCGCAGATGGCTAGAGCGTAGCCAAACCCGACATTTTTCCCAATCCCCCTGGCCGATGCTTGCATTGTGCCCATGATCGGTTGCAAACGCCTTGCCTGGCGGGGCTTGAGGGCATAAATTGCCGCCCAGCGTCCATACTGCAAAGGCGCAACCGCAATAGGGAGAGGGGAGTGGACGAACGACAAGCCTTGCAGGTCATGCGTGAACTGGTCGATCAGGGGCAATTGATCGACCCCGACAGTGCGCGGGGTAAATTGCTGCAGGCGGCAGCGCACCTGTTTCGCAACAAGGGCTTCGAACGCACGACGGTTCGTGACCTGGCCAGCGCCGTGGGTATCCAATCGGGCAGCATTTTTCATCATTTCAAAAGCAAGGACGAAATCCTGTGTTCGGTGATGGAACAAACCATCATCTATAACACGGCGCTGATGCGCGCTTCGCTGGCGGGGGCAGCCAATGTCCGTGAACGCTTGTTGGCGCTGATCCGTTGCGAGTTGCAATCGATCATGGGCGGTACCGGTGAGGCCATGGCCGTACTGGTTTTCGAATGGCGCTCGCTGTCACCCAAAGGGCAGGCGCAGGTCTTGGCGCTTCGCAATACCTACGAACAGCTGTGGCTCGATGTGCTGGGTGAGGCTCAGGCAGCGGGGTTGATCAAGGGCAATATTTCCCTCACCCGACGGTTTTTGACCGGTGCCTTGTCCTGGACAACCACCTGGTTCAAACCCCATGGCAACCTCAGCCTGGATCAGATTGCCGAACAAGCGATGCTGTTATTGCTCAAGGATGGCTAAACACGCGGCTTGGTCACGGTTGTGCAACGTTTTGAAAACGCCTAGTGTCCTGTCTCAGAAATACGTTACCTTTTTGACGAGTACCTGTTGCTGCCAGGCAAGGCGCCGCGACGAGTCATAGCAGGGCTATGGCGAGGAGTGGCAACGCAGCATGGCGGCGACAGGTGCCGTCAAAAGGGAACAGCTTATTTCCGAGGCAGGACACTAGCTTTATTGATCCCCTTGATGTGCGGAGCGTAGTCTTGAGTTTTGTTCCAACACCGGTGGCTTGGCGGATGGCAACAGGGGCGCTCATGGCGTTTCTGTCGCTGGCAGCTGCGGCTCAGCCGGTGGTCAAGGTCGCAGCGGCGCATTTCCCTCCTTACGCCATTCGGCCTGAGCAAGGCACCGACAATGGCCTGCTGCCGCAATTGATCGCAGCGCTCAATGGGGCGCAAGACCAATACCGCTTTGTGCTGGTGCCCACTTCGATACCCCGACGCTTTCGCGATTTCGAGCAGGGGCGCATTGATATGGCAATCTTTGAAAACCCCGCGTGGGATTGGAAAGCCATAGACCATGAAGCAGTCGACCTGGGCCTGGAAGATGCGGAGATCTTCGTTGCGCGCAATGTCGATGGCCGCGACCAGGACTACTTCACCGAGCTGAGCGACAAGCGTCTGGCTCTGTTCAGCGGGTATCACTACGCCTTTGCCAACTTCAATGCCGACCCCAAGTACCTTGTTGCAAACTACAGCAGTACGCTGACCTATTCCCACGACAGCAACTTGCTGATGGTACAGCGTGGCCGTGCCGATATTGCCTTGGTGACGCGTTCGTACTTGAGTGACTACCTGGTTCGCAACCCCGGTAGTGCGGGCGACCTGCTTGCCTCACAACGGGTGGACCAGGTCTACCACCACTATGCCTTGCTGCGCCCAAGGGCACCGATCAGCGCGCTCGAGTTCGGCGAGTTCATGCAACGGTTGCGGGGCAACGGTGAGCTTCAGAGAATTTTCCAGCCTTACCAGATCACGGTGACCGCCGCTGGGCAATAGTCTTGTCGATCAATGGGCGGCATACCGGGATGCGCCAGCGTCGCGGATGGCCGAGACCTTGCGACAATGCACCAGTGCGTCGCGGATCATGAAGTTGACCAGGGTCGGCGATACGCCCAACTCTTTGGCGATGTCTTTTTGCGGCACGCCCTGCAGGCGATACATCTCAAAGGCATAGCGGGTCCGGCTGGGCAACTCGGTAAGTGTGTCGGCGATGTGCTCAAGCATCGTGAAGTTGATGTGCGCTGTTTCGGGCGAGCCTCCATGGATAGGCACATTAAGGCCTTCCTCTTCGCTGCCGGAGTGTTTCAGCTCCAAGGCTTGCTTGCGATAGTGATCGATGGCCAGATTGCGCACAATCTGGAACAGATAACTGAGCTGGGCCTTGAACGATGAAGTGATCTGCGGCGCTGCATGTAGCCGGAAGAACGCGTCCTGGACAACATCCTCGGCGCGAGACCGGCACCCGGTGATACGCGAAGCAATCTTCACCAGCAAGGTGCGGTTGTCGATGAATGCCTGAAGCAGGGGTGAATCGCACTTACTTGTGAGCAGTTGTTCCGCCATGGAAATCACCTTTGAGCGAAGGAGAAAGGGGGCGTCTTTACGCGCCCCCTGCGCGACGGATGACAAACTATTCTTAATGATAATTATTGTCAATTGAGAAGTTGAATCATTAGTGATTTCTGCCTGCTCCGGGCAAAGATATGTGAACGGCTTCAAATTGACCACACAGGCCACTGGTCAGCGGGGGCCCAGAATTGCGCCGAGCATTTGCGGGTCGGGTGCACCTTGTTGCTGCTGCAGTTGCCCTTCCTTGTCCAGGTAGAAAATTGCCGGTGTTGCCGAAAGCCCCAGTTCCTCCATCAGTGCCAGGTTCGCATCGAGTTTGGCTTGAATGGCCGCTGGTATCTTGTCCAATGCCTTGAGCGTGCTTGCCTTGCCGGCCTTTTCATGGCTGTGCAGGGCTTTCTCGGGGTTGCTGGCGCCGAGCAGGGCGGCGGACTTGGCCGGGCTGTCTTCGCGGATGATGCCGACCATGATGTGACGTAATTGCACTTTGCCGGAGTCGACCCAGGGGCGCGCCTGCTCCCAGAACATATTGCAGTAGGGGCAGTTGGGGTCGCTGAACAGGTAGACGGTACGGGGGGCATTGGCCTTGCCATCGGCAATCCAGCTGGCTTTTTCCATCTTGGCCCAGACTTCCTTGGCCATGGGCGCGTACACCAGCTTCTGCAGCGGGGCCTGGCTCAAGTCCTTGCCCTGGGCGTCGAACAGGCTGCCGACCAGCACGTGCTTGCCATCAGGTGTCAGGTAGAGGGAAATGCCTCGGTTCTGGAATTGGGCGGCGTAACCACGCAAGCCATCCGGTGCATCGAAACTGCCGACAATGCGCGCACCTTTTTTTTCGATCATCTTGATGGCTTCGGGGAGTTCTTCTGCCTGCAGCAACGGGGCTTGAATCAAGGCCAGGCCCAGGGCGAACGTGAGGGGGAATTTCATGGAGCACTCCTTGCAGAAACGGGAGAGGCAGCCGCAGGTGCGCGGCCGAAAGATTCAAGTGCGCGAGCCAGGCTTGCGCGGGAAAGTTCGCCAAGGTGGCTGCCGATCAGTTGCCCTTGGGCGTCGTAGAAAAGCGTGGTGGGCAATGCCGACGAACCCACTTGTTGGGCCAGGCGCCCGCTGCCGTCGAACAGCACGTGGGAGAGCCCGAGCCCGGAAGTGGCCAGAAAGGTGGTGACGGTGCCCGGTGACTCGCCCTGGTTGACGAACAGGAACATCACGTCATTACGTTCGTTCTGCGCCTGTTGCAGCACCGGCATTTCCCGGCGGCAGGGTGGGCACCAGGTTGCCCACAGGTTGATCACCAGCGGACGCCCCTGATAGTCGGCCAATCGCACCGGTTGCCCGGCGGCGTTGTGCAGCGTGATGTCGGGCAGGCGCGTGCCGCGCTCGTAGAGGTGGCCGGCCAGGCTGCCCATCAGCCAGAACAACACCCCACAGGCCAATCCGATGGCAAGTGGGCGACGCAGCTGCGGTTGCCGGCGATATTGCCATATGGCGCCAATGATAACCGCCAGTAACCCGACCCAGGCCAGGAAGCCACCATCGCGGATGTCGACGACCTGTAGAAGGTCGTCTCGGTATTGCGGCCAATAGGCGATCACGAAACCCAGTCGCGCAGCCAGCAGGCCGAGCATGAACAGCACGAACAGTGTCGACTCGGGATTGTCGCCTCCGCGCTTGGCCACGCGCCAGCCCACCAGGGTGGCCAGGCCCAGGGCACCGAGCAACAAGACGTGGTCCAGAGCCAGGGCAATGGGCCCTACATTCACGGTCAGCATCAGCCTCGGGCCCTCGTTGCAGTCCAGTGTTGGGTGAAGGTACGGGCGTCGACCTCGCCGGTGATGCGTTGGCTACGCCGTTCGTTGCCATCGGGCCCGAACCACAACAGGCTCGGCGGGCCAGGTACCTGGTAGCCTTGCAGCAACTGGCGGCTGTCGGCGTTGTCGGCGGTGACATCCAGGCGTAACAGGCGCACACCCTCGAGCGCTGCCAGCACGTCGGCCTTGGCGAACACCTGCTTCTCCATGATCTTGCAGGACACACACCAATCGGCATAGTAGTCCAGAAGGACCCATTGCCCCTGTGCCTGTGCGGCATCGAGTTCGCGTTGCAGCACTTGCGGGCTTGTCACTGTGAGAAAGGCATCCTTTGCGGGTGCAGCGTTGGCAGTGGCGGCGACGCCGAACACCTGCAACGGGCGCCAGGGGTCGCTGGCGCCGCCGGCAGCACCGACGACCATCAATGCGCCCCACAACCCCAGCAATACGGCCAGGGGTTGCAACCACAAATCGCGCGGCAGGCGTGACCTGATGGCATGGGCCAGGCAGGCCAGGAGCGCGCCGCAAAGACCAAGCCACAGTGCGGGCTCCAGGACTGTGCGCAGCATGTACAACGCCATGCCGAGGAACACGAAGCCGAACAGACCCTTGACCAGGGTCATCCAGGCGCCGGGCCTCGGCAGGTAGCGGTTGCCCAGGGTCACCAGTAACAACAGCGGCAAGCCCATGCCCAGACCCATGCTGAACAGGATCAGCCCACCATGTACGGCATTGCCGGTTTGTGCGATGTAAAGCAGGGCACCAGCCAGTGGCGCCGTCATGCACGGCCCTACCAGCAAGCCCGAAAAAAGGCCCAGGAGCGCGGCGCCGTACAGGCTGCCGCCGCGACGCTGGCGGCCGGCCTGCTCAAGGCGGTCGCGCAGAAAAGCAGGCAGTTGCAACTCGAATACGCCAAACATCGGCAGGGCCAACAGCACGAACAAGGCTGCCAGGCTGCCGAGTAACCAGGGTTGTTGCAGCATGGCCTGCAAGCTGCCGCCCAGCAGCGCCGCCAGCACGCCGAGGCCGGCGTAGACCAGGGCCATGCTCAGCACGTAACAGCAAGCCAGCGCCCAGCCCCGACGAACGCTGGCACCATTGCCCAGCACCAGGCCGGCGAGGATTGGCAGCATCGGTAAAGAACAGGGGGTGAAGGCCAGTAGCAACCCGAGCCCGAAAAATACCAGAAGGCCCCAGGCCAGCGAGCCTTGCAGCAGGGTGTTGGCCAGCGACAGGTCGGTGGCCTCGCTGCCGACGGTGGTTGAGCTGCCCAGGTTAACGTCGCTGGTTTGCGGCGGATAGCAAAGGCCTGCGTCGGCGCAGCCTTGCCAGCCGACCTTGACCTGGCCGCCGGCACGGTCCGC
Source organism: uncultured Pseudomonas sp. (assembly GCA_964453495.1). Taxonomy (GTDB): domain Bacteria; phylum Pseudomonadota; class Gammaproteobacteria; order Pseudomonadales; family Pseudomonadaceae; genus Aquipseudomonas. The sequence continues at coordinate 3,852 of CAYVPI010000125.1, read as the reverse complement.
GATCAGCAGTTCGAGCTCGCCCCGATAGACCTGGCCGTCGCCGAAGAATTCGTCGCTATGAGGTTCGCCGGCAGGCAGCGAGGGGTGCAGTTCAGTGGGCAGGCCATCGAACTTCAGGCGTTGCTGGTACAGGTAGTAGCCGTCGGCGATCTTCCAGTGCAGGCGCGTTTGCCCCGTCGGCAGTTGTTGCGAGCTGAACGCGAAGGCTTTGCCGACCGGCAGGAAATCCGGCCGGGTGAAGGGGTTGTCGAACGGCTGGGCCTGGGCCAGGCCGGCGCACAACAGCAGGAAAGCAAGTAAGAAAACACGCATGACGATGCCTTGGCGATGCAATAGCAGGCAAGGTTGCGCGGGGCCGATTAACCGAATGTTAATCGACAGGATGTGAGCGCAGCGAGTCGCTCAGAGGGCATAATCTGCGCTTAATCCTGTTCTGGCCTGATGGGCCTTTGATCATCGAGCCCAACCATGCATGTATTGCTTTGCGAGGATGACGACCTGATTGCCAGCGGCATCGTCGCCGGCCTCACTGCCCAGGGGCTGACCGTTGACCGCGTCGCGACGGCCAATGCTGCCCAGGCCATGTTGCGCGCCGCACAGTTCGATGTGATGGTGCTCGACCTGGGCCTGCCCGACGAGGATGGCCTGAAATTGCTGCAACGCCTGCGCCAGCAAGGTGAGTCCCTGCCGGTGCTTATTCTTACTGCCCGCGATACCGTTACCGACCGGGTAGACGGCTTGCAGGCCGGCGCCGACGACTACCTGCTCAAGCCGTTCGACCTTCGCGAACTCAATGCGCGGTTGCACACCCTGTTGCGACGCGTGGCGGGGCGGGCGGTCAATGTCATCGAACATGGCCCCTTGAGTTATGACCCCAGCAGCCGCGAAACCCTGCTCGGTGGCCAGCCGGTGGACCTTTCCCGGCGCGAGCAGGCGCTGTTGCAGGCGCTGCTGCATAACCGTGGGCGGGTGCTTTCCAGCGAACAGCTCAAAGATAGCGTCTATGGCTTTGGCGACGAGGTGGAGAGCAATGCCTTGAATGTCCATATTCACCACCTGCGGCGCAAATTGGGCAACGGTATCGTCGAAACCGTGCGCGGGCTTGGTTATCGCCTGGGTGCGGCGCAGCTGCCGGGAGAAACGGGGCGATGAGCCTGCGCCTGCGCTTGAGCCTGATCCTGGGCACGGCATTCGTGGTGATCTGGGCGCTGGCGGCAGCCTGGATGCTGCGTGATCTGCGCAACCAGATGATGTTCTCCCTGGACCAACGCCTGGTGGCATCGGCACGCATGGTCTCAGGCTTGATCGAACAACTGCCCCAACCGCTGGCCAGCAAGGGCGAGGGGACCCGCCTGAGTGCCGACCAGCTCAGCATCCCCGACGGCATGGCCTGCCAGGTCAGTTCATTGCGTGGGGAGATCCTGGCGCGCAGTCACCACACTGCCGAGCAGGCACTCGATGACCAGCGCAGCGGCTTTCACGACCAGCTCATCGATGGCGACCATTGGCGCAGTTTCACCCTGGCTCGGGGCGAAGTACGTATCACCACCGCCGATCGCGTTCGTGAGCGCGAAGCGCTCAACCGCTCGATCCTGCTGGCGGCTTCGGCGCCGGTGCTGGTAGCACTGCTGGGGAGCCTCGGTTTGCTCTGGCTGGGCGTTGGTAAAGGGCTGGCACCGCTAAACCGCATGCGCGATGCCTTGCGGCGACGCAGCCCCGACTCGCTGGAGCCATTGCAGGTGCGAGCACTGCCCAGCGAGCTGCAACCCCTGCTGGAAACCCAGAACCAATTGTTCCTGCGTATTGGCCGGACCATCGAGCGCGAGCGGCGGCTGACCGGGGATGCAGCCCATGAATTGCGCAGCCCCCTCACCGCAATCAAGACCCACCTGCAAGTAGCCCGCATGACGGGCGGCGACGCCCGTGAACAGGCGCTGGCCCATGCGGAGGCGGGCGCTGACCGGTTGCACCGTACGCTGGAGCAATTGTTACTACTGGCCCGGGTCGAGGGCAGCCTGTCGTTCGACGACGGCGTTCCCTGCAGTGCCGAGCAGGTGGCCCGCTTGGCCATCCATGATGCGAGCCATGGAGACAATCGTCGTATACAGCTACGCTTACCCGAAGGCAGTGCCGAAGCGCATCTGGAGATGCCGGCAGTATTGGCGGTGGCAGCCTTGCGTAACCTGTTGGACAACGCGCTGCGGCATACGCCCGACAATGCCCCGGTGATAGTGACGCTTCAGCTTGACGATGACCAGGCGTGCTTCGAAGTACGTGACCAAGGGCCGGGTATCGCCCCGCAGGACCTGCAATTCTTGACCCAGCGGTTCTGGCGCAACAGCCAGAGCACTGGTTGTGGCTTGGGGCTCGCGATTGTCCAGGCAATCGTGCAACGTTGCGGCTGCACCCTGCAGTTCGAAACCCAGGCGGATGGCTTGCGAGTACGCCTTTCTATGCCGCGGCGCGCGGTCGTCGCAGAATAAATGCATAGGTTGCGAAACTTTCTCAAGACTTTGCTGTCGCCAGCTTGATTTATTCGCATTTCGCAACAAGTATTAATACAGACCTTTTTGGCGAGGTGCAGCCAAGAGCCTGCAGTAATAAAATGGCGTTGTAATGGTCAAGGAGAGCCTTCCACTTTTACTGCCTTGGTCACCGATGATGCCGAATAAGAAAATGCGAATCCTCATCGCCGATGAGCACCATGCTCAAGTGATGCAGATCGAAAAAATGCTCAATCACCTGGGCTACTACCGCATCGCACCGGTGCAGTCCTTCGAGGAGCTGTTGTCGATCACCCAGAGCGCCCTGGATCCCTTTCATTTGCTGATCGCCAACACGGACCTCGCGACCCATGCCGGCGTCGACCTGACCAGGTTTTGTGGCGAGAGCCCACAGATACAGCATGCCTTGCTTTATGAAACCCAGTACGTGATGGTGCCAGCCGTACCGGCGAGCCAGCGCAAGTCCGTCAGCGTATGCCTGCCACGCTTGCCGGATCCGGAAGCGCTGCATACGTTCATGGATATCATCGATTCACCGGTCGTCATCGGCCAACTGGAAGCCCCCACCGATCATACGCGTACGCATGCCAAGCGGCGTATCTCCCGCATCGAGACAGTATTCACCCGTCATTGACGGAGGATCGTTTGTAGCTGTTGCTGCTGGTCGCTATGTGCGTGTACCCATGCGTCAGGCGTGTTGCGCAATGGTTTTGCAATCAAGAGTAGGAAGCCGTGGATTTATCCGATCTGATGTTTGATTGTTTTTTACGGTATTACTGACCTGTCTGATAGTCAGCGTGGCGAATTCGAGGATAGTGCTTATATTGCGTTCTCTGCGGGTGGGCCGCGTTTTTTGCTTTTTGCAGCGCCAGAAAGAGGGCAGGATGTCGAGAAAATCATTGATCTCGAAGACGCGTTCGGGAGCGCTTCTGTTCATATCAGTGAATTGATGTCCATTGACTTGTATCAGCGTCCGATGCCCCATCCAGTGGCAAAGGACGATTGGCAGTTGGCGAGCGTTTCGCTAGTCGTCAATGATGAATTCACTAATGATGTCTTCAAGGGTATTGCCCAATGGATAAGCAGCCCGAATGTCAATGAAGAGTTGGTGTGGTCGCGGCCTGTGCCTTGGGCGGGGTGGAGAAACAGTGCGCAGCGCCCCATTGATTTCAATTGTGAGACCTATCCAGTTACCTGGCTGCCGTACATTGCTGATGTGTATCAGTGGCGTAGCTATGATCCCTCGACCATCGAGGGCGTAGGCCAACTGATCGGGATGCAAGATGGCGTGTTGGTGGGCCAGCTTTTGAAGTCGCGCCAGTGCCATGCGCTCGCACCCAATGGCGAG
>CAYVPI010000124.1:0-15950 GCA_964453495.1 uncultured Pseudomonas sp. | reverse complement strand
TGATTCCGGGCAGCGAGTTCTGGCCGCACTTCGTGCGTAACCGCTCCGAGCAGTTTGAAGCCCGTGTGGCCATGGTCGAAGTGCAAAAGTCGAATTCGATCTTCCTGCAAGGCATGGCCGGTTCGCGCATGCCGATCGCCATCGCCCACGGCGAAGGCCATGCCGAGTTTGAAAGCGAAGAAGCGTTGCTCGAGGCCGACCTGTCCGGCTGCGTGGCACTGCGCTTTGTCGATAACCACGGCAAGGTCACCGAAACCTACCCGGCCAACCCGAACGGCTCGCCGCGCGGGATCACCGGCCTCACCAGCCGCGACGGTCGCGTCACCATCATGATGCCGCACCCTGAGCGGGTTTTCCGTGCCGTACAGAACTCCTGGCGCCCGGATGACTGGAACGAAGATGCAGCCTGGATGCGCATGTTCCGCAACGCGCGCGCGTGGGTTAACTAAAGGTGTACAAGCTCAGCTTCTTCGTGCCACCAAGCCATGTCGAGGCTGTCAAAAGTGCCGTATTCGCCGCCGGAGGGGGGCGAATCGGCAATTATGACTGCTGTTCGTGGCAAACCCTTGGCCAGGGCCAGTTCCGCCCGTTGGACGGCAGCCAGCCGTTTCTCGGGCAGGCTGGGGTGGTTGAGCAGGTTGAAGAGTGGAAAGTCGAACTGGTTGTCCAAGATAACCTGATCGATGCGGTAGTGACGGCGCTCAAGCGAAGCCATCCGTACGAAACGCCAGCCTATGAAGTCTGGCGTTTGTACGACATTTGATCCCTTCAGTTTAATCCTTGCTCAACGCTCGACGGCAACGATTGTCGAGTGTCGTGCCCACCGGTGCGTAATACGCCTAAGTCCGCCGTACGATCGGCCTTGTCGGTTTCGCTGGCGGGGCCTTTGTACGCATCGATGAAGCCCGTGACCAGCTCAACGGGCGCATTGGAGCCATTGATGCCGACCTGAGTTCGGCTATCTCTGCCTTCGAGTGCTGTCAGCTCAACCTTGCCGGAACCGAGATCCACCTTGCCGTCATTGGATTTGAGGGTTGCCCCCACGAGACGGGTATCCCCCTCGACCTTGAGATCGATACCCTCTCGACCGCGCAGGGATGAAGCCTTGGCTACCGTGTTCCTGTCGATTTTCTCGATTTCGCCATTCACCGTTGCGGTGCGGCCGGTATCCAGCTTTTGAATGTCTTTACCGACCTTGTCCTTGACCTTGCCGGAAGCCGGCCCGGCAAAAGCGCTTACGCCATTGAGCAGCCCTTGCGGGTTGTTCTCCTTGCTGAGCTTGGCATCGACGTCGACTTTGAGGCCATTGACCTGGTCTTGCCGGCTTTCGACCAACAAATCTCCACCTATTGTGCCCTCGATGCGCTCTGCGTCGATGTTGATACCGTTGAGCCGGGTATCGAGGCGGCTGTTCAGCGTCACGCGATCAGCACGCAATTGGCTGTTTTGATGGGTCGTGCTGTCGAGCTTGTCTATCGCGACTTTTGCCCGTGCGTACAAGCCGGAGGCATTCTTGCCGACATCGCTGGCGGCGGTTTTATTGATGCCGACGCCTGCGGTCAGGTTCAGATTGTCGCGAAACGCCGTGGAGGTGGCATCTTGCATGCGAATGCCGCCCTGGTTGGCCTGGAGCGTGATTTCCCTGGCATTGGCCTTCAAACCCTCCAGGTCGATTGCAATGTCCTGGCGACTGCCAGCCAAAATGGCGAGTTTTTCCTGACTATTGAATTGTGCTCCCGTGAGTGTCCGGGACTTGTCATCTGTACCACCGGCCTGGAAGTGTCCGCCAATACCACCGCCCTTGCTGCTGGCCTCCGAGGTTTTACTGGCACTGGCGCTCACTTGCAACGCGCCCCCCAATTTATCTCCTTTTGCGCCGGCGGCATCCACCGCAGCGAGCACTTCAACCTTGCCAGGGGTCTCTAGCGTGATGGAACTGACCGGATCTACCTCGGCGCCGATACGCGTGCCTTCCAGGCGTATGCCCTTGTCGCCTGTCAACACCACAGGCCCCTGGCTATCGAGTTCTGCAACCTGGGCCTGGTTCGCTTCGCGGGTGGATACTTGCCGATTTAGTAGCACACTGGCGGCACCACTCTTGCCGCTGGCTGGGCTGCTGCCGCCTTTGCCCCAACCGTTGCCATCGAACAGGGTTTCATGTTGTACCTGACGATCATTGGCCTGTGCCAGGGTCAATGTGCCTGCGCTCTGGATTGAAATCGGGCCACTGCCCCCGTTGAAGCGGGTGCCCTCGTACAGCCCATCGCTGCCCAGTTGTATCTGGATACCGGTCTGCCCATGGAGGCTGCCAGGGAGCGCGGTACTGCTTGAGCTGCTGCGGTCGATGCTGCTGCCGGCTACTGCTGCGCGAGCATTGATGTCTTTACCTGTGTTGGTAAAGACGCGCAGGCTGCCATCGACATCCAGGCGCTGAAGTTCGCTTGTGTTGGTGTTCTGCGCGGCCTTCAGGTCATGGCTCCCGGCGTTGATTTGCAAGATACCCTCGGTCGCTTCATAGCGGGTGCCGCTGTCGCTCAGATGACCGGCAATTTGTGTCGTGAGGGTGCCAGCACTGAATTCGCTGACGATGGCCTGGCTGCTGGTTTCCTTCGCGGTGCGGTTGAGGTGGTTGATTTCCAGGTCTGCACCGAGGCTGGGCGGCAGAAGGGCGTCTTCGATGGCCGCCTGCTGGAACTTCGTTTCTTCCTCGCCGTTGACAAGGCGTTCGATCGGGCGCGTCAGGTCCTTGTACTCGATGCTCGAACCGAGGCTGCCCTTCCAGTTGGTTTGTTCATCTATTCGGCTGCTGGTCGCGGTCGCCTCTCGATTGGTCATGCTACCCGCCATGATATCCATTGGGCCCGTGGCGTGCAGTTTTGCCCCTTGAGTTTCGATGTGTCCCTTTCCAGCGTCAGCTGTGATCGACAGCTTGCCGTTGGCTTGGATGCGAGTACTTACCACTGAAGTCTGCTCTTCGACAGTGCGCTGACCTTGCTTGTAGCCTTCAAACGCGCTGCCGATGCGGTCGATGCCACCGGTCACGGCCAGGCCGCCGCCGGATTGGGTAGCGGTGTTTTCACTGCGTCTTATGTCCTGGCCGGCCAGCAGCTTTACGGTTTTTCCGGCGATGTCCACGTCGCCGGTGCTGGACGAGATGTCAGCGCTGTTGATATCGACTGTATTGCCAGCCTCGATTTTAACGTTTGCGCCTTGGAGGGTGCTGCCGGTGACAGTGGTCAGCTGTTCATTGCTACGTTGCTCATTGACTTCATAACCCACCGAGGCGACGAATTGTCGGGAGTCGGCTTTGCCATCGCCGGCATCCTTGGTTTGCTTGGCCTGTGCGGTGAAGGATCGACTGCTTTGAGTGGTACTGGTTGATTGCGCACCGCTGACGCCGCCGATGGTAATGTCGCCTTTGGCCTGCAGCGCCAAGTGTTTGGTCGCGGTGACTGTCGAGCCGATGATTTTCAGTTCCTCGGCACTGGCCAGGTGCAAATTGGTGTGCGAGTTGACGTCGCTGGAAATGACGGCAGAAGTGTTTGATTGGTTTTCGCTTCGATTGCTGAGCAGGCCGAACAGCTTGCTGTCATCAGTAATTTCGTCGATCTTGAGGTTACTTTGGGCGTTCTCGATCAGCAGTGCACCTTTCTCGCTGATCACTCGGGCCTGCCCTTGGGCCAACACGCGGCTGCCGCTGATGCGCACCTCGTCAGTGACAATCGATAGATTGCCTTTGCTTGTTACCTCGCTGCTTTGGTGGTCGAGCTTTTCCTTGTTGTCTTTGCCCCGATTGCCGAAAAAGCTGCCGCCGACCAGATCGCCGCTGTAATCATTTCTGCTGTCGGATTGCTCCAGGTAGAGGGTGGTGACTTCGACAGTGGCGGCCTTGATGTTCAAGTCGCTTTCGCTGCGCAGGGTGCTGCCAACTACCTGAGTCTTGCCACCGCTTTGCAGGTCCAGTGAGCGTGCAGACAGTTGGCTGGAAACGGCCGATTCGCTTGTTTTGGAGTTGTCGCTTTCACCTCGCCAGAGAAACTTGCGATGTTTGATCGTCTCATTTTCAACCTTGCGGTCGATGCCCGCGGTGACGGTCAGGTCTTTGCCGGTTTTGATGCTCAGGTTGCCACCAGCCTTGGCACTGGACGCCAAGAGCCGTGTGTCTTCGCCGGTCTGCAGGGTGATATCACCGGTGGCGGCCAGTTGTGTGCCTACCTGTTTTTTTTCGTTGGATTCCAGGGTTTTGGTCAGGCTCTCGAGCCAGCTATCAATCATGTTTTCCACGCTGTGGCTGAGCGCTTCTCGGGTCGTTACATCGAGCACCAGGTTTTTGCCAGCCTTGATGTTGATAGCGCGGCCTCGGGCATCGACTGCGCTCAAGGTAATGTTGTCCGAGGCTTGCAGGTTCAGGTCGCCCTCACCCCCGGACAATCTGCTGCGCTCGAGCGTGGGGGCTTTGTCGCCTGGCGAAGTAACATGCAGGGCACCGGCAGAGCTGACCTGCACGCCCTGTTTCGCTTCGATGTGTGGAGTACCGATACGCACGCCCGCACCTGCGGCCGTGCTGACAATTTTGATTCGGTTGGCGTGCATCGCTCCAAAAAGGCTGGCGTCGATCCGCCGCTCGGTGGCGGCAGTGGAGGCCGTCTCGATGAGCTGCCCATCGGCATGGTTCACACGATTTCTTCCGATGGCCAGGTTGAGGTCACCCTGGGCAATGAGTTGCCCGCGCGAATCGATCTGCGGCGCTAGCAGATCCAGGCTGCCTTCGCGGTTTTCCAGGCCACGTTCGTGAATCTGCAGCGAACCTCGGGCATTCAAGGTATTAAGGCGCTGAAGCTGGCCATCCTCGATTTCCGGGGTGCCAACCAGGAAGCCGGCCCGGGTCGTGTTGAAGAAGGTGGCGCCGTTGACGGAGATGCCGTTTGGATTGGCCAGCACATAGTCGGCCGGCCGGCCGAATATTTCCTGGGCGCCGTTGATGCTCGAGGGGTTCTGGCTGATCACCTCATTGAGAATGACGCTGGCCGCGTGGCCCTGGAATTGCGGGTTGGCTGCCAGCACTCCCGCCAGTACCGACTTCCCGCCCACCAGTGCGTTATTGAGAACCGCACCTTGCTCGGCGACGTTGTAGTCCAGGAACTGGTTGTGGGAAAGACCATTGCCGTTGGGCGCTACGATGTCGATAACGGGTACCCCATGGTTTTGGCTGACCAGTGGCGTGCCACCCGGCCCGGTGGCGGGCTGCAAGCCCTGGGCAACAGCTGGAAGGCAAGGGGCCAGGAGCACGCTGGAGATGATCCAGCGCAACCTGTCAGGCCGGTGTCGCGAAGTATCGGTATTGGCTGAAGTCATTTTGTTCTTCTTATTCAGGTCAAATTTGCAGTGACAGCGTCATCAACCAATAGCCGGGCTCATGGTCGAGGGGGTGTTTGCTGCTCTCTTTCAGGCTTTTTTGGTAGTCGAGTTCTAGCCGTCCTCCTGGCCAGCCGAAACTTGCACCGGCATGGGTGCCGGCAAGGCGGCGCTGCGATGCTTGTGAGTAGGCTTTGCTCCAGGCCAGGTCTACGCCCACATGCGGCGTGACCTGCAACTGCGGTTCGAACTCGATGGGCAGGCTCAGCGTGTTGCGCCAGACAGCGGCGCTGGCGCCGGTAACACTTTGCGTGCGCCACCCGCGCACGGCCGAATCATCAGTAAGCAATTGCTGTTCGATAGGCGGCAGTAGGTCGCGGCTGTATTGCAGGTTGAGTTCGCTGCGCGATTGCCAGAGCATGGCCAGCCACTGGTCCTGGCGGGTGTAGGTAAAATTGGCCAGGTATTTGCGAAATTGCGGGTTGGGCAGATTTGGCCGTGTGGGCTGCTTATCGGCGCCAGCGCCGTGCAATCCCTGAGCAAGCCCCAGGTAAGCGGTCCAGATGCCGTTGTCGATCCAGAGCAGGTTAAAGCCGGCTTGCGCCACTAGCAGAGTCGGGCTTTGCAGCGCTATTGGGCGGCGCAAGAAGAAGTTGTCGAGGCTTTTGCGGCTCAGGCTTGTGCTGACGCTGAGCAGGGTACGTTGATCTCGCCACAGTGCGCGTTCCAGGTTCAGGCCATAGAAAGTGCTATTGCCTGTGCTCTGGAAGCGGGTGCCAGGTACGGAACTGACGTACTCCACGCGATTGGCGTTGAGGCCGAACGTCCAGGGACCAAACGGAATGCTGTACTGCAACCCGGTGCTGCGGCTATAGGCAGTGCCTTGTGATAGTGTCCGGCTGGCGGAAGCACGGATGTAGTCATTGAGCTGCAAGGGGCTGTCCAGGCTCAGGCTGATGCCGGTGCGGTTGCGCCCGGTCTGCACGCCACCGCGATTGTCCAGCGTTGCGCCCAGGGTCCAGCGTTGTGGTCGGCTGCGGGGGCGGATGATGATGCGCGAGCCACCGCTGAGCTGGCCGGGTTCGATGTCGGCAGTGAGGTCGAAGGTCCGCAAGCGATTGAGTTGGTCCAGGCCTTGCTCCAGGTCGCGCAGCAAGAGCGGGCGGCCGAGCAAGTCGGGGAACGCACTGGTCAGGGAAAGCGGCAAGTCCGGATCGCTCAGCTCGACGGACTCGACAAAGCCTTCGACGATGAAGATGTCCAGGGTAGCGCCGTCTGCCAATGGGCTGACCAGGTACGGGCGGGCGCCAATATAGCCCTCACGCAGGTACAGGTCGGTGATCGTCTTGAGCAGGCGGTTCACCTGCTGGTCGTCTATGCAGTCACTGGCTACCGTCGCCAATGCCAAGCTGATGATTTCGAGCGAAATCCGCTGGTTACCACCGATACGCAGGCCGGAACTGGCCAGGCACCCCGACGTCGTCGCAGGGGATGCGAAGGGCGTTGCAGTGGCCGGGGCGGGTTCGGCAATTGTACGATTGCGCTGCAACTGGCGCAGGCGTTGGCGTTGGCGTTCGTCCTCTTCGGTTTGCCTGTCTTGTTGGTACAAGCGCATGGCTTCGTTGGCGATACTGTCAGGGCTGACCAGTGCCAGGTACACGGCAACCGCCAAGGGAAAGGGTTTCAAGTTTTGCAGCATTGTGCTGCCTTTTTTTAGTGATTGGCTAATCGGGTGAATTGGCCATTGAATAAAAAGGGCAATCCGTTCGAATTGATCTTATTTATTTTGCGATCTGAATGAATTGGGATGATTCTTCAGCGCCGGTGGGATGAGGACGAAGAAAGTGACGGGGTGTTGTTAACGGCAACGAAGGTTTCATCTTCGCAGGCATAAAAAAAGCGCCCTGTGGGGGGGCGCCTTTTAAGTACAGCCGGTTGCGGCTCAGGGGCGTATTTCAATCATCGTGTTGTCTTGCACCAGGTTCCAGACTTCCCGCATGTCGGCATTGGTCATGGCGATGCAGCCTTCGGTCCAGTCCAGGGTATGGAAGATCTCTTCCGGGTACTCGTCATCGATAGGCGTGCCATGGATCATGATCATGCCGCCAGGCTCGAACCCTTCGCGGCGGGCACGTGCGGCGTCGCTGATGTTCGGATAGGAAATGTGCATGGCGAGGTTGAAGCGATCACTGACCTTGCGCCAGTCAATCCAGTACAGCCCTTCGGGTGTACGTTTGTCGCCCTCGAACATCTTCGGCCCCGTGGGGCGCTTGCCCAGGGAGATGCGATAGGTCTTGAGGGGTTTACCCGCGCTGATCAATTGCAGCTGACGAGCGGATTTGATAACCAGTATCTTTTCGATCAAAGGTTGAGTCGAAATGACCTTGGTCACGCGGGTCTCGGTGAATGACGCCGAAGCCGTTGAAGCGATGAAAAGGCAGAGAAAAGCGAGCAACCCACGCATTGAAACGGTATCCCTGAAGGTGATGCACGGTGCTTGCGCCGGTGCTGTAGATGAAAATTGAACTCAAGTCTTCGGCAACTGTGCGAGCAGCGGCGGCAAAGCTTCGTTGCGAACCGGGTAGTGTTGTTCACGCCGGTCGTTAAAGTAACATTCTAGAGTACGGCCCACCGTCCGGAAAGCGAGCTCCGACCAAGGTATCTCGTTTTCGGCGAACAGTTTCACTTCCAGGCTCTCTACGCCGCTGGCGAAATCCAGGTCGGCCAGTTCGCCGCGAAAGAACACATGCACCTGATTGATGTGCGGCAAATCAAAAAGGGTATACAGGCTCACGTCACCCAGGCGGGCGCAGGCTTCCTCATCGGTTTCCCGGCGAGCGGCCTGTTCGAGGGTCTCGCCATTCTCCATGAAGCCGCCAGGCAAGGTCCAGTAACCGCGACGCGGCTCGATTGCGCGCCGGCAAAGCAAGACCTTGTCGCCCCAGATCGGCAGGCAGCCGGCAACGATGTTGGGGTTCTGATAGTGGACAAGCGTGCAGTGGTTGCAGACAAACCGCAGACGGGTGTCGCCGTCGGGGATGCACTCAATAACTGGATTTGCGCACTGGCTACAGAATTTCATGCTTAGCTTCCTGGTGACTGTGCTTATCTTGGCTCCTATGGCCATTGGCCGGCAAGCGGCATTGTCGCAGGGGGTTGGGTGGCAAGCTGCTTTGGTGCATGATGCAGGGTAGGCTTTGAATCGAGAGAAACCATGCTGGATGAGCTACTTCGCCGTGTAGGCAGCCATACGCCGCGCTCCCTGGAGACGGAAACCGATCGACGGTTTCCCGAGGCCGCCGTGTTATTGCCCATAACCCGCAGCGAAGATCCCGAGCTCGTCCTGACTTTACGGGCCAAAGGGCTTTCTACCCACGGTGGCGAAGTTGCATTCCCCGGTGGCCGACGCGACCCTGAGGACCCTGACCTGGTCTTTACCGCGCTGCGTGAAGCCGAAGAAGAAATTGGCCTGGCGCCGGGCCTGGTCGAAATCATCGGCCCCTTGAGCCCGCTGATTTCCTTGCATGGCCTGAAGGTGACGCCTTTTGTGGGGCTGATCCCTGACTTCGTGGAATATCGGGCCAATGATGCCGAAATCGCCGCAGTGTTCAGCGTACCCCTGGAGTTTTTTCGCCAGGACCCGCGCGAGCATACCCACCGTATCGACTATCAGGGGCGCAGTTGGTACGTGCCCAGCTACCGCTACGGCGAATACAAGATCTGGGGGCTGTCGGCGATCATGATCGTCGAGCTGGTCAACCTGCTTTATGATGCCGACATCCGCTTGCATCAACCCCCCGAACGCTTCATCAATACGTGAGCGGGATGTCAGCCGCCATAGCCTGAACGTTGAGGAATCACGCATGAAGTACCGTCTGGGCGACTCTCGGGTCGAAACCCATCCCGACAGTTGGGCTGCGCCCACTGCCACCTTGATCGGCAAAGTACGCTTGCAGGCCGGGGCCAGCGTCTGGTTCGGCGCGGTGCTGCGCGGCGACAACGAGCTGATCGATATCGGCCCGGACAGCAATGTCCAGGATGGCACCGTGATGCACACTGACATGGGGTCGCCGTTGACCTTGGGCAAAGGCGTGACTATCGGCCATAACGCCATGCTGCATGGCTGCAGTGTCGACGACTACAGCCTGATCGGCATCAACGCGGTCATTCTCAACGGCGCGCGGATCGGCAAGTACTGCATCATCGGCGCCAATGCGCTGATCGGCGAAGGCAAGGAGATTCCGGACGGGTCGCTGGTCATGGGCTCGCCGGGTAAGGTCGTGCGTGAATTGACTGAAGCCCAGAAGAAAATGCTCGAGGCCAGTGCCGCCCATTACGTGCACAACGCCCAGCGTTATGCCCGTGAACTCGCACCGCAGGACGAATGATGAGCAGTGCCGAACGCCCCGTACCTTCGCCATGCATCAGCGTGTGCGCGCTGGATGACGACGATATCTGCGTGGGTTGCCAGCGCACCTGCGAAGAAATCACGCGTTGGAGCCGCATGGACAATAGCGAACGGCGCCAGGTGCTGCAGTTGTGCAATGAGCGGGCGCGCGCCAGCGGCCTGTTGTGGGAGGTTGGTTCGCCGCCGCGATCCTGACCGGTTCATGTAAAATTCCCCTTTTCAGCGAGGCCGCCTCCCTTCAGGGCGGCTTCTGGACTGCTTTACCGAGGACTTGAGATGACTCTTATCGGAACTCCATTGTCGCCGACCGCGACACGCGTACTGTTGTGTGGCTGCGGTGAGCTGGGCAAGGAAGTGGTCATCGAGCTGCAGCGCCTTGGCGTTGAAGTGATTGCCGTCGACCGTTACGCCAATGCCCCGGCCATGCAGGTCGCTCATCGCAGCCATGTCATCAATATGCTCGATGGTGCTGCCTTGCGCGCGGTGATCGAGGCAGAGAAGCCGCATTTCATTGTTCCGGAGATCGAAGCCATCGCTACGGCGACCCTGGTGGAGCTGGAGGCCGAAGGTTTCACGGTGATTCCGACCGCCCGTGCCGCGCAGTTGACCATGAACCGCGAAGGCATTCGTCGTCTGGCCGCCGAAGAGTTGGACTTGCCCACCTCGCCGTACCATTTTGCCGATACCTTCGAAGACTACCGCAAGGCTGTCGAGGACTTGGGCTTCCCTTGCGTGGTCAAGCCGGTGATGAGCTCCTCAGGCAAAGGCCAGAGCTTGCTCAAGAGCGCCGACGATGTGCAAAAAGCCTGGGACTACGCCCAGGAAGGCGGGCGTGCGGGTAAAGGCCGAGTTATCATCGAAGGCTTCATCGATTTTGATTATGAAATTACCTTGCTGACCGTTCGGCATATCGGTGGCACCACATTCTGTGCACCGGTCGGCCATCGTCAGGAGAAGGGCGATTACCAGGAATCCTGGCAGCCTCAGGCAATGAGCCCGGCAGCCCTGGCCGAGTCCGAGCGGGTGGCCAAGGCGGTCACCGAGGCGCTGGGCGGCCGTGGCATGTTCGGTGTGGAGCTGTTCATCAAGGGCGATCAGGTGTGGTTCAGCGAGGTCTCGCCGCGCCCCCATGACACCGGGCTGGTGACATTGATTTCCCAGGACCTGTCGCAGTTTGCCCTGCACGCCCGGGCCATTCTCGGCCTGCCGATCCCGCTGATCCGCCAGTTCGGGCCTTCGGCTTCGGCGGTAATCCTGGTGGAAGGGCATTCGCAGCAGGCCGCGTTTGCCAACCTTGGGGCTGCACTCAGCGAGCCGGACACGGCATTGCGTTTGTTCGGCAAGCCTGAGGTCAATGGCCAGCGCCGCATGGGCGTGGCATTGGCGCGTGATGAGTCGATTGAAGCGGCTCGCGGCAAGGCGACGCGTGCTGCTCAGGCGGTCCAAGTAGAGTTGTAAGTAGCGACAGCTGCGCGGTCGCATCGCGGGCAAGCCCGCTCCCACACGATAGATGCAAGGCATATGTTTGCCGCAGTATCTGTAGGAGCGGGCTTGCCCGCGATGATTCATCAAACAACGCGGTTCAAATCACTCTCACGCGTTTCCTTCAGGCACAGCACAGCAATCAAGCTGAGCAATGCCGCCCCCGACACATACCCGCCAATCCAGCTCAAGCCGCGCTGGCGGTCGAGCCCTGGGTCAGCAGGGGTTCCATGGTAAAGCAGCACCGAGCAGGGGTGGCGCGCGAGTCCCTGATACATGAGCTGGTCCGTAGGAAGCTCGAGTATAGGAAGCACGCTAACGGTCTTCAATGCTTTCTGGCGGGCAGGGGCAGGGGCAGGGGCAGGGCGCTGGTTTGCCAGACAAGGACGCGGCTGACACGGTTATCTTCGGTCTCGAGGATTTCCAGGCGATAGCGCCCAATTTTCAGGCAAACGCTGCTTTGCGGAATGCTTTCCAGGGCTTCGGTCACCAGGCCGTTGAGGGTCTTGGGGCCGTCGCTGGGCAGGTGCCAGCCCAGGCTCTTGTTCAGCTCGCGGATCGAAATCGCGCCTTCGATGACGAAGCGACCATCGGCCAGGGGGTGGATGTGCGAGTTGTCCAGCGTGTGCTCGTCTTCGAACTCGCCAACGATCTCTTCGAGAATGTCTTCCAGGGTGACGATGCCCTGTACTTCGCCGTACTCATCCACGACGATGCCGAGGCGGCGCTGTTGCTTGTGGAAGTTGAGCAGCTGCAGTTGCAGTGGGGTGCTCTCGGGGACGAAATACGGCTCGTAGCAAGCGGCCAGCAGTTGGTCGCAGGTCAGCTCGCCTTTGGGCAGCAGGTGGCTGATTCGCCGGGTGTTGAGGATGGCCTCAACCTGGTTGATATCGCTGTGAAAGACCGGCAGGCGGGTGTGGCGGCTGATGATCAGTTGTTCGATGATGGCTTCGATCGGATCGTCCAGATTGATGCCGTCGACTTCGCTGCGCGGTACCAGGATGTCGTTGACGGTGATCTTGTCCAGCGCCTGGAGGCTACTGGTCAGTTGCGGCTTGTGCGCGCGGGCGTCATTGGCCAGCTCGTTGAGCAGATGGCCGCTGCCTTGCTCGTTGTCGTGCTGGGTGATGGGGCCGTTTTTCACCGTGAACGGGCGCAGCAGCAGCCTGGCGATGGCTTCAAAAGGCCAGGCCAAAGGGTAGAGCAGCTTGAACAGTGGCTTGAGCAGGCCGTTGCCGAGGCTGATGAAGGCTTGAGGATGGCGGCTGGCGAGCTGCCGTGGCAGAAACTCGGTGAAGGTCAGCAGGATGCAGGTCGCACCGAGGCCGGCCAGCCACGGCCCCTTGGCCTCCAACAGGTGCATGGCCAGCAACGTACCGAGCACGACGCTCGTCACGTTGCAGAGGGTTTTGCAGAGCACAAGGCTAGGCAACGCCACGTCCAGGCGCGGCCGGTCACCGGCGCGGTTGTTGGGGCGTTGGGCTGCCAGGTGGTTTTGCGAAGCTTCCACGGCGGTAAACAGCGCCGACCATAAAAGGGTCAGCGCCATGACGCCGAGAACTGGGCCCAACGGCAAGTTATCCATGGCCCCGGCCCTTCAGATGTGCAGGATGAATTCGCGTACCAGCTTGCTGCCGAAGTACGCCAACATCAGCAGGCAGAAGCCTGCAAGGGTCCAGCGGATGGCTTTGTGGCCGCGCCAGCCGAGGTGGTTGCGGCCCCACAACAGTACGCTGAACACCACCCAGGCAACGCAAGCCAGCAGGGTCTTGTGCACCAGGTGCTGGGCAAACAGGTTCTCGACGAACAGCCAGCCCGATATCAGCGACATCGAGAGCAGGCTCCAGCCGGCCCAGAGGAAGCCGAACAACAGGCTTTCCATGGTTTGCAGCGGCGGGAAGTTCTTGATCAGGCCTGACGGGTGCTTGTGCTTGAGCTGGTGATCCTGCAGCAGCAACAGCAGGGATTGGAACACGGCGATGGTGAACATGCCGTACGCCAGGATCGACAGCAGGATATGGGCGAGGATGCCCGGCTCTTCGTTGATCAATGGCACCGTGCCGGTTGGTGCGAACTGGGCGATCAAGGTCGTCAGCACGCCCAGCGGGAACAGCAATACCAGCAGGTTTTCCACCGGGATACGCGTGCAGGCGATCAGCGTCAGGGTAATGACGGCCATGGCGATCAGGCTGGCGGCACTGAAAAAGTCCAGGCTAAGGCCAAGCGGCGTCAGCAATTGCATGAACAGGGCGCTGGCATGGCCCAGTACCGCTAGCGCGCCAAGCAGGCAAAGCAGGCGTTTGTCGGCCCGCGAACCCTGTCCCAGACGGGTTCCTTGATAAATGGTCGCAGCGGCGTACAAGGTGGCGGCGGCGAGGCTGGGTAGCAAACTGGAGGAAAAGGGGAGCATAAGTCCTGTTAGGCAAGCCCGAAAGTTATTGAGTTTGGCATAGAACCCGCCCGCCACGAAAGACGCGTGTATGGTGTCCGTGCGGCAGAGTCTTGGTTATAATCGGCGACCTGCCCTTGCTACAGGCTCGTCGAGCATCCCCGCGAGCGCTTGCAACAGCTGATAAACCTCGGTTCGACAGAGCCCGAAAGGATCACGAATGTTTGAAAACCTGACCGACCGTCTTTCACAGACGCTGCGCCATGTGACTGGCAAGGCCAAGCTGACCGAAGACAACATTAAAGATACGTTGCGCGAAGTGCGTATGGCTTTGCTCGAAGCCGACGTCGCCTTGCCGGTGGTCAAGGACTTCGTCAACAAGGTCAAGGAGCGCGCCGTCGGCACCGAAGTGTCGCGCAGCCTGACGCCTGGCCAGGCGTTCGTGAAGATCGTCCAGGCCGAGCTCGAAGGCTTGATGGGCGCTGCCAACGAAGACCTCGCGCTCAATGCCGTGCCGCCTGCGGTCGTGCTGATGGCTGGCCTGCAGGGTGCGGGTAAGACCACCACCGCCGGTAAGCTGGCGCGCTTCCTTAAAGAGCGCAAGAAAAAGACCGTGATGGTGGTGTCGGCCGACGTCTACCGCCCGGCTGCGATCAAGCAGCTGGAAACCCTGGCCAACGATATCGGCGTGACGTTCTTCCCGTCCGACATCAGCCAGAAGCCGGTTGCGATTGCTGAAGCGGCCATCCGCGAGGCCAGGATCAAGTTCATCGACGTGGTCATCGTCGATACCGCCGGTCGCCTGCACATCGATGCAGAGATGATGACCGAGATCAAGGACCTGCACGCCGCGGTCAAGCCGGTCGAAACCCTGTTCGTGGTTGACGCCATGACCGGCCAGGACGCCGCCAATACGGCCAAGGCGTTCGGCGATGCGTTGCCATTGACCGGTGTGATCCTGACCAAGGTCGACGGCGATGCCCGAGGCGGTGCTGCCCTGTCGGTGCGTGCGATTACCGGCAAGCCGATCAAATTCATCGGTATGGGCGAGAAGAGCGAAGCGCTCGAGCCGTTCCACCCTGATCGTATTGCCTCGCGCATCCTGGGCATGGGTGACGTGCTCAGCCTGATCGAACAGGCCGAGCAGACCCTGGACAAGGCCAAGGCCGACAAGCTGGCGAAAAAACTCAAGAAGGGCAAGGGCTTCGATCTCGAGGATTTCCGCGATCAGCTGCAACAAATGAAGAACATGGGCGGCCTTGGTGGCCTGATGGACAAGCTACCGAACATGGGCGGCGTGAACCTGGCGCAAATGGGCAATGCCCAGAATGCGGCCGAGAAGCAGTTCAAGCAGATGGAAGCCATCATCAACTCCATGACCCCGGCCGAGCGCCGCGACCCTGAGCTGATCAGCGGTTCGCGCAAACGCCGGATCGCCATGGGTTCCGGCACCCAGGTGCAGGACATCGGTCGCTTGATCAAGCAGCACAAGCAGATGCAGAAGATGATGAAGAAATTCTCCGCCAAGGGCGGTATGGCCAAGATGATGCGCGGCATGGGCGGAATGCTGCCCGGCGGCGGCATGCCCAAGCTGTAAAGAATTCCGACTACTGGCGCTTTAACCCCGTAGGAGCGGGCTTGCCCGCGATCGGTCGCGTAACGGCCGCAAATTTCACGAGCGCTGCGCACTCGATCGCGGGCAAGCCCGCTCCTACAAAATAATGAACGCCAGTAATCCGAACCCCGCCTCGGCGGGATTACCTGCCACTGCATGCAGTGGCTCAAATTGCAGATCAGCATGGCGCGCTGTCCGGCGCCGGAAAATGGCATTTGCAAAAGTCCGTATATTCCTTGAGAATATGCGGCCTTTCGGGCACCCGTGTGCCCGCTGTGCATTATGATTTGCAGCACCGACTACAGGAACGATGTTCAATGCTAACCATCCGTCTTGCCCGTGGTGGCTCTAAAAAGCGCCCATTCTACCAACTGACCGTTACCGATTCGCGTAACCCACGCGACGGTTCCCACAAGGAGCACGTTGGTTTCTTCAACCCAGTTGCTCGTGGTCAGGAAATCAAACTGTCTGTGAACCAAGAGCGCGTAGCCTACTGGCTGAGCGTTGGTGCACAGCCTTCTGAGCGTGTTGCTCAGTTGCTGAAGGAAGCTGCCAAGGCTGCTGCCTGAGTAATATGAACGCGACGCCAGAAAACGCAGATGACTTGATCGTCGTCGGCAAAATTTTTTCGGTTCACGGCGTTCGCGGCGAGGTGAAGGTTTATTCCTTTACCGATCCGATTGAAAACCTGTTGGATTACC